>JBKJZJ010000238.1:0-12695 GCA_046715355.1 Allosphingosinicella sp. | reverse complement strand
GGCGGAGAGCCGCTTACTTCGTCTCGTTGGCGATAGCCGAGGAGGTCGCATTGACGACGTTGCCGCCGGCCTCGAGCGACTCGTTGACCGTGTTCCGGCCGTCGCTGATGTCGGCGTTGGCTTCGTTATTCGCATCGCGAATGTCTTCGACGGCGTTCTCGGTGGTGTTCTCGATGACATTCGCCGCGTTGTTGGCCGCGCTGTTGCTGTTGCAGGCGGTAAGGCCGAGAGCCGAAACGGCGGCGAGGGTAAGGGCGATCTTCTTCACGGTCATTTCCTTCAAATGCGGTTGCGGTTCGCGAGGAGAACCAGTGTGCCGGCGGACGCGAACGAGCGGCCCAGCCTCTCGCCACATCCTCCAGCACCCAAGACTTTATGCCAAGCGATTACCCAAGTCTACCAAAAAGGTTGTGAATTGGCCGGCGGCCCTCGCCGCGCCACGCTTGACCCCCATATAAAGAAATCTTTATATCCGTACCCATGGCCCACGCCCCCAAGATCTTCGCGGCGCTTGCGGATCCGACCCGCCTGCGGATCCTGATGCTGCTCAGCGCCATGGAGCTTAGCGTCGGCGAGCTCGCCCAGGTGCTGGGGCAGAGCCAGCCGCGGGTCTCGCGCCACGTCCGCATCCTGATCGACGCCGGCCTCGCCGAGCGCCGCAAGGAAGGGAGCTGGGTGTTCCTGAGCCTCGGCCCGCGCCCGCGCACCGAGCCTTTGCTCCAGCTCGTCGAGCGCTGGGCCCAAATCGACGGCGCCGATCCCTGGACCGCCGCCGACGCCGCCCGCCTGACCGCGGTGCGCGCCGACCGCGCCGCCGCCGCCGAGCGCTATTTCGCCGGCCACGCCCGCCATTGGGACGCGCTGCGCTCGCTGCACGTCGCCGAGAGCGAGGTCGAGGCGGCGATCGCCCGCGCGCTTGCGGGCGCGCCGATCGGCCGCCTCGTCGATATCGGCACCGGCACCGGCCGGATGATCGAATTGTTCGCCCCCGGCGCCGAGCAGGCGCTCGGCATCGACCGCAGCCCGGAAATGCTCCGCCTCGCCCGCGCCAAGCTCGCGCAGGCCGGCCTAGATTCCGCCGAGCTGCGCCAGGGCGACATGTATTCGCTCCCGCTCGGCGCCGAGGCGGCCGACACGGTGATCATCCACCAGGTCCTGCATTATGCGCAGAACCCCGCCGCCGCCGTCGCCGAGGCGGCGCGGCTGCTTAGCCCCGGCGGGCGCCTGCTGATCGTCGATTTCGCCCCGCACGAGCGCGAGGAGCTGCGCGCCGAACGCGCCCATGTCCGCCTGGGCTTCGCCGACGAGGCGATGCTCCGGCACATGGAGGATGCGGGCCTCGAGGGCCGCGTCGTCGAGCATCTCGAGGGCGGCGAGCTGACCGTGACGATCTGGCTCGGCACGCGGCCGGAGCAGAGGCTGAAGGTGGTGGCCTAGAGTCTGCGTCCGGGTGACGCGCTCGGCGGGGTAAACCTGACAACTCGGACACATGCCAGGGGTTCGCGCTGAGGGTCCGGAGCGTTCCCCGGCGAAGGGGCACCCCGCAAAGTAGTACTTTGCGGGGACCCCGAAGGCCGGGGTCCAGGAGCCGAAGGCTTTCGCAAGGTTGCCGCGCCTGAGCCCGGCGAGCGCCGGGCCTGGGCCCCGGCCTTCGCCGGGGAACAACTGTACGGACATGGTCGAAACCGAGTCTACTTTGAGAAAGAGCCGCCGGCGGGCGGAGCCTCGCCGAGTCGGGCGAGGCTGGCAGGGAAAATCCTACATTGGAAGGGCAGTCATTCGCGGCAGGCGACTGCGGGCCTTGCCGGGATCATCGGCAAGCGCCTAACCTATTGGCGGCCTCACGCAGTGGCCACCTAGGCCTTACGCTGGCCTCGAGTTAGCGGGCGCTTCTCAAGCGCTGGACTCGCGACTATCGGCGACACGTGGCAGTATGCAGTTGACAAATTGAGAGCGGGCCGATGGACCAAGATTTTAGACGCACAGTTGAGATGAACATGCGCCAGCTTCATGGGCGTATTGTGGCACTCGAAATGGTTTGCCAATCGCTCCTAGCGACGCACCTAGGCGAAAACTTCGATGATCCCTTAGAGGCCGCGGATCGAGCTAGGCATGCGATGTTTAGCTCCGCGCAGAATGTCGAACGCGCAACAGGGGCCTATGAGGACGCCGTTTGGGTGGAGGCTTTTGACTCGCTGGATCGAATTCTCGATAACGTTCGGACACGACTGCGATCAAACCTCGGCCAAGGTTGATTTCTGGCCGCACGTGAGCGCCCACAAGGATGCACTCACTCAGCGTGATTTCATTTCCCGTGCGCCGACCTATCCAGCCGTAGGTCGAACCCTCATTCTACGTCGGGCACATAACCGCCGTTAACTTGACGGATATAAAGATATCTTTATATCCGCAAATATGAGCCCGGCCGTCGCCCTCCTCTGCGCCCGATCGACCCGTGGGGCCGCCGCGTGAGCCCGCTCGCCACCGCCTTGTCGCAGCCCGGGCGGCCGCTCTTCGAGAGCGCCGCGGGGGATATCGCGGTCAGCTTTGAATTCTTCCCGCCGAAGACCGAGAAGATGGAGCAGGTGCTGTGGGAGAGCGTGAAGACGCTGGAGCCGTTGGCGCCGCGTTTCGTCTCGGTGACCTATGGCGCGGGCGGGTCGACGCGGGAGCGGACGCATGCCACGGTGGTGCGCATCCAGCGCGAGACCAGCCTGCATGCCGCCGCCCACCTTACCTGCGTCGAGGCGAGCCGGGGGGAGATTGACGACGTCGCGCGCGCCTATTGGGACGCGGGGATCCGCCATATCGTCGCCTTGCGCGGCGATCCGCCCGAGGCGGGCAAGGGGTTCGCGCCGCACCCGCAAGGCTATGCCAATGCCGCCGAGCTGGTCGCGGGCCTGAAAAAGGTCGCGCCGTTCGAGATTTCGGTCGCGGCCTATCCCGAATGCCATCCGGATTCGCCCAGCGCGGTCCACGATCTCGACAATCTCAAGCGCAAGATCGACGCCGGCGCAGACCGCGCGATCAGCCAGTTCTTCTTCTCGCCCGATTGCTTCTTCAGGTTCCGCGACCAGGTCGCCGCCGCCGGCATCACCGCCGAGATGACGCCCGGCATCCTGCCCGTCTCCAACGTCGCCCAGACCCGCAAGTTCGCCGCGATGTGCGGCGCTTCGATCCCGGTCTGGCTCGACCGCCTGTTCGAGGGGCTGGACGATCTCCCCGCCGCACGCCAGCTGGTCGCCGCCACCGTCGCGGCGGAGCTCTGCGCCCAGCTTTATGCGGGCGGCGTCAGGCAATTCCATTTCTACACGCTCAACCGGGCGGAGCTCAGCTACGCCATCTGCCATTTGCTCGGGCTGAGGCCGAAGGGACCCGTTTCGGAAACGTGCTCCCGCGAAAGCGGGAGCCCAGGCTGGGTTCCTGCTTCCGCAGGAACACGGAGGAGCTGACGATGAACGCCGCCGATCAGCTTAGGGCCGAGGCCGCCAGGCGCATCCTGGTCAAGGACGGCGCTTATGGGACGGAGATCCAGCGGCGCAAGCTCGCGGAAAGCGATTATCGCGGCCCGCTCGATCTCGCCCGCGACCAGAAGGGCAATAACGACCTTTTGAACCTCACCCGCCCGGACGTGGTGCGCGCGATCGCCCGGAGCTTCGCCGACGCGGGCGCCGACATCCTCGCGACCAACAGCTTCAACGCCACTAGGATCAGCCAGGCCGATTACGGCGCGGAAGCCCTGGTCCGCGAGATCAATATCGCCGCCGCCCGGATCATCCGCGAGGTCGGGGATGCGGCGAGCCAGGTGGACGGCAAACCGCGATGGATCGCGGGCGCGCTCGGGCCGACCAACAAGACCCTGTCGCTCTCGCCCAATGTCGAGGATCCCGGCTATCGCGAGGTCGATTTCGACACCGTCTCGGACGTCTATGTCGAGAAGATCGAGGCGCTGGTCGAAGGCGGCGTCGATTTCATCCTGATCGAGACCGTGTTCGACACCTTGAACGCCAAGGCCGCGATCCACGCCGCCCGCCGCGTCGACCCGGACCTGCCGATCATGCTCTCGATGACGATCACCGATCTTTCGGGGCGCAATCTTTCGGGCCATTCGATCGAAAGCTTCTGGGCCTCGGTCCGCCATGCCCGGCCGCTGACCATCGGGCTCAACTGCTCGTTCGGCGCCGCCCAACTGCGCGCCCATATCGCGGCCTTGTCGCCGCTCGCCGACACGCTCGTCATGGCCTATCCCAATGCCGGCCTGCCCAACGATCTGGGGGAATATGACGAATGCGCGGCGACCACCGCGGGCCAGGTCCGCGAATGGGCCGAGCAGGGGATCGTCAACATCGTCGGCGGCTGCTGCGGCACCACGCCCGAGCATATCGCCGCGATCCGCGACGTGGTGAAGGAATACGCCCCGCGCGCCATCCCGTCCGTGGAGCGCCGCACCCGGCTCGCCGGCATCGAGCCGATGATTCTAGCCGCCTAAAAGCCCTCTCCCCTCTGGGGAGAGGGTTGGGAGAGGGGCAGTGCCCCCGCCACCTTCAGTCAGAGATGAAATGACCGACGCCGCAACCTCCGAAGACTCCCCCTCTCCCCGACCCTCTCCCCAGAGGGGAGAGGGAGCATCCGCGACCTTCGTCAATATCGGCGAGCGGACCAACGTCACCGGGTCGGCCAGGTTCAAGAAATTGATCATGGCCGACGATTATGCGGCCGCGGTGGAGGTCGCGCGGAGCCAGGTCGAGAACGGCGCCCAGATCATCGACGTCAACATGGACGAGGGCCTGCTCGACGCCGAGGCGGCGATGGTCACCTTCCTCAAGCTGATCGCCGCCGAGCCCGACATCGCCCGCGTGCCGATCATGATCGACTCATCGAAATGGAGCGTGATCGAGGCCGGGCTCAAATGCGTGTCGGGCAAGCCGATCGTCAATTCGATCAGCATGAAAGAGGGCGAGGAGGAGTTCCTCGCCCATGCGCGGCTGGTCCGCGATTACGGCGCCGCGGTCGTCGTCATGGCGTTCGACGAGACCGGCCAGGCCGACACCAGGGAGCGCAAGGTCGAAATCTGCTCGCGCGCCTACCGGCTGCTCGTCGCCGAGGGCTTCCCGCCAGAGGACATTATCTTCGATCCCAACATCTTCGCGGTCGCCACCGGGATCGACGAGCATCGCCGCTACGCGCTCGACTTCATCGAGGCCTGCCGCGAGATCAAGGCGCGCTGCCCGCACGTCCACATTTCGGGCGGGCTTTCGAACCTCAGCTTCTCCTTCCGCGGCAACGAGCCCGTCCGGCGGGCGATGCACTCGGTCTTCCTCTACCACGCCATTCCCGCCGGGCTCGACATGGCGATCGTCAATGCCGGCCAGCTCGACGTCTACGACACGATCGACCCGGAACTCAGGGAAGCCTGCGAGGACGTGATCCTCGACCGCCGCCCAAAAGAAGGGGGGGATCCGACCGAGCGGCTGGTGACGATCGCGGAGAAATATCTCGGCTCCGATCCGGTGCGCGAGAAGGCCGAGGCCGAATGGCGCGGCTGGACCGTGCAGAAAAGGCTCGAGCATGCGCTGGTCAAGGGCATCGACGCCTTCGTGGTCGAGGATACCGAAGAAGCGCGGCTCGTCACCGCGCGGCCGATCGAGGTGATCGAGGGTCCGCTGATGGACGGCATGAACGTGGTCGGCGACCTGTTCGGATCGGGCAAGATGTTCCTGCCGCAGGTGGTGAAATCGGCGCGCGTGATGAAGAAGGCGGTCGCCCACCTCATCCCCTATATCGAGGCCGAGAAGGAGAAATCGGGCGTCTCCACCGCCAAGGGCCGGATCGTGATGGCGACCGTGAAGGGCGACGTCCACGATATCGGCAAGAACATCGTCGGCGTCGTCCTGCAGTGCAACGGCTACGAAGTGATCGATTTGGGCGTGATGGTGCCCTGGGCCGACATCCTCAAGGCCGCCAACGAGAACAATGCCGACATGATCGGCCTTTCCGGCCTGATCACGCCCTCATTGGACGAGATGGTGACGGTCGCCACCGAGATGCAGCGCGGCAAGATGACGCTGCCGCTGCTGATCGGCGGCGCCACCACCAGCAAGGTCCACACCGCTCTGAGGATCGATCAGGCCTATGAAGGCCCGGTGATCCACGTCGTCGACGCCAGCCGCGCGGTCGGCGTCGCCTCCAGCCTGGTCTCGGACACGCAGCGCGAGCCGCTGATCGAGAAGACCCGCGCCGACTATCAGGACATACGCGAGACTCGGGCCGGCCGCGGCCACAGCGCGCTCGCCACGCTCGACGAGGCGCGCGCCAATTGTTTCGCTTTCGATCCCGAAGGCAAGGCGCCGGCGCCCCGCCGGCCCGGCATCCACGGCTTCAACGACTGGCCCTTGCGCGAATTGCGCGACGGCATCGACTGGACGCCCTTCTTCCGCGCCTGGGAGCTCGCAGGAAACTATCCCGCCATTCTCACCGACCCCGTCGTCGGCGAGAGCGCGGCCAGCCTGTTCGCCGACGCGCAAGGAATGCTCGACAAGATCGTCGCCGAGCATTGGCTGACCCTGCGCGGCACGGTCGGCCTGTGGCGCTGCCGGCGGGAGGTGGACGATCTCGTCATCCTGTGTCCCCGCGAAGGCGGGGACCCAGCTGGGCTCCTGCCTTCGCAGCAGCACAAGGAAGTGCGGCTCCCGATGCTGCGCCAGCAGGTGAAAAAGCGCGAGGGGCGCGCCAATATGTGCCTGGCCGACTTCATCGACCCGGCCGGCGAGGACTGGATCGGCGGCTTCGCGGTCGCCGTCCACGGCATCGAGCCGCATCTCGCCCGCTTCAAGGCGGACAATGACGATTATTCGGACATCCTTTTGAAGGCGCTCGCCGACCGCCTCGCCGAGGCCTTCGCCGAGCGCTTGCACGGCCATGTCCGCGAGAGCGTGTGGGGCTATGCCGGGGTCGAGCATCTCACCAATGCCGAGCTGATCCGCGAAAGCTATACCGGCATCCGCCCCGCGCCGGGCTATCCCGCATGCCCCGATCACAGCTTGAAGCCGGTCCTGTTCAAGCTGCTGGTCGGCGAAGGCGCCAATGAGGGCCCGTCCGGGATCACGCTGACCGAAAGCTTCGCCATGCTGCCGGCGTCCGCCGTCTCGGGCTTCTATTTCGGCCATCGCGACAGCCGCTATTTCGGAGTCGCCCGCATCGGCCGCGACCAGCTCGAAGACTATGCCGCGCGGCGCGGCGTGCCGCTCGAGGAAGCGGAACGCTGGCTGAGGCCGAATCTGGACTGACTTGCCGCCGATTAAATTACGGGGACACTATACTTAATTCTGCCCCTCGCGCGTTGACCCAACCGCCGCCGTATCGAATTAAGTATAGTGTCCCCGTAACTCAGGCGCCCGCGCAGCGCGATCTGCGCGGCCCCGCCGAATAAGACTGACGGCCGGGGCGTTTTGGGCTATGGAAGTCGTGAAAGGGGACGAGTCATGGCCTTCTTCGCTTCCTACAAGCTCCCTCTGCTCGCGGCGGCCGCTTTGGTCGCGCCCACCGTCGCGGCCGCGCAGGAGCAGGACACCGGCACGCGCATCGTCGTCATCGGCGCGATGCAGGAGAGCGCGGACACCGGCACCCGCATCATCGTGATCGGCGCCAGCAAGGACCGCGCCGAAGCCCGCGCCGAGGACCCGGCCGATCGCGCCCTGCCCACCCTGCCGGTCGTCTACGAGGATGATTCGGCGAGCACGCCTGTGGGCAAGGCCCCTGCCGCACCGGCCCCGGCCGGCCGCTAGGTTGAGCGGGGACAGTAACGAGTAACTGTCCCCTTTACCTCGGCCGCGCCCTGACTTCGGTGATCTCCTCCCAGCGCAGCAGGCTGGCCAATTGGCTCGCGGCCATGATCGAGCGCGTGTCGCCATCGCCGACGGTCAGCGCGACATGGGTCGAATCGAAGGTATCGAGCGCGAGATCGAAGCTCTTCCAGCGCCCGTCGACATAGGCCAGCACCCAGGAGTGCGGCAGGAATACGTTGCTGACGCCGTGATAGCGAAGCCGCGAATAGACGACGCCGCTGACCACCCGCGTCGGGATCCCCGCCGCCCGGCCCAAGGCCGCGAGCAGCACCGCCGCCTCGGTGCAGTCGCCGGACCGGCGCAACAGCGTCTCCAGCGCCGAGAAATGGCCGGTAAAGTTGATGTCCAGGAGATAGGGCCGCGCGCGCTCGAGCAGCATCTCCATCTTGCGGGCGCCGTTGACGGGCAACCTGCGAATCGGCGCGGCGATGGCGCGCAGGCGCGGATCGTCGCTCTGCAGCCACAAGGTCGGCCGCAGCGCGTCGGCGAGGGTCGCCGGGTCGGTGGCGAGGCCCGGCCCGCATGTGCGGCAGATGTCGACGATCGCCTCGCCCGGCCGCGCCGACACCCGCTGCTCGCCTGTCTGGGGCAGCGGGAACTCGATCCCGTCCTTGAAGGCGAAGCGGTAGCGGATATGACCGCGCACCGCATCGTCGGACATGCGGAAGGGCGAGCGCATCATCGCGCTGCGCAGCAGCGAATAAGGCCGGTGCGGCCTGAGCGCGGTCTCGCGATCGGCGAGGCGGGTGGCGATGCTGGTGCCGAACATCGGCTGGGCGATCTCGAGCAGGCGGCGATCGCGGTCGAGCAGGAGCCGGGCCACGGCGCGCAGCTCGGCGCCCTCGTAGCGCTTGCGTAAGGCCGTGATCCGCCCCTGCGCATCGGCCGCCGCGCCGGTTGTCGCCTCGATGGTGATGCGCTCCACGACCTGCGCGCCGATGTTGAAATTCTGGAATTCGAGGCGCGGCGTCGCCGCCGGATCCCAAGCCGCGAGCAGCCCTTCGCCGCCGTCGAAGCGGACGCCCGCCGGCAGCGCGAGCCGCATCGTCCGCCGCTCGCCCGACGCCTGGCGGACGATCTCGGCGACGTCGGCGCCGATCCGCGCCTCGATCCGCGACCAGGACGGGCCCTGCTGCATGGAGGCATTGATCGAGACAGGCCGGCCATTGCCGTCCAGCCGGGTCACCGTCCGCTCGACGATGCGCCGCGTCGGATCGGCGCCCTCCTGCAGCCTGATCTCGCTGGAATCGACGATCTCGCGCCCGCCCCGCCCCGCCACGGTCTCGCGCGAGGCGTAGCCCAGCACGTCGCCATTTTCGGCGACGATCGTGTACCAGATCGCATTGGGGCCGGCCGGCTGCGCAGCGGCGGGCGGGCCAACGAGCAGAAGCAGCACCCAGACCCAACGCAACCGCATCACGCTTTGCCCTTCCCCGTCATTCCAGCGAAAGCTGGAATCCCACTTTTCTTATGCAAAGGCTGGAAAGGCAAAGAGATTCCGGCATTCGCCGGAATGACGGGGAGGTGAAGCATTCGCCCGGCCGCCGTCCCATAAAGGGCCACGGCCTTCATTAACCCCGTTCCCGCCTCGACAGCGGCGCCGCGGCGGCTCAGGCCGCGGCAATGAACCGCACCTTCTGCATCATGCTCGCTCTGGCCTGCCTCGTCGTCCTCGCCGCGCCGCTGACGGCGCAGACCGGCGGCGCCACCGCGCCCTTCACCGTCCAGGAGAGCGGCGAGACCTACGATGATCTCGCGCAAGCGGTCGCCGCGATCGGCGGCGGCAACGGCACCATCCTGATCGCGCCCGGCAGCTACCGGATGTGCGCGGTGCAGAATGAAGGCCGGATCGCCTATGTCGCGCGCGAGCCCGGCAGCGTCGTCTTCGACGGCGTCGCCTGCGAGGGCAAGGCGGCCCTGGTGCTCGGCGGCGCCTCGGCGCGGGTCGAGGGCCTCATTTTCCAGAACGTCCGCGTGGAAGACGGCAACGGCGCCGGCATCCGCCTCGAATCGGGCGAGCTGCTGGTCCGCGAATCGCTCTTCCGCGACGGCGAGAACGGGATTCTCGTCGCCAACGACAATCGCGGCACGGTCCGCGTCGACCAGTCGACCTTCTCGGGCCTCGGCGGCTGCCCGGAGGATGGCGGCTGTTCCCACTCCATCTACAATAGCGGCACCGGCCCGCTGATCGTCACCCGCAGCCGCTTCGAGCGCGGCACCGGCGGCCATTATGTGAAGAGCCGGGGCGAGCGCATCGAGGTCAGCGATTCGAGCTTCGACGACAGCGCGGGGACCGCCACCAACTACATGATCGACCTTAGCAACGGCGCCACCGGCTCGATCGCCCGCAACAGCTTCGTGCAGGGCGCGAACAAGGAGAATTACAGCGCCTTCATCATGGTCGCGCCCGAGGGCACCGAGCACAGCTCGGCCGGGCTCGCCATCACCGACAACGAAGCCGGGCTCGTCCCGGGCCTGACCCGCCGCACCTCCTTCGTCGCCGACGAAAGCGGCCAGCCGATCACCATCGAGAACAACCGCCTCGACCCCCAGATCGTCCGCTTCGAGCGGCGCTAAAATCGCCCGCCTTCCAAGCGAAGGCGGGGCCGGTTAGGCTGCGGCGGGTGACCGACCCGCTCGAAACCTTTCGCACCCTCGTCGCCGCCGATTCCGCGCTGCAGGCCGAGCTGGCGGCGTGCGAGACGCCGCAGGCCTTCGTCGAGGCGGCCCGCGCCATCGCCGCGCGGCACGACATCCCGATGCAGCCCCAGGATCTGGCACCGCTCGTCGCGCCCGACCCCATCGGCGCGGTCCGGCTGGAAGCGGCGCGGCTCCGGCGCACCGCCTGGCCGCCGCCTGGCTGGCTGCCCTATCGCGTCGCCCGCGAGGCGGACGGGTCGCCCGCCGTCGATTGGGCGGATTTCGGCGGCGCGGCGCTGGACGGGGGCTTCTTCGCAGAGGCGGTGCGCGAGGCGCTCGCCCGGCCGTTCAACCGGCTGCTGCGCTGCCGCACCGGCCTGGAGGATTTCCTGCGCGGGCCGCCCGAGGGGCTGCGCGCGCCGGACGGCTTCATCTTCCACATGTCGCGCTGCGGCTCGACCCTGGTCGCGCGCATGCTCGGCGCCCTGCCCGGCGCCGTCGTCATTTCCGAAGCCGAGCCGATCGACGCGATGCTCCGGATCCTCTTGGGGCCCGCCGTCCCGGACGATGCGCGGGCCGCCGCGCTGCGGGCGATGGTCGGCGCGCTCGGGCGGCGGTCGTCCGACCGCTGGTTCGTGAAGCTCACCGCCTGGCCGGCGCTTGCGCTGCCGCTGTTCCGCCGCGCCTTTCCCGGCGTGCCGTGGCTGTTTCTCCACCGCGACCCGGCCGAGGTGATCGCCTCGCAAATGATCATGCGCGCGCCGGAGCTGGCGCCGGCCTTCACCCCGCCCGGCCTCTACGGCATCGAGGACGGCGCCGCGATGCCGGACGAGGTCTATTGCGCGATGGCGCTGGCGCGGGTCTGCGAGGCGGCGCTGGCCGCCGACGGCGGCCTCTTCGTCGATCATTCCGCGCTGCCGGAGGCGTTCTTCGCGGCGATCCTCCCGCATTTCGGCATCGACCCGGACGAAGCCCCGCGCCGGGCGATGGAGGAGATCGCGCGCTGGCACGCCAAGCATCCGGACACGCTCTACCGCCCCGGCGCCGCCGCGATCCGCCCCGCCGTGCGCGCCGCCGCCGACGCCCATCTCGGCGAAGCGCATGCCCGGCTGAAGGCCGTGCACGGCCCGCAAAGCCTGCTATAGCCGCCCGCTGATGCGCCGCCTCCTCCTTTTGCTGCTCGCCTTTCTCGCGCTGCTGACGCCCGGCGCGCCCGCGCCGGCCCAGCTCGCGCGGCCGGCCGGCGGCAATCATATGGACGTGAGCCTGGTCGCGGAGACGGCGGCGGCGGCGCCGGGATCGACGGTCACGCTCGCTTTCGTGATGCGGCCGCAGCCGGGCTGGCACGGCTATTGGCGCAATCCTGGCGAGGCCGGCGCCGCGCCCACCGTCCGCTGGCGGCTGCCCGAAGGCTGGGCCGCCGATCCGCTCCAATATCCGGTGCCGCGCCGGCTGATCGCGTCCGGCATCATGAATTATGTATACGAAGGCGATTACGCCTTGCTGGTCGCGGTCCGCGTGCCGGCCGACGCCGAGCCCGGCGTCGCCTTTCCGATCGACGCGCGGCTCGATTATCTGGTCTGCACGCTCGAATTGTGCGTGCCCGAAACCGCCAGCGTCTCGGTCGAGCTGCGCACCGGCGCGCCCGGCGCGCGCAACCCGGCCTTCGACGGCTACCGCCGGGCGCTGCCCCGGCCGATGGCGGAGACGGCGCGGTTCGAAGTGACGGGCGGGCGGCTGCGCCTCGCCATCCCGCTCAGCCCGGGGACCGCGCTCGACGACCCCTATTTCTTCCCCGCCACCGCCGACGCGCTCGTCTACGCTCAGCCCGAAGCGATCTCGCGCAACGGCAACATGCTCATCGTCGAAGGCGCCGCCGCGCCCCGCGCGGGCGCGTTGCAGGCGATCGAGGGCGTGCTCCAGCTGCGGCCCGGCATCGGCCTGTCGCTGACCGCGCGGCCCGGCCCTGTCCCCGCCGCGGGCACGCCGGTGGCGACGCGCGGCGATCCGGCCGCCGAAAGCCAGGGCTTCCTGCTTGCCCTGCTCGGCGCGCTTCTGGGCGGGCTGATCCTCAACATCATGCCCTGCGTCTTTCCGATCCTGAGCCTCAAGGCGATGGGCCTCGCCCGCGCCGGCGAGACCCAGAAAGGAGCGCGGCGCGAGGCGCTCGCCTATAGCGCCGGCGTGATCGCCACCTGCCTCGCTCTGGGT
>JBKJZJ010000237.1:0-10109 GCA_046715355.1 Allosphingosinicella sp. | reverse complement strand
ACCCGCCGGGGAGGGGGGCGGGGTGTGTACCCCCACGAGCCGCGACGTCGCCCGCACGGCGGACGTCTCGGTCGCGACGGTCTCGCGCGTCTTCAACAGCTCAGGCACGGTTTCGGAGCCGACGCGCGCGCGCGTCCTCGCGACCGCGGCCAATCTCGATTATGTTCCGCATAGCGGCGCCCGCTCGCTCTCTACCCGGCGCACCGACACGATCGGCGTCATCCTGCCCGATCTCCATGGCGAGTTCTTCTCCGAGCTCATCCGCGGCATCGATATGGCGACCCGGGCGCGGGGCTTGCATCTCCTGCTCTCGCATTCCCATGGCGACCCCCATGAGGCGACGACGGTGCTGCGCGCGATGCGCACCCGGGTCGACGCGATGGTGGTCATGTCGCCTTATGCGGACGAAGGCGTGCTGGCGGCGGCCCTCGGCGGCCGCACCCCGCTCGTCCTGCTCGGCAGCGGCGGCGATGCCGGCGGTCATCCGCGCTTTGCGATCGACAATCATGCCGGCGCATTCGCCATGACCGAACATCTGCTCCACGCCGGCTATCGGCGGATCGCCTTCGTGTCGGGGCCTCCCGGCAATCTCGAATCGGCGCAGCGGCTCGCCGGCTATCGCGACGCGCTCGCCGCTCAAGGGGGTGTCGCGGAGCAGGTCGTGGCGGGGGATTTTTCCGAGCAATCGGGCGCCCGAGCCGCCGCCCTGCTGCTCGCCGGGCCGAGGCCGGACGCGATCTTTGCCGGCAACGACATGATGGCGATCGGCTGCCTGCAGGCGCTGCGCGAGGCGGGCCTGAAGGTCCCGGACGATATCGCGCTCGCCGGCTTCGACGACATCCCGATCAGCCGCTTCCTCGATCCGCCGCTGACCACGGTCGGCGTGCCCATCGCCGAGCTCGGCCGGCAGGCGGTCGAAAGCTGCGCCGAGATTCTCGCCACCGGCGCGCCCGGCGCAAGCCGCACGTTCACGCCCGAGCTCGTCATCCGCGCCTCGTCGGGCGCCGCATATCCAGATCGGCAGGAAAGCCGCAGCATCGAAGAAGAGGAAGCCAAATCATGACCGGATCCAGATCGTTCAAGACCGTCCGCCGCGCGCTCTCGGCCGCCTTGCTCACGACCACCCTGCTTGCGGCAACGCCGGCTTTGGCCCAGGTCACCACGGCCACCATCCGCGGCAGCGTCACCACCAGCGCGGCGCCGGCGGCGGGCGTGACCGTCACCGCGCGCAACGTCGATACCGGCTCGGTCGCGACGGCCACTGCGGGGCCGGACGGCTCCTACGTCCTTCCCGGCCTGCGCCCTGGCACTTACGACATCAGCGTCGCCGCCGAGGGCGGCACTGCGGTCACCCAGCGGGTGATCGTCTCGGTCGGTGAGGCCGCCACGCTTGACCTCGATACCGCGGCGCCGGCCGAAACGGCCGCGGCGCCGGGCGAGGACGGCAACATTCTCGTGGTCGGCACCAGGCTCGGCGAGACCCGGACGTCGGAAATCGGCACCAACGTCTCCAGCGACCAGATCCAGAACCTGCCCCAGAACAACCGCAACTTCATCAATTTCGCGGCGCTCGCGCCGGGCGTCAGGGTGCTGCAGACCGAGTTCCGCCAGACCTTCGGCGGCGCCGGCGTCGGCGTCAATCGCGACGGCGACAGCTTCGGCGGGCCGCAGGTCAACGTCTTCATCGACGGCGTCAGCCTGCGCAGCAACATCAACCAGGGCGGCATCATCGGCCAGGACGTCAGCCGCGGCAATCCCTTCTCGCAGCTGGCGGTGGCGGAGTTCCGCGTCCTGACCTCCAATTTCAAGGCCGAATATGAGGATGCCGGCACCTCGATCATCACCGCCGTCACCCGCTCGGGCACCAACGATTTGCGCGGCGAGATTTTCGGCACCTATCAGGATGACAGCATGATCGCGACGGACGCGCTGGTGCTGCAGAACCGCCGCAACAATCCGGGGGGCGATTTCCCCGAGCCCGACCTCACTCGCTATCAATATGGCGCGGCGCTCGGCGGGCCGCTCGTCCGTGACAATCTCTTCTTCTTCGCCAGCTACGAGGCGAACATCCAGGATCGCGCCAACACCGTGACCCCCGGCGGGGACGCGGCCCTGCAGGCGCAACTGCCGTTCGACGTCGATGATTTCCGCGGCAGCTTCGCGAGCCCGTTCCGCGAGCATCTGGGCTTCGCCAAACTGACCTGGCAGGCCGGCGCGGACCACCTCGTCGAGCTGAGCGGGAGCGTGCGGATCGAGAGCGACCTGCGCGACTTTGGCGGCCAGGCGGCGCGCGAGCGCGGCACCAACGTCGATAACGACGTCTATACCGGCCGGCTGCGCTGGGACTGGAACGGCGACGGCTTCGTCAACGAGGCCAGCGTCGACTATCTGCGCTCCAACCTCGCCTTCGGCTCGCTCGGCACCGCGGGCTTCGGCCAGATCTATCAGGGCGTCATTCAGGTCGGCGGCCGCGCCGATTTCCAGGAGGTTCAGCAGGAGGGCATCACCTTCCGCAACAATTTCAGCCTCACCGACGTCGACTGGCACGGCAGCCACCTGATCAAGCTGGGCCTGCGCCTCTCCTTCCAAGACTATAGGGTCGGCGGGTCGGGCCCGTTCGCCAATCCCCAGTTCGAGTTCGTCCGCGACGCGCGCGGGCCCGGCCCCGCCGACGATCTCAGCTTCGCCTTCCCGGCCAATGTCCGCTTCGGCGGCGGCGACCCCAATGTCGAGGCGAGCACGACCCAGATCGGCCTGTTCGCCCAGGACGATTGGGAGATTAACGAGCATCTGACGCTCAATCTCGGCCTGCGCTGGGACGTCGACACCAATGCCCGCAACAATGATTTCGTCACTTCGCCCGCGGCCGCCCAGGCGCTGCGGAATCTGGGCGCCGACCCCAGGACGCCGGATTTCTTCGACGTCGAGGATTATATTTCGGACGGCGACAACCGGAAGACGGACTGGAACAATTTCGCGCCGCGCATCGGCTTTTCCTATGACGTCAACGCGGATCAACGCACGGTGATCTTCGGCGGCTATGGGCGCTATTACGACCGTACGCTGTTCCGCAGCGCCGCCGAGGAGACTCTGCTCCGGCAATATCGCCAGGGCGAGCTGCTCTTCTCCAGCAACGGACAGCCGCGCGACGGGCGGCCGACCATCATGTGGAACCCCAACTATCTCACGCCCGCGGGGTTCGCGGCATTGCTGGCCAGCCTCGCCGCCGATCCCACCTCGCCGGGGACGAGCGAGCTTCGCGCGATCCCCAACGATCTGAATACGCCTTATACCGACCAGTTCAGCATCGGCATCCGCCAGCGTTTCGGGATCTTCAGGACCTCGCTGAGCTACAGCCACATCATCGGCCGCGACCAGATCGGCTATGCGCCGCTCAACCGGACGCAGACCACCAATGGCGCAGGCTTTTACGATTTCATCCCGATGACCAACGGTTTCAGTAACGCCGTCGTCGCCTTCAACACGCGGGCGACGCGCTACGACGCCGTCTACCTGACCGTGGACAAGCCCTATACGAGATCCTCGGGGTGGGGCGGCGGGATCGCCTATACGCTCGCCTGGTCGCGCGAGCGGGGCACATCGTTCAACTTCGACTATCCCAATATCGGCGCGCAGGACTTCGTCCCCAATGCCGGCAACGAGCGCCATCGCCTCGTCGTCAACGGAATCGTCGATCTGCCCTGGGGCTTCAGGCTGTCGGGCCTGATGACCTATGGCTCGGGCATCCCCTTCTTCGTCATCGACGCCACGACGGGGTTCCAGCCCGGCAACATCCGGCTCGGCTATTTCGACGAGCTGCCGGATTTCTTCCAGCTCGATCTTCGGGTGCAGAAGACGTTCTCCATCTTCAACGGCGGCGAATTCACTTTGTCGGCGGAAGTGTTCAACCTGACCAACCACGACAATTTCGGCGGGGCGGACGGCTTCACCTGCTGCGGCGGGAACCCGAATTTCGGAGTGCCCAACGCGCTCGCCGGGCCCCCGCGCAGCTTCCAGCTTGGAGCGGCGTTCCGCTTCTAGCCTTCATGCGCCGGAGCCGCGCCGTGCGGCTCCGGCACCTTGAATGCCGGTCCGGGCAGGTGAAGAGTGACGCCGTGACGACCCGCCGCGATTTTATCAGGATGACCGCGCTCGGCCTTGCCGGGCTCGGCGCCGGTTGCGCGACGGGCCTCGGTCGGCCCGGCCGCGCCGATGCCGGCACCGAGGCCTTCCTCGACGATTTGCAGCGGCGCACCTTCCGCTTCTTCTGGGAGACGAGCAATCCCGAGAACGGGATGGCGCGCGACCGCTGGCCGCGCCCGTCCTTCGCCAGCATGGCCGCGGTCGGCTTCGCGCTCACCGCTTATCCGATCGGCGTCCAGCGCCGCTTCGTGGAGCGGCGCGCGGCGGCGGCCCGGGTGCTGGCGACGCTGCGCTTCCTCGCCAATGCGCCGCAGGGCGACGCGCCCGTCGGCATGACAGGGCACAAGGGCTTCTTCTACCATTTCGTCGACATGGAGACCGGCGCCCGCTTCGAGCGGACCGAGCTTTCCACCGTCGACACCGCTTTGCTGCTCGGCGGAATCCTCTTCGCCAAAGGCTATTTCGACCGGCCCGAAGAGCTCGAGATACGCGAGCTCGCCGAGAGCATCTACGCGCGCGTCGATTGGCGCTGGACGCAGGCGCGGCCGAACCGGGTCGCGCTCGGCTGGAATCCGGAGAGCGGCTTCCTCCCCCATGACTGGATCGCGCGCAGCGAGGCGATGCTGGTCTACATCCTCGCGCTCGGCGCTCCGGAGCACGGGCTCGATCCGGAAAGCTGGCGGCTCTGGTCCGCGGGCCTGCCCGAATTGTGGGGCCATGAACTCGGCCAGGACTATATCCGCTACGCGCCGATGTTCTGGCACCAATACGGCCACATCTGGGTCGATTTCCGGGGCATCCAGGACGATTTCATGCGTTCGAAGGGGATCGACTATTTCGCGAACAGCCGCCGGGCGACGCTGGCGCAGGCCGCTTACGCCAGGGCCAATCCAATGGGCTGGCGCGGTTACGGCCGAGACCTTTGGGGCCTCACCGCCTGCGATGGCCCCGCCGACGTCACACTCAGGATCGGCGGGCTGGAGCGTCAGTTCCGCTCCTACGCAGCCCGCGGTCCCGGCCATTATGACGACGGCACGGTGTCGCCGACCGCAGCCGGCGGCTCTGTCGCCTTCGCGCCCGAAATCTGCATCCCGACCCTCAAGGCGATGCGCCGCGATCATGGCGCCGATCTCTATGGCCGCTACGGCTTCCTCGATGCGCTCAATCCGACGTTCACCGACCGCTCGGTGCGGCTTGCCCACGGCCGGATCGTGCCCGGCAAGGGCTGGTACGACACCGACTATCTCGGCATCGACCAGGGTCCGATCCTGGCGATGATCGAGAATCACCGCAGCGGCCTTATCTGGCAGGTGATGCGCGGCGATCCGCATCTGCGCCGCGGGCTCAAGCGCGCGGGCTTCGCCGGCGGCTGGCTGGCGGCATGAGAACGACCCGCCGCGCGGTCCTCATGGGCGGGCTCGCCGCGCTGGCGGGCTGCGCCGGGCCCGGCGACGGACGCGAGGAACTGCGCTTCTGGGCGATGGGGCGCGAAGGCGAGGTCCTCGCCCAGCTCGTGCCGGAGTTCGAGCGGCTCAACCCCGGCATCCGCGTTCGCATCCAGCAAATCCCCTGGATCTCGGCGCATGAGAAATTGCTTACCGCCTTCGCCGGCGACGCGACCCCCGACCTCGCCCAGCTGGGATCGAGCTGGGTGCCCGAGCTGGCCGCTCTTGGCGCGATCGAGCCGCTCGATGCGCGCCTGCGCGGCTCGCGCGCCATCGCCACGCGCGACTATTTCGAAGGCCCGCTGCGTGCCAATGTCATCGACGGCCATAGCTGGGCGATCCCCTGGTACGCCGACACCCGCCTGCTCTTCTACCGCCGCGACCTGCTCGGCGCGGCCGGCTTTCCGGCCCCGCCCGCCGACTGGGCGGGCTGGCTCGCCGCGATGCGGGCGATCAAGGCGCGCGCCGCGCCCGGCGATTATGCGGCCCTGCTCCCCTTGAACGAATATGAGCCTTTGCTCGCGCTCGCCCTGCAGCAGCCCGAGCCGCTGCTGCGCGATGGCGGCCGCTACGGCAATTTCCGCTCGGCCGGGTTCGTGCGCGCGTCCGATTTCTATCTCGGCCTGTTCCGCGAGGGACTGGCGCCCCGCGTCAGCAACACGCAGATCTCCAACGTCCATGACGAATTCGCGCGCGGCCGCTTCGCCTTCTACATTTCGGGCCCGTGGAACATCGGCGAGTTCAAGCGCCGGCTGCCGCCCGATCGGCAGAACGATTGGATGACCGCGCCTCTGCCGGGGCCGGCGGGGCCGGGCGCCTCGATCGCCGGCGGCGCCAGCCTCGCCATCTTCGCCCGCTCCGAGCGCAAGGAGGAGGCCTGGAAGCTCGTCGAATATCTGTCGCGGCCCGACGTGCAGCTGCGTTTCTTCGAGCTCACCGGCGATCTGCCCGCCCGGCGCAGCGTCTGGCGGGCGCCGGCGCTGGCCGGCGATCCTTATGCCGCCGCCTTCCGCGACCAGCTCGAGCGCGCGGTGCCGCCGCCCGCGGTGCCGGAGTGGGAGCGGATCGCGCAGCAGCTGCGGATCGTTTCCGAGCGCGCGGTGGCCGGGCAGATCGATCCAGTCCGCTTCCGCGAGACGATGGACGCCGACGCCGACCGCATCCTCGCGCGCCGGCGCTGGATGCTGGACCGCGGGGCGGCGGCATGAGGCGGCGTTCGCTCGCGGGCTGGATCTTCGCCGGGCCGGCCTTGATCATGCTCGGCCTCTTCTTCCTGGTGCCGGTGCTGCTCGCCTTCGCGCTCAGCCTAACCAATTTCGATCTCTATTCGCTGGCCGATTATTCCAACACGCAGTTCGTCGGCTTCGCCAATTATGCCGAGCTGGTGAAGACGCCGCTCTTCTGGAAGGCGCTCGGCAACACCTTCTATTTCGTGATCGTCGGCGTGCCGCTGTCGATCGGGCTGTCGCTCGGCGCGGCGATGCTGCTGAACGGCGCCGCCACCCGCCTCACCGGCCTGTTCCGCACCGCCCTTTTCGCCCCCGTCGTCACCACTTTGGTCGCGGTCGCGGTGATCTGGCGCTATCTGCTCCACACCCGCTACGGCATGATCAATTACGGCCTGGAAAGCGCGGGCGTGCCGCCGGTCGACTGGCTCGGCGATCCGCGCTCGTCGATGCCGGCGATCATCCTCTTCGCCGTGTGGAAGAATTTCGGCTACAATATGGTGATCCTGCTCGCCGGGCTGCAGACCATCCCGAACGATCTCTACGAGGCCGCGCGGATCGACGGCGCCAATGGCTGGCAGCGCTTCCGCCACGTCACCCTGCCGGCGCTCGGGCCGATGCTGCTCCTGGTCTCGATCCTGACCATGGCCGGCTATTTCCAGCTTTTCGCCGAACCCTATGTGATGACCCAGGGCGGCCCGGTCGAGAGCACGGTCAGCGTGCTCTATTTCATGTACGATCAGGGCTTCAAATGGTGGAATCTGGGCTTCGCCTCGGCGGTCGCCTTCGGCCTGTTCCTGATCATGATCGTCTTCACGACGCTCCAATACCGGTTCGCCCGGGCGCGGGGCATGGCATGATCCGCCCCTCCCCAGCCGGCAGGGCCGTGCGCCTCACCCTCATCATCCTGCTCGCCGCCTTCGCGCTCTTCCCCTTGCTGTGGATGGTCTCGGTGTCGTTCATGAGCCCGGGCGAGGCGAGCCGCTTCCCGCCGCCGCTCCTGCCCGCCGAGCCAAGCTTGAGCGCCTATCGCGCCCTGTTCGAGACCACCGGCATCGCCCGCTATTTCCTCAACAGCCTGTTCGTGGCGACGATCGGCACCCTCTTGTCGCTGATGTTCAACGCGACCGCGGGCTACGCCTTCGCCAAATTGCGCTTCAAGGGCCGCAACCGCATCTTCCAGTTGCTCGTCGCGGCTCTGGTCATTCCGGGCCAGGTGACGATGCTGCCCTTGTTCCTGATGCTGAAGGAGATCGGCCTGATCAACAGCTTCGCCGGCGTGCTGGTGCCGGTGGCGACCAGCATCTTCGGCATCTTCCTGGTCCGCCAATATGCGCTCTCCATTCCCGACGAGATGCTGGAGGCGGCGCGGGTCGACGGCGCCGGCGAGGGGCGGATCTTCCTCCAGATCGTGGTGCCCGTGCTGACCCCGATCCTGATCACGCTCGCTCTGTTCACCTTCCTCGCCACCTGGAACGACTTCATGTGGCCGCTGATCATCCTCACCGACCAGGACAATTACACGCTGCCGGTGGCGCTGGCGGCCCTGTCGCGCGAGCATGTCCAGGACAATGAGCTGATGATGGCGGGCTCGGTGCTGACCATCCTGCCGGTGCTGCTGCTCTTCCTGGTGCTGCAGCGTTACTATTTGCAGGGGCTGCTCGCGGGCAGCGTCAAGGGATGAGGCGGTTCCTTGCCCTGCTTCTGTTCGTCCTTGCCGGACCCGCTTTCGCCCAGCAACCGCGCGTGCTCGACGATTTCGCGGCGCCGGCGTCCTGGCGGGCGCAAGCCTCGGACGGCGTCACCGGCACGATGCGGCCCTATGAAGGCGGGCTGAGGCTCGATTACGATTTCAGCCGCGGCTCGGGCTATGCCTTCCTGCGCCGCGCCTTGCCGCTCGAGCTGCCGGCCAATTTCGAGCTTCGATTCCGGCTGCGCGGCCAGGGCCCGGCCAATGCGCTGGAGATCAAGCTCACCGACGAAAGCGGCGAGAATGTCTGGTGGCACCGCAAGGCCGATTATGTCCCGCCCGGCGAATGGCAGACGATCCGCATCCGCCGCCGCCAGATCGACTTCGCCTGGGGCCCGACCGCGGACCGGAGGCTGCACCGGACGGCGGCGATCGAGTTCGTGGTCGCGGCGGGCTCGGGCGGCGGGCGCGGCTGGATCGCGGTCGACGACCTCGAGATCGTGCCCCTGCCCGAGCCGCCCGCAGTGCCCCCCGCCATCGTCGCGAGCGCGGATGGCGGCGAAGGCGCGGCGCTGGCCGTGGACGGGGACCGCGCGACCGCCTGGACGGTGGCGGCGGCGGGGCCGGCGCTGATCCTCGACCTCGGCTATCGGCGCGAATTCGGCGGGCTGGTGCTGCGCTGGGTGCGGAGGCCGTTCCTGCCCGCGACCGCCTATGAGATCAGCCTGTCCGCGGACGGGAGGACCTGGCGGCAAGCGATCACGATCCGCGACGGCGACGGCATGAGCGACTGGCTGCAAATGCCCGACAGCGAGGCCCGCTACGTCCGTATCCGGATCGATCGCGTGCTCGAGGACAGCGCGGCGCTCGCCGAGGTGGAGGTGCGGCCGCTCGCCTTCGGCGCCAGCACCAATGCGCTCGTCGCCGCGCTGGCCGCCGAGGAGCCGCGCGGCGAATTTCCGCGCGGCTTCACCGGGGAGCAGAATTACTGGACGCTGGTGGCGACGCCGGACGGCGGCCAGAGTGGACTGATCGACGAAGACGGCGCGATCGAGGTCGGCCGGGGCGGCTTCTCGATCGAGCCGATGATCGCCGAAGGAAACGGCCGCTGGCGCTGGCATAACATTACCTCCGTGCAGTCGCTCCGCGACGGCGACCTGCCGATCCCGACGGTCGAGTGGCGCGGCCCCGGCTGGCGGCTGACGATCACTGCCATCGCCGAACGGCATCGCCTGGTCGCGCGCTATCGCCTGAGGAACGACGGCGCGGCCGCCCGCCCGCTGCGGCTGATGCTGAACCTGCGGCCGTTCCAGGTGAACCCGCCGCAGCAATTCCTGAACATCACCGGCGGCGTCAGCCCGATCCGGAGCCTGGCCTGGGACGGACGCGCGGTCTCGGTGAACGGCGTGCCCCGGGTCTGGCTCGATCAGGGATCGCCCCAAGTCCGCCTTTACCGGTTCGACAGCGGCCCGCCCGAGGGCGGCGGCGCCGGCGACGGAGACGAATCGGGCCTCGTCAGCGGATGGCTGGACTATCCCTTCACGCTCCAGCCCGGCGAGGAGCGTGAGGTGGCGCTGAGCCTCGGGCTCGACGAGAATGCGGGGC
>JBKJZJ010000236.1:0-5258 GCA_046715355.1 Allosphingosinicella sp. | reverse complement strand
GTCCGGTAGAGGCCGAGCCGGGGATCGACGTCGCGCGGGAAGGCGTCCGGAGCCGCGACGATCGCCTCCAGCGTCGCCCGGACGAAGGCGTCGCCGTGCGTCTGGCTGCCGGTCAGGGCGCGGGCGTAGCGGCGGAGGAAGGGAAGATGCGGCGCGAGATCCTGGCCAAGCGACATGGTCGGTGCGACTCCTTCAAATCGTTACGGGCCTCATGATTGGGCGCCGCAACTTATGCAACCGCAACGGACGTGAAGAGCCCCGAAATCCGCTCATGCCCCGTCCTCGCGCCAAGGTGGAACAAACGTCGGAGTTTTTTGTTTCCAAGCCCGCGCGGTCTGATTATCCGAGGCCGCCGTCTATCATGCGTTTGTTCAGCGGGGCGGCTGCGCTTGAGCGACATTTGCCTGCGGGACGAACCCGCGAGGATCGGCGCGATTGGCCGTGAGGGGTGAGAAGTTTGACCTTTCGGGACGACAGGGAAGGCCGGGACCAGAGCAGGTCCGCAAGCGACGCCAAGACTCCCGCCAGCGCCAGGGCCAAGATCGGCGCCAAGACCGGCGAACGCCGCGCGCGCAGGCGGCCCCCGGGCGGCGAGGTCGGCCTTGCCCTGCGCACGGTCTATGACGACACGCTGAAGGAAACGATCCCGCCCGAAATGCTCGATCTGCTCGGGAAGCTCGGCTGATCGCGAGGATGGCGGCCCGGCTCCCGTGAGCGACGTCGCGCCTCGGGCCTCCCGCTGGGGGCGCCTGTCGACCGGCCTCAAGATGTGGATCATCCTCAGCCTCGGGCTGCTGCCCTTGGGGGTGATCGCCATACTCGCCTCGATCGACAATGCCCGCGTCAGCCGGGACAATGCGCAGCAGGCGGCGCAGGCCCTGCTCGCCCAGCATACGCAGCGATTCACCCTGGCCCTGTCGCGCAACGCCTTCACCATCCGCGCCGGGCGCGACGCGATCCTCGAGGCCGGCGAAAATGCCGCCGCCATCTGCCGGCGCACGCTCGAGCGGCTCGGCCGCCTGCCCAACATCCCCGGCCGCTTCGCCGTCTTCGGCACCGGCGAGGCGCCGCGCTGCGTGACCCCCGGCTTCGCCGTCCCCGCCATCCCGCCCGCGGGGGGCCAGATCGGCCGGGCGACCCTCATGCCGGGCGGCACCTTGCTCGAAATCTTCCTTTACGACCCGGCGGGCCAGGTCGAAGGCGTCACCGAATATGACCGCGCGACGCTCGCCGCCGCGGTCGACACGCCCGCCTTGCCTGGCGATTTCGCGCTCGAGCTCGTCCAGGGCGACCGGGTGATGCCGTTGCGCGCGATGTCCGCGGCGGGCGCCGCCGCGCCGCAGGTCTCCGCCGCGAATCCCTTCCCCATCGGGCAATATGAGTTGCGCGTGCGCATGCCGGCGCCGCCGATCAGCCTGACCGAGATGTTCATCGTCGGGACCCCGATCCTGATGTGGCTCTGGGCCTCCCTGGTCGGCTGGATCATCGTCCAGCGGCTCTTGCTGCGCCCGCTGGAACGGGTCCAGAAAATCATCTCGGCCTACAAGCCGGGCGACCAGGGCGTGGACCTGCCCGCCGTCAGCAGCCCCGCCGCCGAAATCGGCACGCTCGGCCAGGCCTTCGCCAAGGTCACGATGACCGTCGCCCGCCACGAGGCCGAGCTCGAAGCGGCGGTGGTCCGCCAGACCAGGCTGGTGCGCGAGGTCCACCACCGGGTGAAGAACAACCTCCAGGTCGTCGCCTCCCTCCTCAACCTGCATTCGCGCGGCTCGCCCAACGAGGAGGTCGCCGCCGCCTACGCCTCGATCCAGCGCCGCGTCGACGCGCTCGCCGTCGTCCACCGCAACCATTATGCCGAGCTCGAGGAGAATCGCGGCGTCGCGCTCAAGTCGCTGATCACCGAATTGACCGCGAACCTGCGCGCCACCGCGCCGCCGAGCGCGGCGGGCATGCAGATCCGCCTCGACATCGGTCCCGTCTACGTGACCCAGGACGTCGCGGTCTCGGTCGCCTTCCTGATCACCGAAATCGCCGAATATGGCATGCTGCGCGGCGCCGGCCTGGTTTCGATCGCGCTCGACGGCGACGGGCCGAGCAGCGCCCGCCTCTCGATCGAGGTCGATTCGCTGGCCGGCCCGCCCGACGGCGACGCGGCGCTCGAGGAACGGTTCGAGCGGATCGTCACCGGCCTCGCCCGCCAGCTCCGCTCCACCCTGGACCACGACGCCGCGCGCGGCCTCTACGCGCTCAGCATCGCCGTGGTGGAGAAGGCCGAGCGCTGAAAATGGGGACAGTGTATATTTTTCGATGCGGAGCGCGTGGCGACCGCTCCGGATGATCCGGCGGGCGATCTGGGCATTTGTCAATTCAACAAAAACGATGACAACGAATCCGTTTTCAGCTTAAGTGATGAACGGGGCCAGTATATGTTCCGGCAGGCGTCCGGGCTTCCCACCGGCGCCGCCCGAAAAATATATACTGTCCCCATATTCCCCGGGGGAGACGGCCGGGCGCTGAGGCTTGACCGGCCGCGCATTCGCGCCAATCCTCTGATTCCCCCGCTTAGCCTGATGGAGCCGGCTCCATGCGTTTCGCTCTCCTCGCCTGCCTCCTCGCCGCCGCCGGCGCCGCCTCGGCCCAAACTCCCGCCAACGCGCCGCCCGCCGACCGCTGGCATGCCAAGGCGCGCGAAATCTATGCGCGCGCCATCTCCTTCCAGACCGTGCAAGGCCGCAATGCGAGCCCGCGGCTCGCGGCCTATCTCGAGGAGCAGTTCCGCGCCGGCGGCCTCACCGGCGTCACCATCCATCCCCATGACGAGACCGCCGCCTTGGTCCTGCGCTGGCCCGCGGCGCGGCCCTCCGCGCGCAAGGCGATCCTCCTCATGGCGCATATGGACGTGGTCGAAGCGCGGCGCGAGGATTGGTCGCGCGATCCCTTCACGCTTACCGAAGAGGGCGGCTATTTCTACGGGCGCGGCACCCTGGACGACAAGCAGGGCGTGACCGCGATCACCACCGCCTTGCTCCGCCTGCGCGCCGAGGGCTTCCAGCCGGGACGCGAGATCATCGTCCTGTTCACCGGCGACGAGGAGACCACCGGCAACGGCGCCGAGCTCGCCGCCAGCCAATGGCTCGACACCTCGACGATCGAATTCGCCCTCAACGGCGATGCCGGCGGCGGCGCCTTCCTCGCCGACGGCACCCTCCTGGGCTTCGGCATCCAGACCGCCGAGAAGACCTATCAGAGCTACACCTTGACCGCGACCAATCCCGGCGGGCACAGCTCCCGGCCCCGCCCCGACAATGCGATATATGCGCTCGCCCACACGCTCGAGCGGCTCGAGCGCCACCGCTTCGCGCCGATGCAGAACGAGACCACGCGCGGCTATTTCACCCACCGCGCGACCACCGCCGAAGCCCCGCTCGCCGCCGCAATCCGCCGCTGGCTCGCCAACCCGGCCGACGACGAGGCGGCCGACCTCATCGAAGCCTCGCCGACCGAAGTCGGGCTGACCCGGACGCGCTGCGTCGCCACCCGGCTCGAGGGCGGCCATGCCGACAATGCGCTGCCCCAGCTGGCGCGCGCCACGGTCAATTGCCGGATCTTCCCCGGCGTCGATCCGGCCACCGTCCTGGCGACCTTGCGAGAGCTCGGCGCCGCCGACAATATCGCGGTCGAACCGGTCGACGTCGCCCGCCCGACCGATGCCTCGCCGCTCCGCGAGGACGTGGTTTCAGCCTATACCGCCGCCGTGCGCGCCCGCCATCCCAACGCCGCGATCATCCCGGACATGAGCACCGGGGCCACCGACGGCCTCTATTTCCGGACCCGCGGCGTTCCGGTCTACGGCGTCGACGGCTCCTGGGCGGTGATCCCGGTCGACGAGCGCGCCCATGGCCGCGACGAGCGGCTGCCGGTCCGTGCCTTCTACAACGACGTCGACCATTGGACCGACCTGATCCGGCGGCTCGCCCGCTAGCCCTTCCGCGCCGGCATTCGAAAAAATAATCGGCCACAAAAAAATGCGAATCGGTGGAACCGACGCCCATGATCGTCGTTTGTCGCTTTGGATAGTGACCTTTTGCCCCCCCGCTCTCGCTATCCAGAACATGAGCCCGGACGCGCCGACCTCCCCCCCCCCCGGTAGCGCGTCCGGGCTCAACTTCTTTCCGCTATCCCCGCTATTTCCGGTCCGCCACAGCCGCGTGCGCGCGCTGTATCGCGCGCCGACGAGGGAACCGAAGCGGCTCGCGGGCATTTACCTGCATCAAGGACCGGACGCGCGCCTATGCCCGCGCCGCAGGTTCAGGAGGATTGAGATGAAGAAGCTGTTCGCGATTCTGGCGCTGACCACCAGCCTGCTCGCCGCCACCGCCTGCAACACCGTCCGCGGCGCCGGCCAGGACGCCCAGTCCGCCGCCAATGCGGTCGACGACGAGATGTAAGAACCCCGGAGAGGGGTCAGAGGAGCTGGGCGTCCCTTCGGGGGCGCCCTTTTTTATGGCTCGGGCTTTACGGGTCCTTCTGGGCTGCGGTCCGCGCGCGCTTCTTCTCGGTGAACCAGATCGCGATCAGCGAGACTTCGTAGAGCACGAGCAGCGGAACGGCGAGCAGCAGCTGCGAGACCACGTCGGGCGGCGTCAGGATCGCGGCGAGGACGAAGGCGATGACGATCGCGTAGCGCCGTCCGCGCTTCAATTGCTGGCGCGTCACGAGGCCGGCCCGCTCCAGCAGCATGAGCAGCACCGGCAGCAGGAAGGCGATGCCGAAGCCGAACAGGAAGCGCATCACGAAGGAGAGATAATTGCCGATCGCCGGCATCGCCTCCGCCTGCACGCCGCCGACATTGCCCTGGTAGCCAAGCAGGAAATGCAGCGCGAGCGGCATGGCGACATAATAAGCCAGCGCCGCACCGGCAATGAACAGGAAGGGCGTCAGGATGAGGAAGGGCGCGAACGCCTTCTTCTCCTTCGAATAGAGGCCGGGCGCGACGAACCGCCAGATCTGGTTGGCGATGATCGGAAAGGCGATCATCAGCGCCGAGAAGAAGGCGACCTTGATCTCCGCGAAGAAGGCCTCGAAGATGTTGGTGTAGATGAGCCGGCCCTGCCCGGCCCTGAGCAAGGGCTGGACGAGGAAGCCGAAGATCGGCCGCGCCTGCCACAGGCAAATACCGAACGCGACGGCCAGAGCGACCACGCACCAGAGCAGCCTGCGCCGCAGCTCGACCAGATGATCGAGCAGGGGCGCCTTGC
>JBKJZJ010000235.1:0-16184 GCA_046715355.1 Allosphingosinicella sp. | reverse complement strand
GCATTGGGCTTTCTGACCACGTATTCGTGAGATTCGTCAGTAACGGATGATCCTCCGATCTCGGGTTGCGACGTCACGGGCTCCGGAGGAATATTAATCGGGCCCGAAAGCCAGTCACCCGGGCACTTGGGCAGGCCATCAAACTCGCCGGTAAAGAGGTCCTTGAGATCGTCTCTGTCGCGATCCATCAACCCACGCTCCCTTCGAGGCTGATCCCCAGCAATTTCTGCGCCTCCACGGCGAACTCCATCGGCAGCTGCTGGAGCACCTCGCGGGCGAAGCCGTTGACGATGAGGGCGACGGCGTCCTCGGCATTGAGGCCGCGGGACATGGCGTAGAAGAGCTGGTCGTCGCTGATCTTCGAGGTCGTCGCCTCATGCTCGATCTGGGCGGTCGGGTTGCGGACCTCGATATAGGGCACGGTGTGGGCGCCGCATTCCGAGCCCAGCAGCAGCGAATCGCACTGGGTGAAATTGCGGACATTTTCTGCGGCGCTGTTGACGCGGACGAGGCCGCGATAGGTGTTGCTCGATTTGCCGGCGCTGATCCCCTTGGAGACGATGGTCGAGCGGCTGTTCGCGCCGATATGGATCATCTTGGTGCCGGTATCGGCCTGCTGGCGGTTGTTGGTCAGCGCGACCGAATAGAATTCGCCGACGCTCGCCTCGCCCTTCAGGATGCAGGAGGGATATTTCCAGGTGATCGCCGAGCCGGTCTCGACCTGCGTCCAGGAGACCTTGGAGCGGTCGCCGGCGCACATCGCCCGCTTGGTGACGAAATTGTAGATGCCGCCTTTGCCCTCGGCATCGCCCGGATACCAGTTCTGCACGGTCGAATATTTGATCTCGGCATCGTCATGCGCGTAGAGTTCGACCACGGCGGCGTGGAGCTGGTTCTCGTCGCGCATCGGCGCGGTGCAGCCTTCCAGATAGGAGACGTAGCTGCCCTTGTCGGCCACGATAAGCGTGCGCTCGAACTGGCCGGTATTTTCGGCGTTGATCCGGAAATAGGTGGAAAGCTCCATAGGGCAGCGCACGCCCTCGGGCACGTAGACGAAGGTGCCGTCGGAGAAGACCGCGCTGTTCAGGCAGGCGAAGTAATTATCCCTCTGCGGGACCACGCTGCCCAGATATTTCTTCACCAGCTCGGGATATTCGCGGATCGCCTCGCTGATCGAGAGGAAGATGACGCCGGCGCGGAGCAGCTCGGCGCGGAAGGTGGTGGCGACCGAGACGCTGTCGAACACCGCGTCGACCGCGACCTTGCGCGCGCCCGCGACCCCGGCGAGCACCTTCTGCTCCTCGATCGGGATGCCGAGCTTTTCGTAGACGCGCAGGATCTCGGGATCGACCTCGTCCAATGAGCCGAGCTTCGGCTTGGCCTTGGGCTCGGCGTAATAATAAGCGTCCTGGAAGTCGATTTCGGGGATGTCGAGCTTGGCCCAGCTCACCTCCTTCATGGTCAGCCAGGCGCGATAGGCCTTGAGCCGCCAGTCCAGCATCCAGGCCGGTTCGCCTTTCTTGGCCGAGATGAAGCGGACCGTGTCCTCGTTGAGACCCTTGGGCGCGAAATCCTGCTCGATGTCGGAGGTGAAGCCCCATTCGTAGGTCGAGGCGCGGTCGACCGCGTCCTGCGCCTCCTGGTTGCGGACGTTGATCTCGTCGGCGCTCATGCCTTCACCCGCGCCAGGCTGGAGAGGCTGACGCCCTGGAGCGCGCCGCGCACGGCGCCGTTGACCGCGCTCATATGCGGGCGGACCTGGCAGGCGCCTTCCAATGCGCATTCGTGGCGCTCGGCGTCGATGCAGGTCGTCATCTGGATCGGCCCCTCGACCGCCTCGACGATGTCGGCGAGGCTGATCGAGGCGGGCGGACGCGCGAGGCGGACGCCGCCGCCGGTGCCGCGGCTCGAATCGAGCAGGCCCGCGCTCGACAGCCGGCTGACCAGCTTCTGCGCGGTGGGAAGGGGAATGCCAGTCTCCGCCGCCAAGGTCGTGGCGTTGACCTTGGCTTGGCCGCAATGGCGCGCGGCGGCGGACATCATCACGACGGCGTAATCGGCAAGGCTGGAAAGGCGCATGAGCTCCAATCGGATTGATTCGTTCCGATTGGCATGTGGCCTCTGACAGCCCTGAAATCAAGCGCGCTTTGACCAGGTGCGGGACGCCTGCCATAGCCGCCGCCAATGGCGCTCTACCCCCTCGTCCGTCCGCTCGCCTTCGCGCTCGAGGCGGAGCGGGCGCATCGGCTGACGATCGCGGCGCTGAAGCGGCTGCCGGCGGGCAAGCCGGCCGCGCCCGACGAGGCGCTCTCGATCGAGGTCGCCGGGCTCATATTCCCCAATCCGGTCGGGCTGGCCGCGGGGTTCGACAAGGAGGCCGAAGTCTGGCGGCAGATGCTGGGGTTCGGCTTCGGCTTCGTCGAGGTTGGGACGCTGACGCCCTTGCCGCAGGCGGGCAATCCGAAGCCGCGACTGTTCCGGCTCGCGCCGGACCGCGCCGTGATCAACCGGCTCGGCTTCAACAATCGGGGCCAGGCGGCGGCGCTGGCGCGGCTCGAGACGCGCGACCGCCGGGCCGGCATCGTCGGGGTCAACATCGGCGCCAGCAAGGACAGCGCCAACCGGATCGCGGATTATGCGGCCGGCGTCAGGGCGATGCTCGGAGTCGCCGACTATCTCACCGTCAACATCTCCTCGCCCAACACGCCGGGTCTGCGCGCCTTGCAGGACAAGGGCGCGCTCGACGAGCTGCTCGCGGCGGTGACCGAGGCGCGCGGCGCCGGGCCGCCGTTGTTCCTCAAGGTCGCGCCCGACCTCGAGGCGGCGGAGGTGGAGGACATCGCGCGGGCCGCGATCGACCATCGGATCGACGCGCTGATCGTCGCCAACACCACCGTCTCGCGGCCACCCCTCGCCTCGAGGCATCGCGGCGAGGCGGGCGGGCTTTCCGGTGCGCCGCTGAAGGCGCTGGCTTTGCGGCGGCTGCGCGATTTCCGGCGGGCGACGGGGGGCGCCTTGCCGCTGATCGCCGGCGGCGGAATCGAGAGCGGCGCCGACGCCTTCGCGCGCATCCAGGCCGGCGCCAGCCTGATCCAGCTCTACACGGCGCTCGTCTATCGGGGGCCCGGCCTCGCCCGGGAGATCGCCCGCGAGCTGAAGCACCTGCTCGCCCGGCACGGCTTCGCGCGCTTGACGGACGCGGTCGGGACTGAAAAGCCGCAGCCATGATCAGAAGCCTGTTCCTTGCCTGCGCCCTGCTGCTCGGTGCCTGCACGACCCATTCGGCACGGCCGCCGCCGGCCGCTGCGACCGGCGCCGTCTCCGCCGCCGACCCGCGCGCCGCCGAAGCCGGGGTGCAGATGCTTCGCGAAGGCGGCAATGCCGCCGACGCCGCCTTCGCGACGATGCTCGCCTTGACCGTGGGCGAGCCGCAAAGCTCGGGGAGCGGCGGCGGCGGCTTCCTGCTCTATCACGACCAGGCGGCCGGCCGCCTTTCCTCCTATGACGGCCGCGAGACCGCGCCGCACGCCGCCACGCCCGCTTACTTCCTTGGCCCGGACGGGCAGCCGCGCCGGATCGGCGAGGCCCTGCCGGGCGGGCTCAGCGTCGGCGTCCCGGGCAACATCCGGCTGATGGAGATGGCCCATGCGCGGCACGGGCGGCTCGCCTGGGCGCGCCTGTTCCAGCCGGCCATAGGCCTTGCCCGCGACGGCTTCCGGATCACCCCGCGCATGCACCGGATGCTGTCCGGCCCGGGTTCGCTGGCGAGGCATTCGGCCTGGGGCCGCGCCCAATTCTACCAGGAAGACGGCCAGCCCAGGCCGGTCGGGACCCTGCTCCGCAACCCCGATTTCGCCGCCTTGCTCGAGCGGATCGCGGCGCGCGGCCCGGAAGCCTTTTATACCGGCCCAGACGCGCTGGCCTTGGCGCGCGCCGTCCATGATGCCGAGCGCAACCCTTCGCCGATGACCCCCGACGACCTCGCCACCTATCAGGCCCGCGAGCGCGACCCGGTCTGCGGCAGCTATCGCGGCTACAGGATCTGCGGCATGGGCCCGCCTTCGTCGGGCGCCACCACGGTGCTGGCCATATTGAAGCAACTCGAGCGCTTCGACTTGCGCGCGCTCGGCCGCGACAATGTGGTCGCCTGGCATCTGATCGCCGAGAGCATGCGGCTGGCTTATGCCGACCGTGACCTCTATCTCGCCGATCCGGATTTCGTGCGCGTGCCGGTCGCCGGCCTCACCGACGCCGCCTATCTCGCCGCCCGCTCCCTGCTGATCTCGCCCGACCGCGCCATCCCGCACGTCACCGGCGGCCGGCCTTCGGGCGCCGAGCGGCGGGCGGCGGCGCCGGTCCCCAACGAGGCCGGCACCTCGCATTTCGTCGCGGTCGACGGCGCCGGCAACGTCGCCTCCTACACCTCGACGATCGAGAGCGTGTTCGGCTCGGGGCTGACCGTGAACGGCATGTTCCTCAACAACGAGCTCACCGATTTCAGCTTCGCGCCCGAACGCGACGGCGCCCCGGTCGCCAACCGGGTCGAGGGCGGCAAGCGGCCGCGCAGCTCGATGTCGCCGACCATCGTCTACGGGCCGGACGGCCGGGTGCGGCTCGCGGTCGGCGCGGCCGGCGGGACCACGATCATCGCCCAGGTCGCCAAGGCGATCATCGGCGTGATCGACTGGGACCTGTCGGCGCAGGACGCGATCGCGCTGCCGCAGATCATGGGCCTTGGCGACCGAGTCACCATCGAGCACGGCAGCAGCCTGGAGGCATTCGGGCCCGCGCTCGCGGCGCTCGGCCACGAGGTCGCCATCGTCGATACCGGCTACAAGGCCAATGCGATCGAGCGCGTGGGAGGCCGCTGGGTCGGCGCCGCCGATCCCAGGAGCGAGGGCGCCTGGGTCGCGCAATAAGCGCGCGGATTCCGCTAGGGCGCGCGGTCGGGGACAGTTACTGGTAACTGTCCCCATTTGGAGTAGAAGGCACCGGCGACGCGGGCAAAAGACCCGCGCGGGAGAGAGAATGCGCCAGCTCGAACGTTTCGAAAATCTCGTCGCCATGTTCTTCGCCCGCGCGAGGCAGCAAAGCGGCGAGCCGTTCCTCTGGGCCAAACAGGAGGGCGAATGGCGCTCCATGCGCTGGGCCGAGGCCGCCGCCAAGGTCGCCGGCCTCGCCGCAGCGCTGAAGCGGCTCGGGCTCGCGCCGGGCGACCGGGTGATGCTGGTCTCGGAGAACCGGCCGGAATGGCTGATCTGTGACCTCGCCATCATGGCGGCGGGCTGCGTCACCGTGCCGGCCTACGTCACCAATACCGAGCGCGACCACCAGCATATCCTCGACGACAGCGGCGCCCGCGCCGTCATCGTCTCCACCCAGAAGCTCGCCAGGACGCTGCTGCCCGCCGCGATCCGCTCGAACAGCTGCGAGGCGGTGATCGGCATGGAGAAGCTACCGGCCGGCCAGACCGGCAACGTCCAGTTCCACGACTGGCACGCCCTCATCGCCGCCGAGAGCCAGGACGTCGACGCCTGCGCGGCCCAGGCGACCTTCGCCCGTGACGCGCTCGCCTGCATCATCTACACCTCCGGCACCGGCGGCGCGCCGCGCGGCGTGATGCAGCATCACGGCTCGATCCTGCACAATATCGAGGGGTGCACGGCCTTGATCGCCGAGGAGTTCGGCTGGGCCGAGGAGGTCTTCCTCTCCTTCCTCCCCGCATCCCACGCCTATGAGCATAGCGGCGGCCAGATGTTCCCGATCGGGCTCGGCGCGCAAATCTATTATTCAGAAGGGCTGGAGAAGCTCGCCTCGAACATCGAGGAGGTGCGCCCGACGATCATGATCGTGGTGCCGCGCCTGTTCGAGGTGCTCCGCCAGCGCATCCTCAAGCAGGTCGAGAAGCAGGGCCGGCTGACCAATTATCTGCTCGGCCGCGCGCTCTCGATCGGCGCCAAGGACTATGCCGGCCGCGCCTCGATTCTCGACCGGCCGATGGATTTCTTCCTTGGGAAGACGCTGCGGCCCAAGATCGCGGCCAAGTTCGGCGGGCGGATCAAGGCGATGGTCTCGGGCGGGGCGCCGCTCAATCCGGAGGTCGGCCTCTTCTTCCACTCGCTGGGGCTGACCCTGCTCCAGGGCTACGGCCAGACCGAATCGGGTCCGGTCCTCTCCTGCAACCGGCCGAGCGTCGGCCTCAAGATGGACACGGTCGGCCCGCCGCTCAAGAATACCGAGGTCAGGATCGCCGAGGATGGCGAGATTTTGTGCAAGGGCGAGCTCGTCATGCAGGGTTATTGGCGCAACGAAACGCTGACCCGGAAGACGGTGATCGACGGCTGGCTCCACACCGGCGACGTCGGCCATGTCGACGGCAAGGGCCGGATCGTCATCACCGACCGAAAGAAGGACCTGATCGTCAACGACAAGGGCGACAATGTCGCGCCCGCCAAAGTCGAGGGCATGCTCACCCTCCAGGCCGAGATCGTCCAGGCGATGGTGGTCGGCGACAAGCGCCCCTATGTCGTCGGCTTGATCGTGCCCGATCCCGAATGGACCGCCGAATGGTGCGCCAAGGCGGCACGCAAATGCGATTTCCACGAGCTCGCCCACGACCCCGATTATGTGAAGGCGCTCGGCGCTTCGGTCGACCGGGTCAATGCGGACCTTTCGGTGATCGAGAAGGTCCGCCGCTTCATCATCGCCGACGAGCCGTTCACCGTGGAGAACCAGCAGCTCACCCCCTCGATCAAGATCCGCCGCCACGTGATCAAGGGGATTTACGGCGACCGGCTGGACGCGCTTTACAAGCGCTGAACCTTCAGAACGCGTCCTTCGCCGCCCGCCGTTCGGCCAGCTCCTCCGCCGATGACGCACGCATGAAGGGATTGGTCGCGCGCTCGAGCGCGATCGTCGTCGGCAAGGTGACTTCGCCGCGATCGCGCGCTTCGCTGACCTCGGCGACCCGGCGGACGAGCGCTTCATTGTCCGGCTCGACGGTGAGCGCGAAGAGGCCGTTGGCGAGCGTATATTCGTGCCCGCAATAGACATGGGTTTCGGGCGGCAGCGCGGCCAGGCGCTGCATGTTCGCGTGCATCTGCGCCGCCGTGCCCTCGAACAGGCGGCCGCAGCCCATCGCGAACAAGGTGTCGCCGGTGAACGCAACTTGGGGCCCCGGCAGATGGAAGGCGATATGGCCCGCGGTGTGGGCGGGAATGTCGAGCAGCTCGGCTTCGATCGCCCCGATCCGGGCCTTGTCGCCGCCGGCGACGATGCGGTCCATCTTCGACACCCGCTCCGCCTCGGCGGGGCCGGTGATCGCGCAGCCGGTGGCGGCGCGGATCGCGTCATTGCCGCCGGTATGGTCGGGGTGCCAGTGGGTGTTCCAGATCTGGGTGATGCGCCAGCCCCGCGCCGCCGCCGCTTCGAGCACGGGATCGGCGACCGAGGGATCGACCGCGACCGTCTCGCCGGAGGCGGGATCGTGAACCAGCCAGACATAATTGTCGCGGAGCACCGGGACGGGGACGATCTCGAGCATGGCGCGCCGTTACCCCCTTCCGCCGACCAGCGCCAGCGCCTCGCGGCCGAGCCGCTCGGTGAGCATGCGGGCCGGTTCGGGCCGGCCGAGCGCCGCCGCCTGGCCCGCCCACATCGGCTTCAAGCCCAGCGGCGCCAGCGCGGCGCTCGCCAGCGGGAAGGGCGGCACCTCTGCGCGCACCCGGCCGAGCGCGTCGGTCAGCGGGCCGGGCAGGCCCCGCGCGAGACGGCCGCTATAGAGGTTGGTGAAGGCCGTGTGCGCTGCGGCTTCGCCGGCCAGGCCGTCGCGATGGGCGCGAGAGATCAGGCTTTCGGGGCAGAGGAGATAGGCCGTGCCCAGCTGGACGGCGGCCGCGCCGAGCGTCAGCGCCGCAGCGATGCCGCGCGCGTCCCCGATCCCGCCCGCGGCGATCACCGGCACGTCCACAGCATCAATTATCTGGGGCACGAGCGCGATGAGGCCGATCCGCTCGGCCGGATCGCCGCCGAGGAAGGTGCCGGCATGGCCGCCCGCCTCCCAGCCCTGGGCGATGACGGCATCGACGCCCCGCGCGGCGAGCCAGCGCGCCTCGGCGACGTTGGTCGCGTTGCCGAGGATTCGCGCTCCACTCGCCCGGACCCGCGCCATCAGCGCCGCGTCAGGCAGGCCGAAATGAAAGCTGACCAGATCGGGCCGCACCGCCTCGACGACGGCGCACATCGCCGCATCGAATGGCCGGCGCGGCGGTGGCGCTTCGGCTGCCGCAACACCAGCCTTGGCGTAAAGCGGCGCGAGCAAAGCCCGCCAGGCGCGGTCGTCGGCGCCGTCCGGCATCACATGGCAGAAGAAGTTGAGGTTGAGCGGCCCCTGCGCCTTGGCGCGGACCTCGGCCGCCTGCGCCTTCGCCTCTTCCGGGGTCAGCATCGCGCAGGGCAGCGAGCCGACCGCGCCACCCTCGATCGCGACGACCGCCAGAGCGACGCCGCCAGCGCCGGCCATGGGCGCCTGCACGATTGGCAGGCGGCTCCCGAGCAGAGCTTCGAACCGCCGGTCGGGCCAGCCGATCACCAATGGCCAATATTCGGCATCGACGCCCAGGGCTCGGCTACGGGCAAATGGCCGCCTTTCTGCAGCAGCTCGATGGAGATGCCGTCGGGGCTGCGCACGAACGCCATGCGGCCCTCGCGGGGCGGTCGGTTGATGGTGACGCCGCCCGCCATCAGCCGCGCGCAGGTCTCGTAGACGTCGTCCACTTCATAGGCGACATGGCCGAAATTGCGGCCCTCACTATAGCCGGCCTCGTCCCAATTGTGGGTGAGCTCGATTTGCGCCGCCTCGTCGCCGGGGGCGGCGAGGAAAATCAGGGTGAAGCGGCCCTGCTCATTCTGCATCCGCCGCACCTCCTGAAGGCCGAGCAGGGAGAAGAAGCGCAAAGTCGCCTCCGGGTCCGAGACGCGGATCATCGTGTGCATATATTTCATTGCCGTCTTTCGGCTCATCGATATAAATGCACGGTTCATCGGCGTTGTGCTGATCCGCCGTGCACGGCGAAGGGGATTATAGCATGTCTGAAGGGGCGCGGGGCAATTGCAAGCTGATCCTGATCCTCTCGGCGCTGCTCGCCGGGTGCGGCGGCGGCGCTCCGCCCGCGAACGAGGCGAACGCCCACAAGGCCGGACCGCAGGCGTCGGTGCCGCCCGCCCCGTTCGACTGGGGCAATCCTGACGGCGAGGGCGCGGGCGACCCGCAATATGCGCGTTCGCAGGCGCTCTGCCGCCAGCTTCGGACCCGCGAGCCGCCGGCGGCCGACCGCCCCGACGCGCGCGCCGCCGCCTCCTTGCGCGGCTGCGACGCTGAGGCGCTCTATTACGGCATCGGCGCGCGCCGGGACCCCGCGCGGGCGCGCCTCTGCGCCTTTACCCAGGCGCCGGGCCATCCCGCGCTCGAGCCCTTCGCCGGGCGGGCGATGCTGATGACGATTTACGCCAACGGCGCCGGCGCGCGCCGCGACCTCGACGTCGCCATCCACCTCGCCTGCGGGATAAAGGGGCTGGCGCCGGCCGAATATGACGCGCGGGTCACCCATCTCACCCGGCTTCGCGGCGCGCCGCCGCGCCGCCCCGCCGTCCATTATTGCGACGACATCAGGGGCGGCCTCGCCGAAGGCCTGTGCTCCGCGCATCGCGCGGCGCTCGCGCGGCCGGGGCGCGAAGCGGCGCTGCGGGCGCTGATCGCGCGCTGGACACCCGAAGAGCGGCGGGCGTTCGAGCCGCTGCGGCGCGCTTTCGAGGAATTCGTCGCGGCCTCTTCGGCGGGCGACCTCGCCTCGCCCGCGCTCCGGGGCCGGCTCGAACAGGGCCTGCGCGACCAGTTCGCCGACATGCTCCAACGCCTCGCGGCGGGACGCGCGCCGCGCTTCACCGCGGGTCAGTTCGGCACCGAGGATCTGCAATTGAACCAGGCCTATCGCGCGCGGCTCGAGGACGAGCGCCAATATGACGCGCCCGGCATGTCGGTCGAAAGCCTGCAGAACGCGCAGCGCGCCTGGCTGCGCTATCGCGACGCCTTCCTGGCCTTCGCGGCGGTCAAATATCCGCGGGTGCCGCGCGCGAGCCTGGCGGCGTGGATCACCCGCAACCGGTCCGAAATTATTCCCGGGCTCAGTTCGTCGCTATAAATGCACGGTTCATCGACGCAATGCGATAGGGGTTCTCGCCGCCGCGACTGGGTTCGCGCCGGCCAGGGAGCAGTGTCATGTCCGAAGTTTCCAAGGGCAATCGCAACATCTTTCTCGTCGCCGCCGCGCTTCTCGCGCTCGGCATCGTCGCCGGCGGCTTTTTGCTCGGGGACGGGCTCAGGCGCGCGCGGCTCGCCGACCGCGCGGTGACCATGCGCGGCCTCGCCGAACGCGACGTCACCGCCGATCTCGCCACCTGGACGATCAGCTTCAACGCCCAGGGCAGCGAGCTCGGCGAGGTCCAGGCGGAGAGCGATCGCGACGCCGCCACCGTCATCGCCTTCTTCCGCGCGGCCGGCTTTCCGGCCGGCGACGTGACCGACGCCGGCGGCTCGGTGAACCAGTTCTTCGACACCAATCGCAACGCCAACAGCGTCACCGTCACCCGCCGCATCCAGCTTCGCACCACCGACGTGATGCGCGCGCGCCGTGCCTATGCGCGCCAGTTCGAGCTGATCCGCGGCGGCGTCGCCATCCAGGAGGGCTCGTCGATGCAGTACAGCTTCACCAGGCTGAACAGCGTCAAGCCGGCGATGATCGCCTCGGCCACCCAGGACGCGCGCCGCGGCGCCGAGCAGTTCGCCCGCGATTCGGGCACGGCCGTCGGCGGCATACGCTCGGCGACGCAGGGCTATTTCTCGATCGGCGCGCGTGACGGCGCCGCCACCGAGGAAGGCGGCGGCGGCAATGATTCGCCCTATCAGAAGGTGCGGGTGGTGACGACGATCGAATTCTATCTGAGCTGAGGCTGGGCGGGAGCGGGCGCGGCGAGTGCCGGCGCCAGCGATGCCGGCGCCGGCACCTCGATCTCGCGGACCGTGGCGAGGCTGGCCGCCGCCGCGCGGCCGGCGTCGCTCTCCGGGGCGAGCTCGACGACCCGGCGGTAGAGGCGCTCCGCCTCCTCCATATTGCCGGCCTCGCCCGCCATCGTGCCGGCGAGCAGCAGGATGTCGGGATTGTCGGGCGCGAGCGCGCGGGCGCGGGCGAGATCGGTCGCGGCGCGGGCCGCGTCGTTCTCGCGGCGGGCGAGCGCCGCCGACAGATACCAGGCGAAGCCGTCCTCGGGGACGAGCTGCAGCGCCCGGTCGAGATCCTGGCGGGCGCGGTCGGCATGGCCCAAAGCGACCTGAGCGCGGGCCCGGTCGAGATGCGCCTCGCCGCGCAGCGCCTGAGAGAGGTTCGGCGTGGCGAGGGCCGCGTCCAGCGCCTGCAGCGCGCGCCCGGCCTCGCCGGCGGCGAGCCAGGCATTGCCTTCCTGGGCCCGGAAATCGGCGCGGGCGGGGTCGTTCGCCGCTTCGGCGTCGCGCGCCGCCTGCTGGTAGACGGTGGCCGCCGCGTGCCATTGCTCGAGCGCGGTATAGGCAAGGCCGAGGCAACGCCGCGCGAAAAGCCGCGCCGCGCCCGGCTCGGCCAGCCAGGCATTGGCGCTGTCGGCCGCCCGTTGCGGCGCGGTGCGGACGAGCTCGGCGCAGGCGCGCAGGCGCGCGATATCGCTTGCGGATGCGGGGGTTTGAAGGGCGGCGAGCGCCAGCAGGGAGAAGATCACAAGGACTCCAGCAGGGTCGAGACGGTGGCGATCAGGAGGACGATATCCTCGTCGCGGGAGAGGCGATGGTCGCCCTGCTTGACGTAAGCGATCTGCACGTCCGCTGAACGCACTTGCTGCGCCACCTCCCACGAGCGCTGATATGGCACGTCCGTATCGGCGAGCCCGTGCAGCAGGCGGACCGGGCAATCGATCGGGAGCTGGACGTGGAGCATGCGCAGGGCCTCGCCGCTCTCCCAGAAGGCGCGCGTGGTGACGAGCGGCGCATCGCCATAAGCGCTCGGCTCGACCAGCCTGCCTTCGCTGAGCAGGGTCCGCTTCTGCGCCTCGTCGAAGCCCCAGGAGGTGAAATCGGGTGCCGCGGCGATGCCGACCAGGGCGGCGACCCGCGCCGGCCGCGCCATCGCCATGTGCAGCATCAGCCAGCCGCCCATCGACGAGCCGACCAGCACCACCGGCCCCTCGACGACGCGGTCGATCATGGTCAGCGCGTCGTCGAGCCAGGAGCGCAAGGTCTGCGCCTCGAACTCGCCGCCGCTGAGCCCGCAGCCGGCATGGTCGAAGCGCAGCATCGCCCGGCCCTGGCCTTGCGCCCAGGCGTCGAGCGCCACCGCCTTATTGCCCTCCATGTCGGACCGGTAGCCGGGCAGGAAGACCAAGGTCGGGCCGCGCCCCGGCCGGTGCTGATAGGCGATGTGCACGCCGTCGCGCGCGGCGAGATAGTCGATGCGGATCATGCCGATGCGCCTAGCAGCGCCGGCCCGAACTGGCGAGAGGGCCGGCGCATGCCTGACGCGCCGGCCCGAAACAGCTGCTAGGTCGCGGGATCGTCGTCGTTGCCGTCGAAACATTCAAGCAGCAGGCAGGCCGCGACGCCGCCGGCGATCACGCCGACGATGAGCCAGGTGGTGCTGCCGCCGCCGGTCAGGTTCATCCGCCGGTCGCGGTCGAGATTGGCGAGGTCGAAGCCCGCCAGGCGGGCATTGCGCAATTCGCCGCTCTGGTTGAAGCGGATGTCGGCGAGATTGACCGAACGGGTCATCGTGCGCCCGTCGACGGACGGCCCTCCCATCACCTGGCCGTAGCCAAGCGTGAAGCCGTAGGACGGCCGCGAGCGCTCGGCACGGCCGCCGAACGGGATGCGCAGATTGACCGTCGCCGTCGCGCCCTGCGGCGCGTCGAAGCCGGTGAAGCGGTGATCCTGCGCCGCGGCCACGCCGGGCGCCACCGAAAGCGTACATAGGGCGGCCGAGACGGTCGCGGAGACGAGCTTCCTCACCATATACTCCCCCTTTCGTGCCTGCCGCGCCGGTCGCGACGCGGCGCGCGCCTGATAGCATGTTCATGGCGTGACCGGAACGATTTTGGCGCTGGAAATGGGGGATACTTAGCAATATTAATAATTTGCCCATTAGAATTGTTAGCCAATGGCCAAGGCGGCCCGAAAGCCGTTCCGCGGGCGCGCCGGTCCGCGAAATCGGGCCTGGCCGCCGGGTCCCGCCCCGCTCCCTTCCTTGAACCGCCGCCAGCGCCCATCTATGGCGCTCCCCACCACTCACCGCAGGAGCGCGCCGCCCGATGTCCGACATGTTCTCGATCACGCTGCCCGACGGATCGGTCCGCGAGGTCGCGCGCGGCGCGACCCCGGCCGACGTGGCGGCGGCGATCGGGCCGGGCCTCGCCAAGGCGGCGCTCGCGGCGCGGGTCAATGGCGAGGTGCGCGATCTCGCCCGGCCGTTCGAGGAGGATAGCGCGCTCGCCTTGATCACCGCCCGCGACGAGGCCGACGCGCTCGAGCTGGCGCGGCACGATTTCGCCCATGTCCTCGCCGAGGCGGTGCAGAACCTCTTCCCGGGCACGCAGATCACCTTCGGCCCGGCCACCGAGGACGGCTTCTACTACGACTTCGCGCCGACGGCCGCGCGCGGCCCGTTCACCGAGGAGGATTTGCCCGCGATCGAGGCGGAGATGCGGCGCATCATCCGCTCCGACGAGACGCTGGTGCGCGAGGTCTGGACGCGCGACGAGGTCCGCGCCTTCTTCGAGAAGCAGGGCGAGACGTTCAAGGCCGAATGGGTGATGGAGCTGCCCGAGGACGAGGCGATCACCATGTACCGGTCCGGCGGCTGGCTCGATTTGTGCCGCGGCCCCCACTTGGCCTCGACGGGCAAGCTCGATCCCGACGCGTTCAAGCTGACCCGCGTCTCGGGCGCCTATTGGCGCGGCGACCAGAACAACCCCCAGCTGTCGCGCATCTACGGCACGGGCTGGCTCAACAGGAAGCAGCTCGAGGCGCATCTCGTCCGCCTCGAGGAAGCGGCCAAGCGCGACCATCGCAAGATCGGCCAGGAGATGGACCTGTTCCACCTCCAGGCGGAAGCGCACGGCTCGGTCTTCTGGCACCCCAGAGGCTACATCATCTGGCGCCAGCTGGAGGCCTATATGCGCCGGCGCCTCGACGCTGGGGGCTATGAGGAGGTGAAGACGCCGCAATTGATGGACGCGCGGCAATGGGAGGCGTCCGGCCACTGGGGCAAATACCGAGAAAATATGTTCGTCGTGCCCGACGAGGTGCCCTGCACCGAAGAGGGCGAGCCGGTTTTCACGGGCGACTGCGATCTGATGGCGCTGAAGCCGATGAACTGCCCGGCGCACATTCTGATCTTCCGCCAGGGCATCAAGTCCTACCGGGACCTGCCGATTCGCCTCGCCGAATTCGGCTGCTGCCACAGGAACGAGCCGCACGGCGCGCTGCACGGCATATTGAGGGTGCGCCAGTTCACGCAGGACGACGCGCACATTTTCTGTCGTCAGGACCAGATCGTCGACGAGACTCGCGCGTTCTGCGACTTGCTCGACACGATCTACAAAGACCTCGGTTTCGAAAGCTATGCGATCAAGCTGGCATTGCGCCCCGACAAGCGTTTCGGGAGCGATGAAATGTGGGATCGTGCGGAAGAGGATCTCCGCCGCGCGGTGACTCTCGCGGGGCGCGCCGGGCCCGAATATGGCTGGGAGGAACTCCCCGGCGAGGGCGCCTTCTATTCGCCCAAGCTCGAATTCCACCTCACCGACGCGATCGGCCGGACCTGGCAATGCGGCACATTGCAGCTTGATTATGTCATGCCCGAGCGGCTCGGCGCCTTCTACATCGGCGAGGATGGCGAGAAGCATTGCCCGGTGATGCTCCACCGCGCGATCCTGGGCACGTTCGAGCGCTTCCTGGGCATCCTCATCGAGCATCATGCCGGCCGCTTCCCGCTCTGGCTGGCGCCGGTGCAGGCTGTGGTGGCGACGATCGTCTCCGAGGCCGACGAACATGCACGCGAAGTGGTGGCGGCGCTGGCGGCGAAGGGGCTGCGCGTCGAAGCCGACCTCAGGAACGAGAAGATCAACTACAAGGTGCGCGAGCACAGCCTCGCCCACGTCCCCTATCTGCTCGTCGTCGGCAAGCGCGAGGCCGAGGAGGGGACTGTGGCGCTGCGCCCGCTCGGCGCCGATGCGCGCCAGGAGGTGCTTTCGCTCGAAGCGGTGGCGGCCCGGCTCGCCGCGGAGGCGCTGCCGCCGGACCTGCGCGCCTGAATCGCCACAGCCGGCGCGAAATGCGACCCGCCTGGCGCGGGCCGTCTTCCATTTGTGCGCGCTCTTCACTAGGTGAGGGCTGACAGATAAGCTTCAGGAGAAACCGCTATACGTCCCCCTCTCGTTCGGCGCCCGCAAGCGCCGCCCATGAACGGCCCCCGCTTCAACGAATATATCGTCTCGCCCAAGGTGCGCGTGATCGACGAGAATGGCGAGAATCTGGGCGTCATGCTCACCGCCGAAGCGATGGAGCAGGCGAACGACCTCGGCCTCGACCTCGTCGAAGTCTCCCCCAATGCGGACCCGCCGGTCGCCAAGTTCCTCGACGTCGGTAAATATAAATATGAGGCCCAGAAAAAGGCCAACCTCGCCCGCAAGTCGCAAAAGACGCAGGAGATCAAGGAGATCAAGATGCGTCCGAACATCGACGACCATGATTACGACACCAAGATGAAGAAGGTGAACTCCTTCATCGACGAGGGCGACAAGGTGAAGGTCACCCTGCGCTTCCGCGGCCGCGAGCTCGCTCATGGCGAGCTCGGCATGCGCCTTCTCCAGCGCGTCCAGACCGACGTCGCCGCGACCGCCAAGGTCGAGCAGCATCCGCGCATGGAAGGCCGCCAGATGCTGATGGTGCTGGCTCCCAAATAGGCGTGGGCCGCGCCCCGCCGCTCCATGTCCACTGAAAAGCCGCGCCGCACCTTACGCGGCGCCGCATGAGAGCGTCCGCATCCTCTCCGTCGACCGGAAGAAAACCGGGCTTTCCGTAACGGCAGCCGAAAGGGTCGGTTGCAGGT
>JBKJZJ010000234.1:0-40739 GCA_046715355.1 Allosphingosinicella sp. | reverse complement strand
GTTCGGCCCTGAGCGGGAAGGCGGCGGCGCGCTCGCCCGGGCCGTTGCCGGCCTTAGCGCGCAGGCCGTCCGGCGCGGCGAGCGGACCGGCGATGCCGAGCGCGAAATAAAGCCGGCGCGGCGTCCGGCGCGGGAAGCGGGCATGGACGGTCGCGGTGAAGCTCTCCCCGACGCCGACCGCGAAGGGCGCCTCGCAGCGAAGCGCGGCGTCCTTCGGCCCGGCGCCGGCGAGCCCGTCGACGAGCGCCAAAGCGATGAGCAGGACGAGCAGGCCCAGGCCCGCCGACCAGTAAAGCGGCGCGGCGAGCGCGACCGCCAAAGCCGCCGGCGCGGCCGCGCCGGCGATCAGGATGGTTCGGCGGGTCGGGTAGATCAACGCGGCGCCCCGATCTCGTCGATCAGCCGGGCGATCACGCCCTCGACCGGCCGGCCCTCGATCTCGGCCGCGGCCGAGAGGAGCACGCGGTGCCGGAGCACCGCCGGCGCCAGCGCCTTGACGTCGTCCGGGATGACATAGTCGCGGCCGTCCAGCGCCGCCCGCGCCCGCGCCGCCCCGGCCAGCATGGCCGCGGCGCGCGGGCTTGCGCCGCTTTCAAGGTCGGGCGCCTCGCGGGTCGCGCGAACCAGGGCCACGACATAGTCGGTGACCTCGCCGACCATCGGGATTTGCGAGACCATGGCGACCGCCTCGGCCACCTGGGCGGCGCTGACCGCCGGCTCGATCCCCCATTGCTCGGGCCGCGGCGCGCCGAAGCGGGCGCCGTGGGTGGAGACGATCCGCGTCTCCTCCTCGATCGAGGGATAGCCCATCCTGTGCTTGAACAGGAAGCGGTCGAGCTGCGCCTCCGGGAGCGGGTAGACGCCCTGCTGCTCGATCGGATTCTGGGTCGCGATCACCATGAAATGGTCGGGCAGGCGGTGGGTGTCGCCGTCGATGGTGACGGCGCGCTCCTGCATCGCCTCCAGGAGGGCCGCCTGGGTCTTGGGCGGCGTCCGGTTGATCTCGTCGGCGAGCAGCAATTCGCAGAAGACGGGCCCGCGGGTCAGCGTGAACTGGCTGGTCTGGAAGTTGAACAGGTTCGAGCCCAATATATCGCCCGGCATCAGATCGGGAGTGAACTGGATGCGCCCGAAATCGAGCCCGAGCACGCGCGCGAAGCATTGGGCGAGGAAGGTCTTGGCCGTGCCCGGCGGCCCTTCGAGCAGGATATGGCCCGACGAGAGCAGGGCGATGAGCATCAGCTCGACCGCTTCGTCCTGGCCGATGATGGCCCGGGCCACGTCGCGCCGGATCCCGTCGGCAAGGGCTTTGACGTCTGTCGCATTCACCGGATGATGTCCTTCTTCCATGAAAAGAGCGCGCGGGCGGCGGCGACCAGCTCGTGGCGGTCGCGCGCCCAGACGACCTCGTTCGCCAGCGTCGTGAACCTGGGGCCGTCGCCTCTGGTGAGCCGGTCGAGATAGGCGTCGAGCGCCTCGCCACCCAGCGCCGGCGGAGCGCCGACCGCGCGCGCGGCCTCCTGCCGGACGACGTCGGCATAGGCCGCGCCGAGCTGGGCTTCGCGCCGCGCCAGCCTGATCAGGCCGGCGCTGTTCTCGACCAGGGCCGCCTTGCCGAGCGCGATCGCGCGCTCCTCGCGCAGCGGCCGGCCGAAGCGCGCGGCGCCGTGCAGGCCGGCGAGCAAAGCGGCGGCGATGAGCGCCAGGGTCATCGCCAGGAAGGGCGGCTCGACCGCGAGGCGGATCAGGCTCGGCTGCTGGCGGGGGGCATCGTCGGCCTGCTCGCCGAACGTGCTGAAATTGATGCGCGCGTCGGTCGCGTTGAGGCCCTCGATCAGGGCGAGCGCGGCGCGGGCGACGCGCGGATCGCCGAGCCGGTGATTGTTGAGCAGATCGGGGTCCGCGACCACATAATGGGGCCGCTCGCCGATCCGCGCGACCAGGACGCCGCCGTCGGGATGCGTCACGAGCGGGGTCAAACCGGCACCCTCGATCACTTGGGGATAGTCCGGAATCGGCAGGTTCAGCCCGTCGAGCAAATCGGCACCTGCCGCTTGCTGGCCCCACCGCGGCCGGGCGGCGTTGCGCAGCCTGAGGCCCATGGCGCGTGCGGCGGAATCGCCGGCGCCCGTGCCTACCAGGCTCACCCAGTCCCGGCGGCGGGCGTGGCGCGCCGTGATCCACTTGGGGAGGATGATCAGGGTCGCGCGCGCGCCCCGGCGCTCCCGCACCCATTCCACGTCTTCGGGGCGCGTGCTTTCGCCGACCGCCATGACGAACAGGCCCTCATCGTCGAGGTCGCCGGGATCGGAGACGATCTCGGTCCAGTGGAACTGACCGACCAGGTGCACCAGCCCCTTATAGCCGACCGCCGACGGCGACAGCATCCGGGCGCGGTCGACCTCGGCCGGCTCCTCGCGCAGCGGCGGACCGTAGCCGATCAGCAGCACCAAAGCGGCAAAGGCGATGACGCCCGCGGCGATCAGGCCGTAGACCAGGCGCGGGTTGAACGGGTTGCCCTCGCTCATCGGGCCCAGCTCTCGGCGAAGGCGAATTCCTGATAGGCGGCGCGGCAGTCGCGCCAGTCGTCGGCGCCGAGCGCGCGGCGCGCGAACAGGCTGCGCTCGACCAGCATCGCGATCCGCGCGAAGGCCGCGCGCGGCCCTCCGGGCAAGGCGGGGAGGCCGGCAATGTCGCGGCTGGTGAGCGCCGGGCGGACCAGGGCCGGGCGGCGCGCCTCTATATCCTCGATGCTGCGGTGCAGGATCAGGCGGGCGGCTTCGCCGTAATGGCCGTCCGCGGCAAGCGCGTCGGCTTCGCCGAGCAGGGCCAGCGCCGGCGCGGCCTCCGGCTGCAAGCCGGCCTCCGGCTCCTCCTTCCCGCCGGGCGCGCGGCGCCGGTCGCGCACGTTCCGCGCGACCCAGTAGAGCATCAACATGACCAGGATCGCGAGCGTCCCCCAGAGCAGGATCTGGACGGCGGGAGAGGCGCCCGCCGCGGTGGGATCGGGCAAAGACGGCGCGACGCCGGCGCCGGTGGGCGGCGGCGGCGCATATTGGGGCTGGCCGCTGGGGACCATCGTCGAGGGCGGCAGTTCGAACTGGATCGAGCGGTCGCCGAGCAGCCGCTCGTGAGCGGCGGCGAAATCTCCCGCCGCGTCCCCACTCTGGCTCCCAAACGTCATCGCGACCGATCACCCCCGGCCTCGTTTCTAGGCGGCGGGCAGCGCCGCGCAAGCCGTAACCGGCGGGCGGTGTTTCATATTCCGGCGGAAAGACGGAGATGCAATCTCAATGCTAGCGTATGTTATTGCGACTCGCAGAGCCGAGTATCATGGCCGGCCATGCTTGTTCGCGTCGAAGGAACCGCCCCGATGCCCTGGTATCGCCTCTATCATCTCGATCCGCACAGCGGCCATATCGAACGGGCCGAAGACCTGTTCGGAGCCGACGACGTCGCGGCCATCTACGAGCTGCAGCAGCGCGGCACTCAACACCCGCTCGAGCTCTGGGAGGGAGGGCGCAAGGTCGTTCACCTCGACGCCGTACCGGAGATCGCGGCCAGGGCCGCGTTGTACCCCGTCGACAGCGAAGGATCTGTCGATGCCCCATTACCACTTCGGCCTTTATGATAGCACCGGCCTCGTACCCGACGACGAGTGCCGCGAGGTCCTCGGCTCTGCCTGACAGATCAAATAGTTACAAATGGCCTTGAACAGTATTCATTCGCGTTTCCGCTCATAGGATAAGGACATGAGTCCTAAGGCGTGTTAAGGCCGATCCATCGCCGGGCGGATCTTCCGGGCCCCAGCGGCTGAGAGACCCTTGCGCTCCCGCCCCATAGCGGAGAGAGCGCATGGTTTCCCCCTCCGACGTCCTTCGCCCGATGCTGCGCAAGCTCGAGTCGCGCGCGCCGCTCGGCGACGCGGATCGCGCCGCCTTGCTGGCGCTCCCGCACCGGCGGCAAAGCCTGGAGCCGACCGCCTATATCGTCCGCGAGGGCGAGCGCCCGCAGCGCTCCTGCGTCATTCTCACCGGATTTGCCGTCAGGCACAAGGTAACGGTCGAGGGCGCGCGGCAGATCGTCAGCGTCCATATTCCGGGCGATTTCGTCGACCTGGAGGCTTCCCTGCTCAACGTCGCCGACCACAATGTTCAGGCGCTCACCCGCTGCGAGGTCGTGTTCTTCCCGCGCGACGCGGTCCGCGATCTCATCATCGGGCACCCCAGAATCGGCATGGCGATGTGGGTCGATACGCTGATCGACGGCTCGATCTTCCGCGAATGGGCGGTCAATCTTGGCCGCCGCGACGCCCGGGCGCGGATCGCCCATCTGCTCTGCGAGATCGCCCGGCGGCTGGAGGTCGCCGGGCTCGCCGAGGATTATCGCTACGAGCTGCCGATGACCCAGGAGCAGCTCGCCGACGCCACCGGCCTGACCTCGGTGCATGTCAATCGCGTCCTGCAGGCGCTCGCCCGCGAAGGCCTGATCGAGCGCAACAAGAGGTTTGTCGGAATTCCGGATTGGGAAAGGCTGCGCCAGGCGGCGGGCTTCACCGAAATCTATCTGCATCTCGATCAGATCGAGCCCGGCCCGATCGAGGCCGCGGCGGCCTGACGCAAAGGCGATTGTCCGGCGGGCGCGGAAGTGCGAGAAGCCCGGGGGTTGCGCAGGGACCATATCGGAGGCCCGATGACCGTCGTCGCCGCCTTTCACTATCGCAACGGCAAGCGCGTCCGCGAGGTCTCGATCGAGGAAAAGATCGAGTGCCCGGAGGACAAGTCCGAGTTCGTCTGGATCGGCATCGCCAATCCCACCGAGGAGGAATTGCGGACGCTCCAGGAGCGTTACGATCTCCATCCGCTCGCGATCGAGGATGCGCTCAAGGCCGACCAGCTTCCCAAGATCGACGTTTATGACGACCAATTGTTCGTCGTAGCGCGCACGGCGCACCTGGAAGAGGGCGCGATCGTTTATGGCGAGACCGCGATCTTCGTCGGCCACAGCCACATCATCTCGGTCCGCCACGTCTCGGCCCGCACCCACCGCTCGCTCCGCGACCAGCTCGAGGCCGCGCCGTCCTTGCTCATGCACGGCGTCGATTATGTGCTCCACGCCATCCTGGACTTCGTCGTCGACGGCTATTTGCCGATGGTCGAGGCGATCGAGGAGGAGGTGCTGGCGATGGAGCATCGCGCGATCGACAGTTTCCTCGGCCGCGCCGAAATCAGCCGAATCTTCGCGCTGCGGCGCGAGCTGATCCGCTTCCAGCGCGTGCTCGGGCCGATGGGCGAGGTCGCGAGCAAGTTCGTGCGCCAGCATTTGCCCTGCGTCGACGCCGAGAGCCGCCCCTATTTCAGCGACGTGCTCGATCATGTCCGCCGCGTCCAGGCGATGGTCGACGGCCTGCGCGAGGTGCTGACCTCGGTGTTCGAGTTCAGCACCTTGCTCGAGCAGCAGCGCACCGGCGCGATCACCCGCCAGCTCGCCGCCTGGGCCGCGATCCTCGCGGTGCCGACCGCGGTCGCCGGCATTTACGGCATGAATTTCGACAATATGCCCGAGCTCAGGACCACCTACGGCTATTTCGTGGTGATTGCGGTGATCGTCGGTACCTGCTCGTACCTCTATTACCGGTTCAAGAAGTCCCGCTGGCTCTAGCGATCCTTATGGAATCTTTATGCCGCCGGCTCTCATTGGGCATGGAGAACTAATCCGCACCGGGAGCATCCAGGCGCCGCATCGGACGGGATAGTCCCCCGCGCCGCCTCGGAGCGATCATGTTCAGCTTATCCAGATTGCCGCTGGCCGCCTTGGCCGCACTGGCCTTCGCCACGCCCGCCTTCGCGCAGACCGGCGACGCCGCCGGCCCGCCGGCCGAGCCGACGCCGGCAGTTACCGTCACGGGCAGTCTCACGCTGGCCTCGCAATATCGCTTCCGCGGCATCTCACTCTCAGACGAGGAGATCGCGTTGCAGGGCTCGGTCAACCTGAACCACCGTAGCGGCTTCTATGCGGGCGTGTGGGGCTCGAACCTCGACGGCTTCGGCGAGCTCGGCGGGTCGAACCTCGAGCTCGACCTTTATGTCGGCCACAAGCGCCAGGTCGCCAGCGGCATCGCGATCGACGCCGGTCTGCTCTATTACGCCTATCCCGGCTCGAGCGGCGGCGATTTCGAGTTTTTCGAACCCTATGCCAATGTCAGCGTGACGCGCGGGCCGGTGACCGGCAAGGTCGGGATCGCCTTCGCGCCGTCGCAGGACGCGCTCGCCAACAACAGCAACACCTATATCTTCGGTGACCTCACGCTCGCCATCCCGACCACGCCGGTTACCCTGGCCGCCCATCTCGGCAATTCGCATGGGCAGACGCCGCTGACGCCGTCGGGCCACTATCTCGACTGGTCGCTGGGCGCGACCGTCGCCTGGCGCAGGCTGACCTTCGGCCTTGCCTATGTCGACACCAATCTCAGCGCCGCCGAAGCGGCGCTGGGCGGCGCGACCCGCGACGTCGTCGACGGCGCCGTCGTCGCCACGCTGGGCGCAAGCTTCTGATCCGGAAGGAGAGACGCAGATGGACGATCTGATCTGGCTCGCGGCGATCCTGGGGCTGAGCCTGCTCGGCTTCCTCTACATCGCCCTGCTCGGCGGCGGCGAGGGAGCGGACTTATGACCGTCGAGCTCTGGCTGGGCGCGCTGACCGCCCTCTTCCTCCTCATCTACCTCGTCGCCGTGCTCGCGCGGCCCGAGCGATTCTAGCGGAGCCGCGTCATGGCGAACACCACCCCCGAGGGCTGGATCCTCATCATCGGCTTCATCGCCCTCGTCGTCGCGATGGCGAAGCCCTTCGGCCTCTGGCTGTTCGCCGTCTACGAGGGCCGGCGGACGTTCCTCACCAGGGTCCTGGGTCCGGTCGAGCGCGGGCTCTACAAGGCCGGTGGGGTCGATCCCGAGAAGGAGCAAGGCTGGCGCGGCTATGCGGTGGCGTTGCTGCTGTTCAACCTTATCGGCATCCTCCTGCTGTTCGCGCTCCAGCGGCTGCAGGGGATGCTCCCGCTCAATCCGCAGGCCTTGCCCGCGGTGCCGACACCGGTCTCGTTCAACACCGCAATCAGCTTCATCACCAACACCAACTGGCAGTCTTACGGCGGCGAGAGCACGATGTCGTACCTCGTCCAGATGGCCGGGCTGACTGTCCAGAATTTCGTCTCGGCGGCGACCGGCATCGCCGTGGCCTTCGCTTTGATCCGCGGTTTCGCGCGGCGCGAGACGAAATTGCTCGGCAATTTCTGGGCCGATCTGACCCGGATCACGCTCTACATCCTCATTCCCGCCTCGCTCGTGCTGGCCCTGTTCTACGTCGCCACCGGCATGCCGCAGACCCTCTCGGGCTCCGTCGTCGCCACGACGATGGAAGGCGGCCAGCAGACGATCGCGATCGGGCCCGTCGCTTCGCAGGTCGCGATCAAGATGTTCGGCACCAATGGCGGGGGCTTCTTCAACGCCAATGCCGCGCACCCGTTCGAGAATCCCACCGACCTCGGCAATCTGATCCAGATGCTGTCGATCTTCGCGCTGGGCGCGGGGCTGACCTGGATGTTCGGCAAGGCGGTCGGCAACACCAAGCAGGGCTGGGCGATCCTCGCCGCCATGCTCGTGCTGTTCACCGCCGGCGTCTCCACCGCTTATGTCGCCGAAGCCTCGGGCAACCCGATCCACCAGTCGATCGGCGCCGATCCGGCCGGCGGCAATATGGAGGGCAAAGAGATCCGCTTCGGGCCCGCAGCGACCGCCTTGTTCGCGACGGTCACCACCGCCGCTTCGTGCGGCGCGGTCAACGGCATGCACGACAGTTTTACGCCGATCGGCGGCTTCGTCGCCCTCTTCAACATGCAATTGGGCGAGGTCGTCATCGGCGGCGTCGGCGCGGGGCTCTACGGCATCCTCCTCCTCGCCATCCTCGCCATCTTCGTGGCCGGGCTGATGGTCGGCCGCACGCCCGAATATGTCGGCAAGAAGATCGAGGCGCGCGAGGTCAAGCTGGCGGTGCTCGCCATCGCCGTCCTGCCGCTCTCGATCCTCGGCTTCACGGCGTTGGCTTTGGTCATGCCGCAGGGCCTCGCCGGCCTGCAGGATGCCGGGCCGCACGGGCTGAGCGAGGCGCTCTACGCTTATTCGTCGGCGACCGCGAACAACGGCTCGGCCTTCGCCGGCCTCACCGCCTCCAATTCGTTCTGGGCGAGCACGCTAAGCGTGGCGATGTTCCTCGGGCGCTTCTTCATCATCCTGCCCGCGCTCGCCATTGCCGGCTCGCTGGCGGCGAAGAAGCACAGCCCGGCCGGCCCCGGCTCCTTTCCGACCACCGGCTTGCTCTGGGTCGGCCTGCTCGCCGGCCTGATCCTGATCCTGGGCGGCCTCACCTTCCTGCCGAGCCTCGCGCTCGGGCCAGCGGCCGATCATCTCGCGATGACCCACGGCCAGCTCTTCTAAGAGGTTATGTGAAATGACCCGCCACGCACCCGCCCGCCTGTCGATCTTCCGCTGGAGCCTGATCGGCCCCGCTCTGCTCGGCGCGTTTCGCAAGCTCGATCCCCGCCAGCTCGTCCGCAACCCGGTCATGTTCACGACCGGCGTGGTGGCTTTGCTGCTGACCGTGTTCCTCGCCACCGGGCACGGCAGCGGCACGATGGGCTTTCAAGTCCAGCTGGTCTTCTGGCTGTGGCTCACCGTCTTGTTCGGCAATTTCGCCGAGGCGCTGGCCGAAGGGCGCGGCAAGGCCCAGGCCGCGAGCCTGCGCGACACCAAGGCGCACCTCTTCGCCAAGCAGATGCTCGGCGTCGGCGATACCTGGGCCAAATTGCCGGCGACGCAGCTGATGGCCGGCGAGATCGTGCTGGTCGAGACCGGCGACATCGTCCCGGCCGACGGCGAAGTCATCGAAGGCGTCGCCTCGGTCAACGAAGCGGCGATCACCGGCGAGAGCGCGCCGGTGATCCGAGAGGCGGGCGGCGACCGTTCGGCGGTGACCGCCGGCACGCGCGTCATCTCGGACTGGATCAAGGTCCGCGTCACCCAGGAGCCGGGCCAGGGCTTCCTCGACCGGATGATCGCGCTCGTCGAAGGCGCCGAGCGGCAGAAGACGCCGAACGAGATCGCGCTCACGATCTTGCTGGTCGGCCTCACCATCATCTTCCTGATCGCGGTGGCGACCATTCCGGGCTTCGCCGCTTATTCGGGCGGGTCGATCGCGGTGCCGCTGCTGGCGGCCCTGCTGATCACGCTCATTCCCACCACAATCGCCGCGCTTCTTTCGGCGATCGGCATTGCCGGCATGGACCGGCTGGTGCGCTTCAACGTGCTCGCCAAATCGGGCCGCGCGGTCGAGGCCGCGGGCGACATCGACGTGCTGCTGCTCGACAAGACCGGCACGATCACGATCGGCGACCGCCATGCCACCGAGTTCCGCCCGCTGCCGGGCGTGACCGAAGCCGAGCTGGCCGAAGCCGCCTATCTCGCCAGCCTCGCCGACGAGACGCCCGAAGGCCGCTCGATCGTCGCGCTCGCGCGCGAGAAATACGGCGTCGCCGATCGCGCCATGCCCGAGGGCGCGGTCATCATCCCGTTCACCGCGCAGACCCGCCTGTCGGGCGTCCGCATCGGCGACAGCCTGATCCAGAAGGGCGCCGTCGATTCCGTGCTGCGCGCCGTGCCCGGAGAGGCCGAAAGCGCCGCCGCGGCCGATCTGCGCCGGATCACCGAGGAGGTCGCCCGCGCCGGGGGTACGCCGCTGGCGGTGGCGAAGGACGGCCGCCTGCTCGGCATCCTCCAGCTCAAGGACATATTGAAAGCCGGCATGCGCGAGCGATTCGCCGAATTGCGGCGCATGGGCATCCGCACCGTGATGATCACCGGCGACAATCCGATGACCGCCGCCTCGATCGCCGCCGAGGCCGGCGTCGACGATTTCCTCGCCGAGGCGACGCCGGAGGACAAGCTCGCCCTGATCCGCAAGGAGCAGCAGGGCGGGCGCCTCGTCGCGATGTGCGGCGACGGCACCAACGACGCACCGGCTTTGGCCCAGGCCGATGTCGGCGTGGCGATGAACACTGGCACGCAGGCCGCGCGCGAGGCTGGCAATATGGTCGATCTCGACAGCGACCCGACCAAGCTGATCGAGGTGGTCGGGCTCGGCAAGCAGCTGCTGATGACGCGCGGCGCGCTCACCACCTTCTCGGTCGCCAACGACGTCGCCAAATATTTCGCGATCATCCCGGCGATCTTCGTCATCCTCTATCCCTCGCTCGGCGTGCTCAACATCATGGGGCTGGAAAGCTCGCAAAGCGCGATCCTGTCGGCGATCATCTTCAACGCGCTGATCATTCCGCTGCTGGTGCCGCTGGCGCTGAAGGGGGTCCGCTACCGGCCCGGGCCGGCCGGCGAGGTGCTGCGCCGCAACCTCCTCGTCTACGGACTGGGCGGCCTGCTCGCGCCCTTCGCCGGCATCAAGCTCATCGACCTCGCCGTCACTGGCGCCGGCCTCGTTTAGGGAGCCACAGACATGTTCACCGAGATCAAGACCGCGCTCCGCCCCGCGATCAGCTTCCTCCTCCTGATGACCCTGATCGCGGGCATCGCCTACCCGTTGCTGGTCCTCGGCCTGGGTCAGGCGATCTTCCCGCACCAGGCCAATGGCAGCCTGATCCGCGATGGCGATCGGGTGGTGGGATCGGCGCTGATCGGCCAGAATTTCGCGCAGCCGCGCTATTTCCACGCGCGACCCTCGGCGGCCGGCAGCGACGGCTATGATGCCTCCGCCTCGTCCGGCTCCAATCTCGGACCCACCTCGCAGACGCTCGCCACCCAAATCGGCGAGCGCGTGCAGGCGGCGCGGGCGGGTGGCGCCGCCGGCCCGGTGCCGGCCGACATGGTCACCGCCTCGGGCTCGGGCCTCGATCCGCACATCTCGCCGGCCAACGCGATGGCGCAGGTGCATCGCGTCGCCGCGGCGCGTGGCATGCCGGCCCCCGTGGTCCGCGATCTCGTCACCCGCTCGATCGAAGGCCCGACGCTCGGCGTGCTTGGCGAGGCGCACGTCAACGTGCTGCAGCTCAATCGACAACTGGATGCGATGGGAGCAAACACCGCCCGGTGAGCCGACGACCGACCGAGATCGAACGCCCTTCCCCCGAGGCCCTCTTGCGCGAAGCCGCGCAGGAGGGCCGAGGCCGTTTGAAGGTGTTCCTCGGCGCCGCGCCGGGCGTCGGCAAGACCTATGAGATGCTGACCGAGGGCAATGCGCGGCGGCGCGGCGGTCTCGACGTGGTGATCGGCGTGGTCGAGACCCACGGCCGCGTCGAGACCGAGGCTTTGCTCGGCGAGCTGGAGGTCATTCCCAGGCTCGAGATCGACTATCAGGGCCGGATCCTGACCGAAATGGACATCGACGCCGTGCTGGCGCGGCGCCCGCAGCTCGTCCTGGTCGACGAACTCGCCCATACCAACGCCCCCGGCAGCCGCCATCCCAAGCGCTACCAGGATGTCGAGGAGCTGCTCGCGGCCGGCATCCACGTTTATTCGACCGTCAACATCCAGCATCTCGAAAGCCTCAACGACGTCGTCGCCTCCTTCACCAAGGTGCGCGTGCGCGAGACCGTGCCCGACCGGGTGCTCGAAAATGCCGAGATCGAGGTGGTCGACATCCCGCCCGACGAGCTGATCGAGCGGCTGAAAGAGGGCAAGGTCTATATCCCGCACGAGGCGACGCGGGCGCTCGGCCATTTCTTCTCCAAGTCGAACCTCTCCGCCTTGCGCGAGCTCGCGCTGCGGCGGGCGGCGCAGGCGGTCGATACGCAGATGCTCGATTATCTGCGCGCGCATGCCCTTGCCGGCACCTGGGCGGGCGGCGAGCGCGTGGTGGTCGCGGTCAGCGAGCTGCCGAGCTCCGACGGGCTGGTCCGCTCCACCAAGCGCCTCGCCGACGCGCTGCGCGCGCCCTGGACCGCCGTCCATATCGAAACCCCGCGCGCCCGCCAGTTCACCGCCGAGGAGCGCGGGCGGCTGGCGGCGGCGATGCAGCTCGCCGCCAGGCTCGGCGGCAACGTCGCCAGCATTCCCGCGGCCAACGTGATCGAAGGGCTGAAAGCCTTCGCCGCCGATGCCCGGGCGACGCAGCTGGTCGTCGGCAAGTCGTCGCGCACGCGCTGGTTCGAGCTGCGCCACGGCTCGGTGGTCGACCGGCTGGTGCGCGAAACGCCCGGCCTCGCCGTGCACGTTCTCCCTTCCGAGGAGGCCGTGGGGCGGCCGAGCCTCAAGCCCGCCCGCGCAAACGAGCGCGGCACCTGGGGGCGGCCAGTCGGCTATGCCGTGTCAGCGGCTTTGGTCGCCCTGGTCACGTTGATCGGCGTCGGCGCTTATTCGTTCGGCAATCTGACCAACCTCGCTTTGCTCTATTTGATCCCGGTGATGGCGGCGGCGACGCTCTACGGCCTACGCACGGGCCTCTTCACCGGCATCCTGTCGTCTCTCGCCTACAATTTCTTCTTCCTGGAGCCTGTGCACACCTTCACGATCAGCGATCCCGAGAATCTCGTGACCGTGCTGGTGCTGATCGGCGTTGCCGTGGTGACCAGCCAGCTCGCCGCGCGCGTCCGCCTGCAAGCCGACCTCGCCCAAAAGAGCTCGGGCCAGAATGCCGCGCTCGCCAGCTTCGCCCGCACGCTGGCCGGCCTTTCGACCGAGGACGAGCTTGGCCAGACCCTGTGCGCCGAGGTCTCCCGCCTGCTCGGCGTCAATGCCGTGCTGCTCCTGCCCAAGGCGGAAGGGCTGACGCTCAGTGCCGCCAGCCCGCCGGAAAACAAGCTGGAAGCGATCGAGATGGCCGCTGCAAATTGGGCGATGGACCACAAGCTGCCGGCGGGCCGCGGCTCCGACACGCTGACCGCGTCGGACTGGCTGTTCCAGCCGCTGGTCGCGGGCGGCCGCGCCATGGGCGTCTTCGGCGTCGCGCTCGACGATGGCAGCGACCCGGTGCGTTCCGATCAGCTGCCCTTGCTGGTGAGCTTCATCGATCAGGCGGCTTTGTCATTGGAGCGGATCAACCTGGTCGCCGAGATGGCGACGGTCTCGCAACTGAAGGAGCGCGACCGGCTGCGCGCCGCCTTGCTCTCCTCGGTGAGCCACGATCTGCGCACGCCCCTGACCACCATCCTGGCCTCGGCGGCCCAGATCAAGGCGGCGAATTGCGAGGGCCTCGATCCCGCTTTGGCCGATGGGTTGGTGGCCGAAGCCGAACGCCTCAACCGCTTCGTGGCCAACCTGCTCGACATGGCGCGGGTCGAGGCTGGCGCGCTACGCCTCCAGCTCGAAGCGGTCGACCTGACCGATGCCGTCGCCGGCGCGGTGCACGATCTGCGCAACCGCCTCGATTCCCATCCGATCAAGCTGGAAGTCCCCGTCGACCTGCCGCTGGTGCGGGCCGATCCGCAGCTTCTCCACCATTGCCTGATCAACCTGCTCGACAATGCCGGCAAATATTCGAACCCCGGCGGCGCCATCACCATCCGCGGCACCCGCGGCCCCGGCGAGCTTGCGCTCGGCATATTGGACGAAGGACCCGGCCTCCCCAAGGGCCGGGAAAGGGAGGTCTTCGAGACCTTCACCCGCCTCGAAGGCTCGGACCGAAAGGGCGGGACCGGCCTCGGCCTCGCCATCGTCAAGGGCTTCGCCGAGGCGATGGGGCTGACCGCGACGGCCGCCAATCGCGAGGACGGCGAGGGTGCGATCTTCTCGCTGCGTTTCCCGGAACGGCTGATCGTGCGCGCCTCGGGCGAGGAGGCATCATGACGGGGCTCGCCTACAAGGTGCTGATCGTCGACGACGAGCCGCAGATCCGCCGGCTCCTGCACGCCACGCTGACGCGCGCCGACTATGACGTCTCGCAGGCCGCGAACGCCCGCGAAGCGATGAGCCTTCTCGCCATCGAGAAGCCCGATGCCGTGCTGCTCGATCTTGGCCTGCCCGACCGCGACGGCCTCGAGCTGGTGCCTTTGATCCGGGCGCAGTCGGACGCGGCCCTGCTCATCGTCTCGGCGCGAGAGGCGACCGCCGAAAAGGTCACCGCGCTCGACCTCGGCGCCGACGATTACGTCACCAAGCCGTTCGACACCGAGGAGTTGCTCGCGCGCCTCCGCACGAGCCTGCGCCGCCGCGTTCGGGCGAGCGCCGAAAGCCAGGTCGTCAAAGCGTGGGATGTGGAGATCGACCTCGTCAACCGCCTCGTCCGCAAGCATGGCGAGGAGGTCCATCTGACCCCCAAGGAATATGCCTTCCTCAGCGAGCTCGCCAAGCACCCCGGCCGCGTCTTTACGCACAAGCAACTGCTCGGCGCGGTCTGGGGAACGGTGTTCGAGGCAAACATCGAATATGTCCGCATCGTCGTCCGCAACCTGCGCCAGAAGCTGGAGGAGGACCCGTCCAGCCCTAGGCTGATCGTCAACGAGCTGGGCATCGGCTACCGCCTCAAGGGCGCCGACGCTTAGTCGCCGTTCGGCGGCCACACATGGACGCGGAAAGGCGACTGCGCTGGCAGGCGGTCGGAAACAGCGGAAAGAGGGTGGTGGACGCAACAGGGCTCGAACCTGGGACCCGCTGATCAAGAGCTAGCGGATACCCGTCTCCAGCAATTGCCTACAAACTCCCGGAAGCACGGAATTCGGCTGAATTCTGCGGACTTCTGGGGCCACTTTTTTAGCCGCGGAGAATTCGAGCCTGAAACGGTCGTCGCGGCGCGGACAAATCGTCTCTCGGCCACGAAGCGGTTAGGAGGCACCTGCAAACCCAAGAAATAGGGCCGCTATTTCAGCCTTTTAGGAGAGGCCATTTCGAGTCTCTCTGTATCTCAGCGGAGGTGAGCCAGTCTGCCGTGGACCGTTGGCGTTCCGTATCGGTGGCGACTCACTCGCGCTTACGCTATACGGACCGAGGGCGCCGAGTTCATATTGCACTGATTGGAAGCATTTATGAATCCCTACACGATATTGCGCTTCACGGTCGGATTGATGCTCTTGGGCGTGACGGCGAGCGCGCTATCGCAAACCCCGGGCCGCGAGCATGTAATCACCATGCGGAGCATGAACTACAGCCGGCCGCCGGCCGGGATCAAGGTCGGCGACACGATCGTCTGGGTCAATCGCGACAACGTGCCGCATACGGCGACGGCGCGGAACCGAAGCTTCAACGTCAACGTGCCGCAGGGCCGCAGCGTGCGCATGAGGGTGCGCCAGGCCGGCAGGTTCGCTTATTATTGCATCTTCCATCCGGCGATGCGCGGGACGATCACCTTCGCGGCTCGCTGACTGGCGGCAGTTCAGAAAGCGGTCCGGATGATCATGACCTGTCCCCAGGGCAGTTCGATCAGGGTATCCCGGCGATTCGCGAAATAGCTCCCGAAAACGCCGCGCACGCCCGAATCTTGATAGTCGTCGCCCAGGATGACCCCGCCCGGCGCCATGCGCGGATGGAAATAGTCGAGGGCGTCGCGGGTGCTCGGGGCGAGATCGAGATCGATGTGGACGAAAGCGAAGCTTTCCCCTTCGAGCCCGCGTGTCGATGCCGGGAAGACGCCGGGGTGCAGCGAGACGCCGGCATAGGGCTCGAGCAGCCGCTCGACCTCCGCTTTACGGCCATGGACCTTCCCGAAATGGGCACGCAACTCGTCCTCCCTCGGCGTGCCCGAGGTTTCCGCGGGCAGCTGGAGGGTTTCGAACACATCAAACAGGTGGAGCGGCGCATCGCCCTTGGCTTCGCAGATCAGCCGGGCGGTGCCGCCCATCAGCACCCCGGCCTCGGCCATGGCGCCGCCAAGCCGCCGCGCCGCCCGCACGCAGGCGAGAATGTGCAGCGCCGCGGAGTCGCCGATCAGCAGCGGCACGCGCTTTCGAGTCTCGCGAAGGATATCGAGATCGCGCCGCGCTTCCGGCCCGACGAGGTTCGCCAGAACGGCGCCGCGTCGGGCGAGCAGCGCGCGCAGCAGCCGGCCCTTGGTCGAGAAATAACGCAGCGCGGGCGTGCTCGTCACAATTGCAGTCGGAGCCCGACCTGGAACACGACCTGATTCTCCTCAGGCGGCTGCCCGAGACGCTGTCGAACGCCGCGTTCGCTGCTGACGTGCATGGCTTCCACGAAGGCCTTCAGCTGATCGGTTACCGTGAGCCGGCCCGCGGCAGTGACCGCCCAGCCCTCTTCGCTTTCGCCCGGATTGTCCATGAAGCTGCCGCGCTCGCGTGTGTCGAACAGGTCGACCCGGCCGGAGATCGCGACGCGGCCGAAATCATGCCGGACGAGCAGATAAGCGGCCCGAAACCGGGTATCGACCCAGCGCCGATCGGTCGGCAGCGGGAAGCCGAAGCCCATCAAGGTGGTGCCGGTCATCGCCTGCGCCAGCAGCCGGGTGCTCGGACCGAGATCGGCGTTGACTCCGACATTCCAGAACCGGGTTCGCCATCCCCATTGCCGGCCCCTGTGTCTCTCGAACACTTCGGGATCGCCCCGATTATCGTAATAGAAGATGCTCACGCCGAACGGCCAAGGCGGCCGCCATTCGAGATTGCCGTAAAAGCCGATTCGGTCGTCCAGTTCGACCAGCGACCTGGTCTGGGCCGCCTGGGCGTTGGTCATGAACGCGTTGAGCGGCGGCAGGGGAAAATATGACCACAGGGTCGCGTTGGCATCATGCAGCGCCCAGCCGCGAAACGAGAGCAGGGTGCCCGACGTATCGTTGAAGCCGAACGCGGCGCCGGTCAGCGACACTTCATGCTCGCCGAGCATCGTGGCGAGCGTCGCCTCGATCCCAAGCACCTTGACCTCCTCGCTGATCCAGGCGTTGATCGCGGACGGCGTGATCGTCTCGGTGACGCTCCACGCGGCGCCCGCATGTTCCAGCGAGATGTTTGGCCAGAACACGCCCGCGCGCGCCGAGAAGCGCGTCCGCGCCCCGGGATTGGGGCGGATCGAAAAGAAGGCCTCCATGATATCGACATCCGGGTCCAGGCCGCGTTGCCAGCCGCCCGAAACGGTGGCGCTCAGCCAGCTGGTGAAGCGCGGCTGCCAGACCAGGGTCGCCTGCATCGGCAGCGGCCGGACCTGAAAATCGCCGGTGGAATTGCCGTCGAAACGAGTCTTGCCGAAGCCGCGGTCGAGCCAGGATGGGCCCCCGTCCGCGCCGACCAGCCGCGCGTCCAGCACCACCGAAAAGGTGCGCCGAGAAAGGATGTCGGTCCCCCCGGCTGTCTCCTGCGCAGCATCGTCCGCCGGCGGAAGGGGATTGTCGCCGGGCGCGGCGCCGTCCTCGGTCGGGGTGGCGTCCTGCCCTTCGGCGGGGGTGTCCTGAGCCGAGGCGGGAGAGGCTCCCGCAAGCCACCAGGCCGCCGCCAATGCCATGGAAATACGGCTCCCGCCCCTCTTCGCGAAAACAACGGTCCGCATGGCTCACCCCTTATTCGTGGTCACGCCCTCACAAAAGATGTCCGTCGCGCTTCAAGGATAACCTGTCCCGGTCCATCGGACAACGGGGCCGAGCTTCCGTTCGCACCCGTGGCGGGCGAGCCGGCCCAGGGGCGCGACGAGATCGGGCCGGGCGACACGCGGCGCGCCGCCGACCATTACCATGACAACGTCTTCGGCCCGCGCCTCGAGCAGCGGCTTCGTAAGCAGCAGGAGATCGGCCGCGCAGCCGGGCTCGAGCGACGGGGAGTCGAGGCCGAGACGCCGCGCCGCCACCGCGCCGACCGCCGCCTCCAGCCGAGCGTCGCTCAAATAGCCCAGGGCGCGCGCGCAGCCGAGCTCGTCGAGCAGGTCGCCGGCGCCGGTCAGCAGCGAATCGCTGCCCAGCAGTACGTCGATCCCCTCGCGCAGCAGCGGCTCCGGCGCGGTCGTGCCGAACAGGAAGATGTTGGAGGTTGGGCACCAGGTCAAAGCGGCGCCGGAGGCCCGGACGCGCGCGATGTCGGGCCCGTCAATGCCGACACCGTGCACGGCGATCAGGTCCGCCGTGAGCAGACCGCGCGCGGCGAGCGCGCCGGCCTCGCCGCGCGCCCGTGCGTCCACCCCTTCGGCGACATGAAGGCAGAAGGGTCCGCCCCCTTCGAGGCCGCCGAGCGCGGGCGCCATGCCGAGCGAATCGGCGTTGCGGACCCGCGCCACACGGATCGGGAAATCGCGCTCAAAATCGGGCTCCCACCGGTCGTGGTGCATCACGCTCGTCACCCCGGCGAACAGGTTCTTCCAGGCCCCGGCGAGGAGGGCTTCACGGCGTGGGAGACGCCCCCGCTCGGCGATCAGCGCGCCGTGGCGGCTCTGGATGTCCTCGGCCCAGTCATAGGCGCTGGCATAGGGCGGCGCGCCCAGGCGGCCATAATGGTTGCGGTGGAGATGATCGTGGGCGTTGATCAGCCCCGGCCGGACGTCCGCCTCGGGCAATTCGAGGACGATGTCGAACGCGCCTTCGGGCGCGACGATGCGCCCGCGTTCGACGGCGATGGCGCGATTGCGGGCAACGATGAGCAGGCGCACGTCAAGGCCCGCGCCGGAACGCCAGGGCGAGCACGACCGACAGTCCGAGATGCTCTTCGTAGAGCGCCTGGCGGCCGGCCTTTTCGTAGAACCGGCGGACATCTGGGCCGATCGCCGCTTCCCGAACCCCCACCGAGTCCAGGCCGGCGGCGCGCGCCGCCGCCAGCTGCACGTCCAGCCTGTGGACATGATGCTCGACCTCCCGGACTGCCCCCGTTCCGTCGCGGAACGTCCGCCGGTGGCCGGCCGCCCAAGCCGCCGGATGGAAATCTGTGACGATGACCTTCGCGCCATGGTCCGCGACCCGGGCGAGCTCGGCATAGGCGCTGGCGCACTCGGGTAGATGCCCGATTACCAGCCGGCACCAGACGATATCGAACGCTCGGTCCGGCAGCGGCAGCGCGCGCACGTCACCGACCACGGTTCGCATACCGGGCGGCGGGAGGCCGCCAGCGGCGAGCATCTCGGGGCTGAGATCGACGCCAACGGCCGAGGCCGCGCTGGCGGCGCGCAGCCGGCGCCCGGTGCCACAGCCCGCGTCGAGCAGGCGAAGGCCGACGAGCGGTGGCGTCATCGCGGCGACCAGTCGGTCCTCCAAATAGCTGATTGCGGTCTCGTCGGCATAGGTCGGCGCCCACAGGCGATAGCCGTCGCGGGCGCCGAGCGCGGTCACGCGGCCGGATCGGCGCCGGCGGGGCGGAGATGGCCGTAAGCCTGCCGATCATCGAGCGCCCGCTGCGCGAGCCGGCGAACGTTGCGGAGCAGCTGCGGGTCGGCATAATCACCGCGCTCCCAGCGCCTCTTCGCCAGCGCCCGGGCGACGGCCTTGCCCCAGTCACGCATCCTGCGGTCGTGCACCGAGGGGAAGCGGCTCTTGAGCACGGTTTCGAAATCCTCGACCCGCGCCTTCAGCCGCCGATCCAACCAAGGCACGACCGGGTCCTCGTGGGTCATCCACGCCACCCATTCGGGCTCGATCCAGGTCTCGAGGTCGGCGGGCGTCCCGGTCAGCGGATCGACATTTCCGTAGGTCGCGTCGCGCTGCGGCGTCGGCGTGTAGAAATAGCTGATCAGCTCCATATCGGGGTTGATGGCCTTGAGGCGGCGGATGAAGAGCAAGGTGTTGTCGATTTCGCGCTCGGGCTCGTTGGGGTCCCCGAATACGAATGAGAATTCGGGGATGATGCCGTACTCGCGGGTCCGCGCCGCGACCTCGGCGATCTGATCGGTGGTGATGCCCTTGCTCATCTTCCTGAGCACGTCGTCGGAGCCCGATTCGGCGCCACAGAAGACCATCTTGAGGCCCGCTGCCTTGAGCCGCCGCCAGGTGTCGTCCGAAAAGCGGCCGAGCGCATCGACCCGGGCTTCGCACCACCACGCGAGGCCGAGCGGCAGGAAGGCGTCGGCCACCGCCCGGGCGTGGGCTTCGTTCAGGAAGAAGTTATTGTCGTAGAAATGGACCGAATCCATGCCGTGGTCGCGGGCCAGAAAAGCGAGATGGCCCGCCGTCCGTTCCGGCGCCTGAACTTTCTCGCGCCGGCCGAACACCGAGATCACGCCGCAGAAGTTGCAGGCATAGGGGCAGCCGATCGAGGCTTGATAGACCCCGGACCGGCGGCCGAGGAAGGTCGGATGGAGATAATCACCGACGTCGATCTTGTGATAGGGCGGGTCGGGCAGCTCGCCCGGCCCAATCCACTGTCGCTCCGGCCCGATCCAGTGCGCGCCGTCCGCCTCGCGGAAGGCGAGGCCGGCGACGCTCTTCGGATCGCGCGTGCCGTCGAGAACTTCGAGCAGCTCCAGGAAGCTGTGCTCGCCCTGGCCGCGCACCAGCCAGTCGACATAAGGTGCGTTCAGCACTGGCGCCGGATAGAGGCTGCCGAAATTGCCGCCCCAGACAACCGGCAAATCAGGGTAGAGGCGCTTCAGCGCGCGCGACAGCGGCACGGCGCTGACCAGTTGCGGCCCCGGCATGACGGTCAGCGCGACCAGCCGCACCGGATCGGGCCCGCCGGCCCGCGCATCGATCAGCGATCCGATCTCGGCGAGCGGGTCGATGCCGGGCCGGTTGCCGTCGACGATCTCCCAGGTGACCCCATCGGGCAGCGCCGCGCCGACCGCCATCAGGCTCAAGGGAAAGCGGCGGTTGCCTGGCCGGGTCGCGCGCGGATTGACGAACAGGATCATGGCCGAACAGCCGTCCACAGGTCGAAGCGGGAGGGCGCCCTTTTCCCCTGAAGCCGGGCGGCGAGCGGGCGCAGTTCGTATGCCATGGGGTAGAGTACGCGCCTGCGGCGCCATTCGAGGCCGAGCGGCGCTGAGGCCCGAGCAAGACGTTCGCGCGTCAGATATTCGATGAAGGGCAAAGCAAGTAGGCTTTCCGCCCGGGCGCCGAACCGAGCCTGCGCCGCTTCATGCTTCTCGGAGACCATGGCGTCGCCATCCTGGTCGCGGGCGTAGAAGGGTGAATCGAGGATCGCGATCCGGCCGCAGGCGCGGACTACGCGCGCGGCCTCGGCCAAGGTCGCCTCGAGGTCGGTCGCATAGTGAAGGGAGGCATTGAACAGGGCGAGATCGACGCTGCCCGAAGGAAGAGGCAGGTCATCGAAGGAGGCGACGAGGCGGTCGAAATCGGCCGGGAAGCCTGCCGCCGCCCCGAGCCCGTCGACCCCGTCGTCGCGCAGGTCGACCGCGGTGCAGCCATGCCCTTCGCGCGCGAGGCGATAGCTGAGCCAGCCATTGCCCGCGCCCAGATCAAGGGCTCGCAGCGGCCGCGCGGCGGCGCGCGCCATCGGCCGGACAACATGCTTCATGAAGGCGTCGAACGTCCGTGCGCGTACCGCCCATTGCCGCGCGAACGGACCCGTCTTCAGATAAGGAAGACTGAGCAGTTCGGCCCCGTCATAGCCTCGCCCCTCCTCGGCGCGGTAGGCGCCATAGTCGCGGCGGAAGCGGTCGACCGCCGGGGTGAACGTCGCGGTCACGACGGGTCCTCCGTCCGCTCGAAGACATAGAGGACATGGTCCCCAAGGAAGGCGAGCGGGCGCGCCGCCACTCGATCGATCGCCTCGAGCACCCGAAGCAAATGCGGATGGCGCGAGATCCGCGGCTCGGCAGCGCTCGGCGGCACGAACAGGCCGATCGCCTTCGCGCCGAGCGGGCGGAACCAGGGGCTCAGCGCGCGGTAGAGGTCACGTCGCCGATGATAGCGGACGGTGAAGTCGTGGCCGCCGAGCGAGGCCGGCACCGCGCCGCGCTCGAAGCGGCGGAAGACATTGCGGAAGCGGCCGCGCGCGGCTTCGATGATCATCTCGCCCGGTGAGAGGCAGCCGAAGAGGACGAGCACGACCCGGCCGCCCGGCCGCACCAGCCGGGCCAGGCTCCGGCCCACCGGCGGGAGGTCGGCGACGCAGTTCAGCGCCGCAAAATTGGAAAAAGCGCCATCGAACCGTTCACCCCGCGCTACCAGCCGGTCGAGTTGCTCGGCTGCCAACAGCTCGACCGCCTGATCGCCGACCTTCTGCGCAGCGACCCTTATCATCGCAGGAGATGCGTCGGTGAGCAGCACGGAGCGCCCCTGCTCCACCAGCCAGGCTGCATCCTCGCCTGTGCCACCGCCGATTTCGAGCAGGCTGGACCTTTCGGGGAAGGCGGCCGCGAGCTCTGCACGAACGGCGCGCCGCTGCGCCGCCACGCTCAGCCAGGACCCGAAGCGGGCGTCGAAGCTGCCGGCGACCGCGTCGAACGCTTCGCCTGCCGGAAGGAGATCCAAGGTCGACATGGTCAGGCCGTATGGACGAGCCGGATTGGCTGCGGCGAGCGGCATGCCGCCGCCCGCTCGGCCAAATCGTCCCAGACCCCGTCATCAGTCTTCCCGGATGGGATCTCGGCATGCAAGGCGTCGCGGACCATACGATAGAATGCCGTGTCATAGGTGCCCTGGAACAGCATGGCGAGCTCGTCGGTGTCGCGCCAGTTACGCCGCGCGCCCAGCTGCGCCACCACGCGCTCGTAGAACACGGTCCCGGGCAGCGGATAGGAAACCGAGACGCCAATCTCATCCGGCGCCTCCTGGCGCGCCAGGTCGCGCGTCAGCAGGATGTCCTCCCATTCTTCGGACGGGTAGCCGAGCTGGAGGAACCAGCCGACGCGGATGCCGTGCGCCTTTAGCGTCCGGGTCGCGGTCCGGGCGGATTCGACCCGGGTTCCCTTGTCCATCGCATCGAGGATTTTCTGGGATCCCGATTCGACGCCCAGCCAGACCTCCTCCGCGCCGGCTGCGCGCAATGCTCCGGCGACGCCCTCGTCGATGAGGTTGACGCGCGATTGCATCATGAAGGGGATGCGCGCCTCGCGGCGGACCAATTCGCGTGCGAAGTCGTCGATCCATCGCGCGGTCATTCCGAAAATATCGTCCGCGAACCAGAGATGATCGGGCGCGACGACCCGCTTGAGCGCCGCGATCTCTTCGGCGACTGCGGCGGGGAACCGCTGGCTGTAGCGGCGGCCGAACGTAGGCTTGGCACACCAGTTGCAGCTGTAGGGGCAGCCGCGGGACGTCGCCAGATTCCACGAGAAATAGCCGTGCGCTCCGGTCCACGCCTCCCGGTAGGCCTCGGTGTCCACCAGGTCCCAGGCGGGCGACGGCAGCGTGTCGATGTCCGGCGGGGGGGGGCGAGGGCGGGTTCGGCGAAGCCGGCCGCGCTCGTCCAGAAGCATCAGCCCGCTGGTCCGCGCGAGCGCGTCGCCCCCTTCGGCAAATGCCGCGATCAAATCGGCGACGCCGAACTCGCCTTCCCCGACCAGCACGGCGTCAGCGCCGGCCTCCAGATAGAGTTGGGGCTGGTCGGACGGATCGGGGCCGTTGACGGCGACCCTGCAGCCCCGCCGCTGCGCCATATGGATCATCTCGAGCGCGTCCCAGCGCCGGTTCACCGTGCACATCTTGGTGAGGAAGTTAAAATTGTCCTCGAGCAGAAGGACGATGCTCGGCTCGATCCGGTCGAGCGCGGCGGCGAAGGCTTCGGCCGAAGGTTCGAAGGTCGCGTCGAAGAATGCGACCTCGTGGCCCTGCTCGCGCAGGATCGCGGCCGAGATCAAAGTCGACAGCGGCGGGTATGGCTTGCGCCGCGCGAACTGCTTAGGGTCTCGCTGCAAAAAGAATGAGTGAGCGATGACAATCATGAAATCCCACCATCTGCGCTTTCCACAAGGCTCCACCATACAGGCGAATCCGAATCGAGTCGCGTCCGAGTTTTTCCCGTTGGGAGTTCGGCTGACAGTCGCAACGAACCGGCCCGAATTGCTCGCGGCGGCTGCGGCGGCTTGCCGCGGATGGGAAGGAGAGCCCGATGAGGCCGGTGCGCGCCTGCGCCTGGGCCTCGAGGTCGGCAGCGTTGGTCGCGGCGACGGCGAAACGGAGACCCGCGTGGATGGACGGAGTCTTCGGATCAGCGGCGGCCGGGTGGACGCCTATGCCGATTCTGTCACCGGTTCCGCCCACTGCGTCGTGACCGAGGATCGTCTCGCAGACCGTGCGGCGTTCCTATGCGACGTCCTCGACCCGTTGCTCCTGTTCCTGCTGACTCGCAGCGGCCGCGCTCCCGTCCACGCCGCCGGTTTCATGGCCGGCGACCTCGTCATTCTGCTTGCCGGGCCGAGCGGATCCGGGAAGAGTTGCCTGGCCCTCGCGGCCCACGAAGCGGGCTTCCGCCTGCTCTCCGACGACATCGTCTACGTCCAGCTGCGGCCCCGGCTGCGCGTCTGGGGCATTCCCCGCCCGATCCATGTCTTCCCCGAAGACGCGCCGGCCGGGCGGAAGGGCGGCGCGCTGCGGCTTCGAAACGGCAAGCTGAAGCGCGCGGTGCCGGTCGAGGCCGGCGCGACTGCCGCCACCGCCCGCAGGGCGGTCCTCTGTCTTCTCGAGCGGGGAGCGGAAGTGTCGATCGAATCGATCAGCCCGGCCGAAGCGATGAGCAGCCTGGAATTCGAACCGGGCTTCGACCTGCTCCGCGGCGATATCGAGCAGGCTTTTGCCGCGCTCGCAATGGAGGGCGCGTGGCGGCTGACGCTGTCGGCCGAACCGGCCGAAGCGATCAGCCTCCTGTCCCGGAAGTTCGGCCCGCCCGGCGCGACCGCGCGGCAATGACGCTGCGCGTTCTGCAGGTGAATTGCGTCATCGACGAGGAGCGACGAAGCCCGGAGGCGCTGCTCGACGCGTGGCCGACCGTGGCCGCGATTGCCAGCGCGACCGCTCGGGCCGGCGCCGACATCAGGGTGCTGCAGGCGAGCCACCGCGCGGCGGAACATCGCCGGGACGGCGTCGCATACCGATTCGTGGCCGAGCCGCGCCTGGGCCGAGGTTCCGGGTCTGGCTTCGCCCCCTGGCGCCTCGCTGCCGCGGCGGCGCGCGAGGCCCCCGATGTGATCCACGTCAATGGTCTCGATTTTCCACTCCACGTTCATGCGCTTTGCCGTGTTGGCGCGCCGGTGCTGGTGCAGGATCATGCTAGCCGTCCCGAGGGCCGCATCGGCATGCTGCGCGGCTGGGGACACAGGGCGATCGCCGGGGCCGCCTTCACCGCCGCCGCCCAGGCGGAGCCGTTTCTGGATAAGGGACAACTGCCCACGGACATCCCCATCTTCGCCATCCCCGAAAGCTCGAGCGACTTCGTGCCGGGGGACATGGCGGCTGCGCGGCGCCAGACCGGCCTGTCTGGCGATCCGGCGCTGCTCTGGGTGGGGCATCTCGACGCCAACAAGGATCCGCTGACCATCCTTCATGCGGTGCGCAGGGCGCTGCCGCACCTCCCCGGCCTTCGGCTTTGGTGCGCTTTCGGCAGCGCGCCGCTGCTGCCCGAGGTGGAGCAGTTGCTTCGCGAAGAGGCCGGCCTGGCGGCGCGGGTGCACCTGCTCGGCTGGGTTCCGCACGACCGGATCGAACTGCTGTGCCGCGCCAGCGATTTCTTCCTGTCCAGCAGCCGGAGGGAAGGTTGTGGCTATGCGCTGATCGAAGCGCTCGCCTGCGGCGTCACGCCGATCGTGAGCGACATCCCGGCGTTCCGGGCGCTGACCGGCGACGGAGTGATTGGCGCGCTCATCCCGGCGGGCGACAGCGATGCGTTCGCCGCGGCAATCCTCGCGCTGGCGGCGCGGCCGCGGCCGGCAGCGCGGATCGCGACCAGGGATCATTTCGAGAAGGAGCTGTCGTTCGACGTGGTCGGCGCCCGACTGGTCGAGGCCTATGCCGCCCTCGCGCGGGGAGGGGCGGCGCCGTGAAGATCGCGATCCTGGTCCCCGGCGGCGTAGACCGCAGCGGGACGGAAAGAGTCATTCCCTGCCTGCTCTGGCTGATCGAGCGGCTCGTCCGCGCCGGCGACGAGGTCCATGTCTTCGCCTTCGAGCAGGAGCCTGCCCCGGGTCGGTGGCCGTTGCTCGGCGCGACGGTTCACAATGCCGGGCGGTGGCCGCGGGCGCTGAACGTGCTGAAGCTGCTCCTTGCCGAGCACCGCCGGCGCTGTTTCGACGTGCTTCACGCCTTTTGGGCGGTGCCGTCCGGAACCACGGGCGCAGTCGCGGCGAAGCTGCTCGGCGTGCCGCTGCTGCTCACCCTTCCCGGCGGCGATATGGCGCGGCTGCGGGCGATCCGTTATGGTGGCCGGCTGCGCTTTCGCAGCCGGCTCCGGCTGCGCCTGGCCGTGGCCGGGGCGGCTGAAGTCACGGTGCCCAGCGGCTTCATGCAGGATCAGGCGGCGGAGGCAGGGATCGCGGCGGTGCGCATTCCCCTCGGCGTCGCGCTGGATCGATGGCCGCCGCGTCCACCCCAGCTACGCGCGCCGGATACGCAGCTGCGGCTGCTCCATGTCGCCAGCCTCAACCCGGTGAAGGACCAGGAAACCCTGTTGCGGGCCGCGGCGCTGCTTCAGGAGCGGGGCCTCGCCTTCGCGCTGGACGTGATCGGCTTCGATACGCAAGGGGGCGCCTTCGAACGGCGGGTAGCCGCTTTGGGCCTTGCAGACCGCGTCCGTTTTCACGGTTTCCTCCCTCATCCAGCCTTGCGGCCTTGGATGGAGCAGGCGGATCTGCTCGTGATGAGCTCGCGCCATGAGGCGGGACCGTTGGTGACGCTGGAGGCCGCGGTCGCGGGGGTGCCGACGATCGGCACCTCGGTCGGCCATATCGCCGATTTCGCGCCCGCGGCGGCGGTCGCGGTGGCGACCGGCGATTTCGAGGGGCTGGCCGCTGCGATCCTCCGCCTGGCGACCGACGAGAGCCAGCGACTCCGCCTCGCGGCTGCGGCGCAACGGCGCGCGCTCGATGAGGATGCCGATTTCACCGCACGGCAGTTCAGACGCCTTTACGGGGAGCTCAGTCTCGGACGCGGGGCTTCCTGATCGCCGTCGCCATCGAGCCCAGACCCGCCGCGAGGAGGACCCGGAGTGCGCCGAAGACGTCCCAACGGGTAAGGCGTAGAAGGCCGGCATCGACGAGGAGCCGCGCCCGGCGGGCGCGGGCGATACGACGCAGCTCTCCATCCGTTTCTCGTGCCAGCAGCTTCTGAAAGACCAGGGCTGACGCTTCGTGCGGATGCTGCATCGCCGCGGTGCTTCGGGCTGGATGCTCGCGCACCAGCGTCACGATCTCGGGCACGGTGACGGCGTCGGCTGCGGAAGCGAGGCGCAGTGCGAAGTCGAAGTCGCCGCGCATCCTCAGGCTTTCGTCGAAACCGCCGACCGCGTCGAACAGGCTGCGTTCGACCAGCAGAGTGCCAACATAGGCCGCCGTCTCGCCAAGCAGGAGCATCCGCAGCACCCGGCCTCTGTCGGGCCGGAACACGACGGGCCGCGCGGGAAGTAGCTCTCCTTGGGCGCCGACATGCGCATAATTGGCATAGCACCAGCGCGCCGGCCCGTCGCGCAACGCCGCGATCTGCAGCTCCAGCTTATGCGGCAGCCAGAGATCGTCCGAATCCAGAAAGGCGATGAGGGCGCCCGAGCCCGCGGCGGCACCGGCGTTCCTGACGCGCGAGATATTGCCAGCATGGTCGAGCGCGACGAGCCGCATCCTCGGCTCGGCATTTGCCCGCAGTTCCTCCACGGTGCCGTCGCTCGATCCATCGTCGGCGACGATCAGCTCCCAGTTTCGATAGGTCTGCCCGGCGACGGACGCGATCGCCTCGCCAAGGAGCGCCTTGCGGTTCCAGGTTGGAATTACGATGGTGACGAGCGGGTCGCCAGTCATTCAACCGCGGGGCACCGCCGTGATCGACGCCCTCCCGGCCAGGGTTGGCGCTAGCCTGCCGTTCTCGAGACGGATGACCTCGTCGCACAAGGCGAGAGTGGAAAGGCGATGCGCGGCGACGATCAGCGTGAGGTCGCTGTTCGCCGTGATGGACTGCATCAACCGTAGCTCGGTGCCCTCGTCCAGGGCGTTCGTCGCCTCGTCGAGGATCAGCACGGGCAAGTTCCTGTAAAGCGCCCTGGCAATGCCAAGCCGCTGCCTTTGCCCTCCCGACAGTCGAATGCCGCGCTCGCCGACCTCGGTTTTATAGCCCTGCGGAAGCCGCTCGATGAATTCGTCAATGCACGCGGCGGCTGCCGCGGCTCGGACCTTATCGAGCGATACGTCCTCCTTGGGCTTGCCGAAGGCGATGTTCGCCATGATCGTGTCGTCCAGGAGATAGATGTCCTGGGGTACGTGGGCGATCCGGGTGCGCCACGCCATCCGGCTGTCCGAATCCAGCAGCCGGTCATCGATGCGGATGACGCCGGACGTGGGCTGGAGCAGTCCCATCAATAGGTCCAGGAGTGTGCTTTTCCCGCTCCCGCTTGAACCGGTGAGCCCGAGCCGCGCCCCTTTTGCAATCGTGAAGCTGATATCGTGCAGCGCGAAACTGTCCGCCTCGTAGCGGAAGGAGAGGGCCTCGAGGGCGATCTTCCGCTCAAAGCGAAGGGCCGCTCCCACTGCGCCGGTCTCTTCTGCGGCAAGCGGCGCGTCAGCCAACGCGATCACATCGAGCAGCGGCTGCAGATTGCCGGATGCGTAGCTCCACCCGACAAAGGCCTGCTGGACCAGGGGCGACAGGCGCTGTGCGGCCAGCGCCAGGACACCGAGCAGCGGGATGGCTTGCACGACCCCGCCCGTCCGAAAGCTGAACACGACTGCGATCAGGGACAATGCCGCGACGACCACGGCCTCCACAGCGAAGCGCGGCGCCGCCGCGATGAACAAAGTGGCGGCCTGAGCTTTGCGATAGCGTGCGTCGAGGCCCTGGAACTTCTCCTCGAAATGCCTTTGGGAACGGTCCAATATGATGTCCCGAATGCCGCCAAGACCTTCCTGAACAAGCTTGATCCTGGCTTTACCGGCTGAGGCCACGCAGAGAGAATTCCGGGCGAGGCGCCGGCGCGTGGCCAGGCTGACCAAGGCATAGGCGCCGGCGAAGAAAAGGGCCGCGAGTGTCGCGACGATCGGGCTGATCACATAAAGCAGCGTAAAGATGCCCAGGGCCATGAACGCCGCGATGACGCCCTGCATGACCGGCATGAGGATGCCGAAGATAACTGTCTGCACCTTTTCGATTCCCGACAACACCTCGCTGCTTTGTCTGCGGACATGGTCGGCATAGGACTGCCGCAGCATTCGGCCGAAAATACGGGCGGCCAGATCCTGCCCCACGTCCAGTGCAAAGCGCTGTGAATATAAGGTCAGTGTCAGCCGGAGCACTGCGGACAGGACGGCGGCCATGCTGAAGAGAAGGGCAGCGACGATCACCGGCTCCGCTCCGAACAGGGCAAAGCTCTCCGCAGAAAAGCCCGCAAGGTCGTTTCGATTGGTGAGCAGGGCGAGGAAAGGAACGATGGCGCCGATAGCCAGCAGTTCCGCGCCCGCTCCCGCCAGCATGAGCAGCAGGGCCAGGCCGAGCCGCCTGCGCTGGTGCGAGGTCAGCGCCCCCCAAAGGGCAAGGATGGCCTGCATCTATGCTCCTTCACGCGGCGATAGGGCGAAGGCGGCTCGGCCGGCTACCATCCGATGACGGCCTTGACGCCGCGGCGGGCCCGCCATCCATAGAAAGCCAGCAACTGCAGAAGGGTGTGGCGGTCGTCTCGCGGAGCCAGATAATAGACCGTCTGCCGAAGGCGCTTCTTCCAGGTCAAAGACCACATATATTGCTCGCGCCAGTTCCATCGCTCGACTCGATGGGCCGTGGCGGGCGTCAGCCCGCGCAGAATGCGGCGGACCGACATCGGACAGCTCTCCTCGCATTCGCGAAGTACGCCGTCAGGAACAGTGCCCGGACACAGGCTCTCGGCGAACTTCAGCGCCGGGTAGATGAAGCCGAGCACGTCGATGCGTCGGCCAGCGCCCGCAGCCTCTTGCCAAGACAGGCGGCCGGCCGCGATATCGCGGCGCACCACCCAGATCAATTCTACGAGGCGGAGTAGCGTGAGGCTGTTCAGGTCGTGCGATGCGTGAGTCGCTAGTTGAAGAGTCAGCAAAGGTTGACCGAGCACGAGGGCCCTGGGCGAAACCGGCCAGGGCCGCGACTCCGACGTCGCCGCCAGGCTTTGCAGCCGCGCGACGTTCACAACCGAGAAATATTGATCCAGCACCCCGTGCACGTCCAACGACCAGGGATCGTCGACATGGACGAAGGTCAGCGATTTCACGTGCGTCGGCGCGGATGGAGCATGCCAGGCGCGCGCGCGCATCGGCGGGCTCGGGGGTTCGGGCCGATAGCCGGCGCGCGCCAACGCCGCCTCCGCGCGGGCCGTATCGCCTTCGGCGACAAGGATGTCGATATCCGAGCAGGGACGCGTGGCCGGGTCCGGGAAATAGTCGAAGGCCGTATGCATTCCTTTGAGGATGGTCGGCGCGAGCCCCACGTCGGCGAGAAGAGATACTGCTCTTTCGGCCTCTTCCGCCAATCGCGCCATCCGGATGCGATTGTGCCGGAGCTGGAGCGTCAGCAGATCGCTGATCGCGGGGCTCGCTGTGAGAAGGCCGGTACCCAGCCAGTGACCGAGCAGCGGTCCCGTGCCCGACGTATAGCCGGCAAGGCCGATGGCCCGAGGGTCGCCGTCAAGCGGCTTGTCGGCCTCCCGGCCTGCCAAGATCGGCCGGATCGCGGCTTCGATCCGGACCAAGGCCTCACGCCACTTCTCGGGGTCGATGTCCGGCCACAGCCATGCCGGTTGCGCGCGCTCCCGCGCCCAGCTGAACCGCCTTTCGATTTCGTCCCGATCGAGATCGAAGGCGTCAAGGGCAAGGTCCATCGGCGTTTGTCCCCAACGAGGAGCCTCTCGAAACTGCCGTACGATATTCGCGCGTGGAAATCCACGATGCGCCGGCGGTACGGGAACCGGGTCGGACATTGCGGATTGACCCTCATTCGGCTTGGGTGCCACCTGCATCGGTGGCGCGCGAGACCCTCTCCAATGTTCAGGTGCTCCGGTTCTTGGCCGCCGGGGCGATCCTCACCCTCCACGCGGCCGACCTGTTCCTCCCGAACGACTGGCCGTTCTGGTCGGAGCCGTGGTCCGGGGGCGTCGATATCTTCTTCATCATCAGCGGCTTCATAATGGCCTATCTTGCGCATGGCCGGGTCGGCGAGCGGGGCGCTCCGACGGCCTTCCTGATCCGGCGCGCCATCCGCGTCGTGCCTTCCTATTGGCTGTTCACGACTCTGATGATCGCGTCGCTCTTCTTGAGGGCGCACGCCGGGGACGCCTCGCCCGAGACGACGCAGGTCGTCACCTCCTACAGCTTCATCCCGTGGCCGGGGCCGGACCGACACCTGATCCCGATCCTGCCGCAGGGTTGGACGCTCAACTATGAGGCCTTCTTCTATCTGAGCTTCGCGGCGGCACTGCGAATCAGGCACGGCCTTGCGCTGCTGGCGGCGGCATTCATCGGGCTGGTGATGCTGCATCCGTTGCTACCTGCGAGCGCATTCGTGCTGCTCTTCTGGTCCGATCCGATCATCCTCGAATTCCTGGCGGGGATCGCGCTTGCCGTGGTCTATCTCAAGGGTCTGCGTTTTTCCTGGTGGGCATCGGCGCTATGCGCCGCGCTCGCACCCATTGCCTACATGGGGTCGCACGTTGCGGACTTGGGAATGTTCGACCGGGTGGTGCAGCTCGGCATCCCGGCGCTCCTGCTGTCGGCAAGCCTGATCCTGGCCTCCGAGCCCAAGCTGGCCGGGCCCGTCCGAACGGCGCTCCAGGCCGGCGGCGACTTCTCCTACACTCTGTATCTTTCCCATACCTTCACGGTCGGCGCAGTCCATAGCCTAGGCCGCCGGACCGGGTTCGACGCGCCCCTGCCCAGTATGGCTTTGGCGATGATCGCCGCCATTGTCACGGCGGCGGTCGTCTATCGTTGGATCGAGCGGCCGATCACCGATGGCCTTCGCCGGCGGGCGGGACTGTCGCCCGCGCGGCGCGGCGAGGACGTGGCTCCATAGTCCACGAGGGCTCAGCCGGCCTTTTCCGCGAGGAACACCTTTTCGCCGGGCGCCAGACGGTAGCGGGCGCTGTCCGGGCCATCGGCCGTGAATTCGCTCACCCGAAAGCCGGCATCGCGAAGTCGATCGCGGAAGTCCGCCCCGAAGAAGCGGAGGTGATCGGACTGACGGAAATGGCGTTCACGCTGCTCCGGTCCGTCGAGGGAGGGATCCTCGTAGGTCTTCGCCCATCCTTGGACGAGCGGGACGAGCGCGACGAGCATGCCGCCAGCCACCAGCACGCGGTGCAGCTCGCCGAGCGCCCTGCGATCGTCGACATGCTCGCGAACGTGAGAGCAGACTATAAGATCGAAGCTCGCGCTGGGGCGGTCGATCGCTCGATGTCGAGCACGACCTCACCCTCACCGGGACGGCTATCGGCCCGGTAGTAAGCTGCCGGATGCCGGCGAAGTCATCAAAAATCCGCAGAAAAGCTTGGTGGACGCACCAGGGCTCGAACCTGGGACCCGCTGATTAAGAGCAATTGATCCTTTATCACAACGGAATAAGTACTTGATAATCAAGAAAGGTGAGGCATCTCAATGCCTTATATCATTCCCCGGAGGCCCTTAATTACCGCCGATTTCAATGAGCAGCTGCTCCAAATGAGGGTTTGGGGTGCGTGCATGCTGGCTGAAAGGATGTGCTTGAACCGAGCGCTCCTGACGTTATATCGGCGCCTCCACGGATCAGTAGCTCAGTTGGTAGAGCAGACGACTCTTAATCGTCCGGTCCTCGGTTCGAGCCCGAGCTGATCCACCACCCTCCCCTTCGACGGTTGACCGACCTACAAAGGCTTTTTGTCTTTTCCCAGCCGGGAGGATCGCTTCAGACCACGATGAAGTCGCTGGCGATGAGCGCCAGGCCGGTGCTGAGCGTGGCGAACTGCACCGCCGCCCCGGCGCCATTGCCGTCGGCGTCGTAGAGCACTGCCCCGGTGGCGCTGTCGTAGACGATGCGGTCGTCGGCATCCGCGGCCGCCGTCCCGATCACGAACGCATTGTTATTGAGCGGGCCGAGGCGGCCGATCGCGGTGAATACGGCATCGTCCAGCGCGATCAGGTCGGTTCCGGCGACGAAGTCGAGCACGGCGTCGACATTGCCGGCGCCGAGTGCGGTGGTGAACGCAAAGGTGTCGCTGCCCAGGCGGCCGATCAAAACGTCGCTGCCTCCCTTGCCGTCGAGGACGTTCACGCCGTCATTGCCGAAGATCGTGTTGGCGAACCCATTGCCCGTCAGGTTGATCGCCGAAGTGCCCGCATTGGAGTCGGTGGTGAAGAGCTCGACCTCGGCTGCCGCGGCAAGCGTGTAGCTGACGCTGGTCAGCACGCGGTCGCTGCCCTCGCCGGCGGCCTCCTGCACGAAGTCGGCCGAGTCGTCGACATAGTGGAAGTCGTCGCCGGTGCCGCCATTGGTCGTATCGATGCCGGCGCCGCCGATCAGGACGTCGTTGCCCGCGCGGCCGATCAGGCTGTCCGCGCCGCCGCCGCCGCTCAGCGTGTTGACGCCGTCATTGCCGAAGATCGTGTTCGCCAGTTCGTTGCCCGTGAGATTGATGGCGCCCGTGCCGGCATGGAAATCCGTGGTAAGCAGCTCGATCGAGGCACCCGCCTCCAGCGCGAAGCTGACGCCCGTGAACACCCGATCATTGCCCTCGCCGGCATTTTCCAGCGCCCGGTCACCGCTATTGTCGACATAATAGAAGTCGTCGCCGGCAAAGCCGAGCATCGTATCCGCGCCGCCGCGGCCGTTGAGCGAATTGGCGCCGGCATTGCCATAAAGAGCCTGGGCAAAAGAATTGCCCGTCAGGTTGATCGCCGAAGTGCCCCCGTTGAAGTCGGTGCTGAAGAGCTCGACCTCGGCTCCCGCGGCAAGCGCGTAGCTGACGCTGGCGAATACCCGATCGGTGCCCTCGCCGGCGGCCTCCTGGACCAGATCGACCGCGTCGTCGACATAGTGGAGGTCGTCGCCGATTCCGCCATTGGTCGTATCGATGCCGGCGCCGCCGTACAGGCGGTCGTCGCCCGCGCGGCCGATCAGGACATCCGCGCCGCCACCGCCGCTCAGCACGTTTTCGCCGTCATTGCCATAAATGGCTTGGGCCAGCTCGTTGCCGCTGAGATCGACGTCGCTCGTGCCGGCATGGAAATTCGTGGTTAGCAGCTCGATCGAGGCGCCTGCCGGCAGCCCATAGCTTCCGCTAGCGAACACCCGGTCATTACCCTCGCCGACATTCTCCCGGACCTGGTCGAAGTAATTGTCGAGATAATAGATGTCGTCGCCGGCAAAGCCGTGCATCGTATCCGCGCCGCCGCCGCCGTTGATCGTGTTGGCGCCGGCATTGCCAATAATGGCTTGGTCCAGCGCATTGCCGGTGAGATTGATCGCCGCCGTGCCGGCATGGAAGTCGGTCGACATGATCTCGACTGAGACGCCGGCGCCGAGCGTATAGCTGACGCCGGCGAACACCCGGTCGGTGCCTCCGCCGAGGGCCTCCTGCACGACGTCGGTGGCATTGTCGACATAATGCCAGTCGTCGCCCATGCCGCCGTTGGTCGTGTCGGCGCCGGCGCCGCCATAGAGCTTGTCGGCTCCGTCGAGGCCATTGAGAATGTCGTTTCCGCCAAGCCCGTAAATCTCGTCATCGCCCGGCGTGCCGTCCAGCGTTTCGGGAGCGTCCGTGCCGGTGATCGCCAAATATTGCGGCCGCGGCGCGTGAATCGGTCGCCAGGCGGCGTCCGTGATTTCCGCGTCACCGCTGGAACGTGAGACAAAGGGCGGTCGCGATCGGCCGTTCAGCGTCGCCATTCTTGTCTCCTTGGGGCCGTGGCCCTCCGTACGCGAAACAGTCGCTAAAGCAATCGGTTGCATTCATCATGGAGATCGTGCGTCCTGGATCCATGATCGCCGACACGCGGAATCCACGCAGAGTTCCCTACAATGATCCTGACAGCGCATTATACTGATATAAGTCATTGATATAGAGTGGTTATTTTTGTACGAGGGGGCCGGCGGAATGCCACCGCGCGCTCAGCCGCGGTGCCGGTCGCGCCGGTTCTGGCGCTCGATCGCCATCAGCAGCCCCAGGCAGATCATCACCGTCATCATCGCCGAGCCGCCATAGGAGAAAAGCGGCAGCGGAATGCCGACGACGGGCGCGAGGCCCATCACCATCAGCAGATTGATCGCGACGTAGAAGAAGATGGTGGTGGTGAGCCCGGCCGCGGCGAGGCGCGAGAAACGGTCGCGCGCATCGGTCGCGACCCGCATCCCCCATCTGAGGATCAGCGCGAAGGCGAGGATCAGGAAGATCCCGCCCATCAGGCCCCATTCCTCCGCCATCGTCGCGAACACGAAATCGGTGTGCGGCTCGGGCAGGTAGCCGCCATGGCTCTGCGTGCCGTTGAGGAAGCCGACCCCCGTCAGCCCGCCCGAGCCGATCGCGATCTTCGACTGGGTGATGTGATAGCCGGTGCCGAGCGGGTCCGATTCCGGATCGAGGAAGATGAAGACGCGCTGGCGCTGATAATCGTGGAGGAAGCTGAACGCGATCGGCAAGGCGATTGCGAGGAAGGCGATGCCGCAGGCGAACAGCCTGAGCGGCACGCCGGCGAGGAACATGATGGTGAGGCCGCCGAACACGATCATCGAGGCGGTGCCGAGATCGGGCTGGATGAGGACCAGCGCCGCCGGGATTCCGATCAGCACGGCGGGCGGCCACAGGGCGCTCCAGCCCCTGATCTCCCGCGCCGGCAGCAGCGAATAGAAATGGGCGCAGGCGAGCACGATGACCGGCTTCATCAATTCGCTGGGCTGCAGGTTGATCGGGCCGAGATCGACCCAGCGCTGGGCGCCCCCGCCGACGAAGCCCAAAGCCTCGACGATGATCAGCAGCAGCAACACCACGACATAAGCGGGGAAGGCGGCTCGCTTCAGCGTTTCCGGCCGGAGCCGCGATAAAGCCAGCGCCAGCGCGAAGAAGATCAGGAAGCGTATCCCCTGAGGCTTGGCGTAGCGCATGTCGCCGCCGGCGGCCGAATAGAGGACGAGCAGGCTGAAGCCGGCGATCGCGATCACGCAGATCAGCATCAGCCAGGGCAGCTCCCTGAGCGGCTTGGGGAGGAAGCCGAGCGCCATCAGGCCGGATCCGCGGGATTGGCCGGCGGCGGCGCGCCTTGCGGGCGATTGATCCAGGCCGCGGTGCGCCGCGCCATCCGCTCCGCCAGGGTGCCGCCCCATTGCGCCTCGAGCGGGGCCAGCCTTTCCTCGGCTTTGGCCTTGTCGAACATATAGGTCATGACGTCGCAGGCGACCGGCGCGGCGGCGCGGGCGCCGCCCAGGCCATGCTCGATCACCACCGCTCCGGCATAACGGGGCCGCTCGACGGGCGCGAAGAAGACGAACAGGCCGTGGTCGCGATAGCGCCAGGCGGCGCCGGCCCGACCGCGATCGGCGCCGATGTTGCGCACTTGCGCCGTGCCGGTCTTGCCCGCCATCTGAATGCCGTCGAGGGGGAGCCGGCTGGCGCCCGCGGTGCCGTTGCCGTTGACCACCTCGGCCATGCCGGCGCGGACCGCCTCGAAGCTGGCGGCGGCGAAGGGCAACGGCCGGGCCGGCGGGTTGCGCTCGAGCACCAGGCGCGGCTGGACGTCGCGGCCCGAGGCGACGCGGGCCGCCATCACCGCGAGCTGCAGCGGATTGAGGATCACATAGCCCTGGCCGATCGCGGCGTTGAGCGTGTCGGCCTGGGTCCAGTCCTGGCGATAGCGGCGCTGCTTCCAGGCCGGGTCCGGGATGGTGCCGTAACTTTGCGAGACCACCGGCATGTCGTAGCGCTGGCCCAGCCCGAGCCGCTTCGCCATGGCCGAGAAGCGCTCGATGCCGATCCGCCGCGCCATCGTGTAGAAATAGGTGTTGCAGCTCCTGGCGATGGCGCGGTGCAGGTTCATCGGCCCATGCACGGCGAGGCAGCCGAACCGGCGCGAGCCCAGAATATAGCCGCCGGGGCAGTTTATTGTTTCCTCCGGGTCGACGCCGGCCTCCATCAGCGCCATCGCCACCGCCGGCTTGAAGGTCGAGCCCGGCGGGTAGAGCGCGTTGAGCGCCTTGTTGATCAGCGGGTGGCGTTCGTCCTCGCGCATCATCGCCCATTCGGAATGGCTGATGCCGTCGGAGAAGCTGTTCGGGTCGTAGGCGGGCATCGAGGCCAGAGCGAGGATGTCGCCATTGTTGCAGTCGAGGACCACGCAGCTGCCCGATTCCTCGCCGAGCCGGCGCGCCGCATATTCCTGCAGGCCGGCGTCGATCGTCGTGCGGAGCGGCGCGCCGCTGACCTGTGGCAGGGTGGTGAGCTGGCGGACCAAACGGCCCCGCGCGGTTACTTCGACCCGGGCCGCGCCCGGGCGGCCACGCAGCCTTTGCTCCATCACCTTCTCGAGACCCTCCTTGCCGACCTTGATTCCGGGCGTGATCAGCAGCGGATTGCGATTCTCGGCTTCGTATTCGCGCCGGTTGGGGGTGCCGACATAGCCGATGAGATGGCCGACCGCCGCGCCCGTCGGGTAGGAGCGTGCATAGCCTTCGAGCACGGAGACGCCGGGCAGATCGGGCTCATGGACCTTGAGCGAATAATATTGCTGCTCGCTCAGATGCTCGGCGACGGGCACCGGCTGGAAGGCCTGGTCGCGCTCCAGCTCGGTCCGGATCCGCTGCACCTCCTCGGGCCGCAAGGCGAGCAGCCGGGTCAGCTCGGCGATCAACCGCTCCTTGTCCTCGATGAAATCCGGGATGAGGTCGACGCGGACGTCGTAACGGTTGATCGCCAGCGGCCGGCCGTGGCGATCGACGATCCAGCCGCGCCGGGGCGGGATCAGGCGGGTCTGGACGCGGTTCGATTCGGCGAGGCCGCGATAGCGCTCGTTCTGGGCGATCGCGATATAGCCCATCCGGCCGGCGAGCAGCACGGCGACGCCGCTCTGCAGCGCGCCGAGCACGAACGCGCGCCGCGAAAAGCTCTGCGCCTGCCCCGATTCGGTGACCGGCGGACCCCCGCCGAACAGCAGTTTCTTCATCGCATCAGCCGCCAGCGGTCGAGCCGGAGCACGATCCGCGCCGCCAGTGGATAAGCGAGGATCGCCAGGCAGAGCTGCGGAACCATCAGCCAGATGCTCACCTTGGCGCCGAGGAGGAGGGCGATGTACCACACGCCGGCGCTGTGGAAGAGGATGGCGGCGGCGGCGAGCAGCCAGTCGAGCCAATAATCGCGCACGCCGAGCAGGCTGTCGGCATAATCGAGGCCGAGGAAGATCAACGTCCACAGCAGCATCGACTGGCCCAGAGGCGCGCCGCTGATCAGATCGCCGGCGAGGCCGAGCGCGAGCGCCACCTGCGCCGACCAGATTTCGGGCCGCATCAGCCGCCAGGTGAGGAGGACGAGGAAGCCGATATTGGGCACCCAGAGCGCGGATGCGACGATCGGCAGCAGCGACATCAGCATCGCGGCGATGGTCGAAACGAGCGGCACGTAGCGCCGCCTGAGGTCGCGGATCGCGACCTCGGTGTTGGAGCCGGCGATCCTGCTCATCGCCGCGCTCCGGCGGGAGCGGGGACGGGCGCGGGGGCGGCCGCGACGGGCGGCGCGGCGACGGGCGGCGCCGGCCTCTGCGGCCGGGCGAGGTCGAGCGGTCCGGCGGCGGCGGGCTGGTAGATGCGCTGCACGATCGCATAGTCCATCCGCGCCGGATCTGCGAGCGGCCGGCCGATCGCCCGCTCGCCGTCATGGCCGGTCACCACCACCACGGGAATGTTGGGCGGATAGAGGCCCCCCACGCCCGAGGTGACCAGGAGGTCACCGCGGCGAAACGGACTCTGGCCGACCTCGAGCGTCCTCAGTTCGATCGTGCCGTCGCCGCGGCCGACCGCGAGCGCTGGCGTGCCGTCGCGGACGAGACGCACCGGCACGTTGCTGGCTGCGTCGGTGATCAGGATGACGCGCGAGGCCCAGCGGCCCGTCTCCAGCACCCGGCCGATCAGGCCGTCGGGCGAGCGCACCGCCTGGCCCGGCACGACCCCGGCCGCGCTCCCCGCCGACAGCGTCGCCAGCCGCCGCGGCGCCTCGAACGAGGAGCCGACGATCCGCGCCACGGTGACCTCGTCGCTGGTCTGCTGGGCGAGGCCGAGCAAGGCGGTGAGCCGCCTATTCTCCAGCTCGAGCGCCTGGCGCCGGTTCAGCTCGCGCTGCGCCTCCGCGAGCTGCTGGCGCAGCTCGGCATTTTGCGAGCCGGCGCGGAAATAGTCGCCGATCCCCTCGCCGATGCCGCCCACGAAGGTCGCGACCGAACGGGTGGCGCTGCTGATCGGCGCGGTGATGTCGAGCGCGATGCCGCGCAAGGCGGCGAAGCCCCTGGGATCGATGATCGCGATGGCGAGCAGGATGACGGCGATGATGACGCCGCCCACCGCCACGACATAGCCGAGGAACACCCCATATTGCGCCCTGCGGGAGAATCCGGGGCGCCGTTTGCCCGGCGGCGCCATCCCCTTGCCCCTCTACCTAAGCGGTCTGCAGCACGCCGCGGAAGATTTCCTCTTCCATCGCGCGTCCCGTGCCCAGCGCAACGCAGGTCAGCGGATCGTCGGCGACCGTCACCGGCAGGCCGGTCTCGTCGCGCAGCACCTCGTCCAGCCCCTTCAGCAGCGCGCCGCCGCCGGTCAGCACGATGCCCTGGTCGACGATGTCGGCGGCGAGCTCCGGCGCGGTATTCTCGAGCGCGATCCGCACGCCCTCGACGATCGTGCCGACGGGCTCGGACAAAGCCTCGGCGATCTGCTTCTGGGTGATCGTGATCTCCTTGGGCACGCCGTTGACGAGGTCGCGGCCCTTGAGATGGACGGTCTCGCCGTCGGCGCCGTTTGCGGGGGCCTTGGCGACCCCGACCTGCTTCTTGATCCGCTCCGCCGTGGATTCGCCGATCAGCAAATTGTGGTTGCGGCGGACGTAGGATGTGATCGCCTCGTCCATCTTGTCGCCGCCGACGCGCACGCTGGTGCTGTAGGCGATCCCGCGCAGCGACAGGATGGCGACTTCGGTGGTGCCGCCGCCGATATCGACGACCATCGACCCGATCGGCTCGGTGACCGGCATGTCGGCGCCGATCGCCGCGGCCATCGGCTCCTCGATCAGCCAGACTTGGCGGGCGCCGGCGTTGGAGGCGGCGTCGCGGATCGCGCGGCGCTCGACCGAGGTCGAACCCGACGGCACGCAGATCACGATCTCCGGCCAGCGCGGGAAGCGGCGCTTGCCGTGCACCTTCTGGATGAAATGCTTGATCATCTGCTCGGCGACATCGATGTCGGCGATGACGCCGTCGCGGAGCGGGCGGATCGCCTCGATCGCGTCGGGCGTCTTGCCCATCATCAATTTGGCGTCGTCGCCGACCGCCTTCACCCTTTTGACCCCGTTGATCGTCTCGATCGCGACCACCGACGGCTCGTTGAGGACGATGCCGCGGCCGCGCACAAAGACGACCGTGTTGGCGGTGCCGAGGTCGATCGCCATGTCGTGGGACGGGAATTTGAAGAAACGCAAAAAGGACATTTCGAAGATTCTCGCTTTTCCGGCTGGGCGGAGCCCCTAAGTCACGGCCCCGCTTGTTCTTCCTCTCTATAGG
>JBKJZJ010000233.1:0-5970 GCA_046715355.1 Allosphingosinicella sp. | reverse complement strand
CGACCTACAACAGGTGGGCGATCGCCGATTTCGCGCGCAACGCGCCGGGCTTCGACTGGGCGGGCTATTTCCGGGCGACCGGCCTTTCCGGCCAGACCCACATCCTGGTCTCGCAGCCGAGCACCTTCACCGCCACCGCGCGCATCGTCTCGGAGACGCCGATCGATGTGCTCAAGGACTATATGCTGCTGCGCCTCGTCGACAATAGCGCGCCGTTCCTCTCGCAGCCTTTCGTCGACGCCAATTTCGCGTTCCGCGGCACCGTGCTCAACGGCACGCCGCGGAACCAGGACCGCTGGAAGCGCGGCGTCGACGTCGTCACCGCTTCCATCCCCGACGACGTCAGCCGGGTCTACGTCCAGCGTCACTTCCCGCCCGAGGCCAAGCGCGAGGCCGACGCCCTGGTGCGCAACGTCATCGCCGCGATGGACCGCCGCCTCGCCAGCCTGACCTGGATGGCGCCCGAGACCAGAGCGAGAGCGCGGCGCAAGCTCGCCGCCTTCACCCCCAAGATCGGCTATCCCGACAGCTGGCGCGATTATTCGAGCGTGCGGATCAGCCGCGCCAACCTGCTCCAGAACATCGTCAACGCGACCGAGTTCGAATATCGGCGCAATTTGAACAAGCTCGGCCGCCCGGTCGACCGCAGCGAATGGGGGATGACTCCTATGACGGTCAACGCCTACGCCAATCCGGTGTGGAACGAGATCGTCTTTCCCGCGGCCATCCTCCAGCCGCCCTTCTTCGATCCGCACGCCGATCCGGCGGTCAATTATGGCGGCATCGCCGCGGTGATCGGCCATGAGATCAGCCACCATTTCGACGATCAGGGCAGCCATTATGACGAGACCGGGGCGATGCGCGAATGGTGGACCGCCGAAGACCGCACCCGCTTTAATGCGCTGACCGCGCAGCTCGTCGCGCAATATGACGCCTACGAGCCGCTGCCGGGCCGCCGCGTCCAGGGCGCGCTGACGCTCGGCGAGAATATCGCCGACCTCGCCGGCCTCACCGTCGCCTACGACGCCTACCGCCATTCGCTCGGCGGCCGGGAGGCGCCGGTGATCGACGGCATGACCGGCGACCAGCGCTTCTATCTCGGCTGGGCGCAGGTCTGGCGGCGCAAATATCGCGAGGCCAACCTCCTGCAGCGCCTGCTGACCGATCCGCACTCGCCCTCCGAGCAGCGCGTCGCGGTCGTGCGCAATCTCGATCCCTGGTATGCCGCCTTCCGGCCCAGTCCGGGCGACGCTTTGTACCTCGCGCCCGAGCGCCGGATCCGCATCTGGTAGCATGGCGAGCGCGGCGAACCTTCCGGGCACAGGCGCAGGCGGGGCTCTCGGCCTCCCGGCGGTGCTGTTCGGCCTCGCCGCGATCGCCTCGGCCGCGCTCCTGCTGTGGGCGGCCGGCAGCCCGGTCTTCGCCGGCGCCTTCTTCGCCGGCCTGATCGGCGCCGGCGGGCTGATCGCGCTGCGCCGGCCCGCGGCGGCCATCGCCGCGCCGGCGCGGGAAGACGGCGGCCTCGCTCTGCTGCGCGCCGCGCTCGACACCGCCCCGCCCTCGACCGCCTTGGCGCTGACCGACGGGGAAGGGAGCCTGGTCTGCGCCAATGCGACCTGGTCCTCATGGTTCGGCGCCGCCGTGGCGCCCGCCGACCTCGCGCTGGAGGCCGACCGCCCCGCCATCCTCGCCGCGATCCGCGCCACCCGCCGCGACCGCGCCGCTGTCGTGCCGCCGCTCGCCCTCGCCAATATCGCCGTGCGCGGCGAGATCGCCCTGGTCGGGACCGGCCATCTGCTCTGGCGGCTGCGGCGCAGCGAGGCGGCCGATCTCGCCGCCGACGCCCGCCGGCTGATCGCGGGCGAGGTCGGCCGGCGGATGGGCGAGGCCGGGCTGATGGCGGCGATCGTCGATGCGGCCGGCCATATCCTCGCCGCCAACGGCGCCTTTCGTGCGCGCATCGCCGGGCCGGACGGGGAGCCGCTCGCGGTGGAGGGGACGCCGCTCGTCGACCACCTCTGTGCCTCCGCCAGCGGCCAGTTCCGCTTCACCGCCGAGGGCAAGGCGGCGCCGCCTTTGCGCATCGTCCAGGTCCCGGCCGGCGACGGCCCCGATTCGCTCTCCGCCTTCCTGCTGCTCGACGACGTGCCGGGCCCGCGCGGCGACGACGAGACCGGCCATGTCCACGCCTTGCTCGACAGCCTGCCTTTGGGCCTCGCGCTGGCCGACGGCGACGGCCGCTTCCTTTTCCTCAACACGGTGTTCCGCAAGGCGGTCGGCCTGACGCAAAGCGAGCGGCCCGCCTGGCCCGGCGATCTCGTCGTCGACGAGGACAAGGCGGCGGTTTCCGACGCGGTCCGCCGCTTCGGCCGAGGCCGGGCGATGTCGGGCGACCTCGCGGTGCGGCTCAAGACGAATCCCGAGGAGCCGGTGGCGATGACCGTTGCCGGCGCGCGCGGCCTCGGCAATGCCGCGGTCCTCATCAGCCTCAAGGACAATAGCGAGGAGGCGCGGCTCAAGCGCGAGATCGCGCAGGCGACCAAGATGCAGGCGGTCGGCCAATTGGCGGGCGGCGTCGCCCACGATTTCAACAATATCCTGACCGCGATCCTGGGCAATTGCGACCTCATGCTGATGCGCCACACGCCCGGCGACAGCGATTATGACGACATCCAGCAGATTCGCTCCAACGCGAATCGCGCCGCCAACCTCACCCGGCAATTGCTCGCTTTCTCGCGCCAGCAGACCTTGCGCCCGCAGGTGCTCCAGCTCCCCGACGTCGTCGCCGAGGTCTCGCATCTGCTCACCCGCCTGTTGGGCGAGCGGATCAAGCTCGACGTCAAGCACGGCCGCGGGCTCGGTGCCGTCCGCGCGGATCCGGGGCAGCTCGAGCAGGTCATCGTCAACCTCGCGGTCAACGCCCGCGACGCCATGCTCGCCCGCGATCCGGACGGCGGCGGCACGCTCACCCTGCAGACCTTCGCTGTTCCCGCCGAGGACGTCCGCCGCATGTCGAGCGACGTACTGCCGATCGGCGACTATACGGCGATGAAGGTCACCGACACCGGCACCGGCATCCCGGCGCACCTGCTCGGCAAGATTTTCGAGCCCTTCTTCACCACCAAGGAGGTGGGGAAGGGGACCGGCCTGGGCCTTTCCACGGTCTACGGCATCGTCAAGCAATCGGGCGGCTTCATCTTCGCCGAATCGCAGGTCAGGAAGGGCACGACCTTCACCATGTACCTGCCCGTCCACCGCGCCCAGCCGGGCGAGGCGCCGGTGAGGGCCAAGGCCAAGGAGAAGGCCGGCGAACTCTGGGGCACCGGGACCGTGCTCGTCGTCGAGGACGAGGCGATGGTCCGCGCCGTCGCCGAGCGGGCGCTGGCCCGGCACGGCTACACCGTCCTGGCCGCCGAAAACGGCGAGGCGGCGCTCGAGATCCTCGGCCGCGAGGGCCGCGTCGACCTGATGATCTCCGACGTGGTGATGCCGACCATGGACGGGCCGACCACGGTCCGCGCCGCGCGCAAGCTGCAGCCCGATCTGCCGATCCTGTTCATCTCGGGCTATGCCGAGGAGCAGCTGCGCAAGTCGATCGACATCCCCAACGTCTCCTTCCTCGCCAAGCCCTTCTCGGTCCAGCAGCTGGCGGAGACGGTCAGGGACACGCTGGCGGCCAAGTAAGGCGGGACGTGCTCTTCGGAGTCTCCCGGCCAAGGCCGGGACCCATGAACACGGCGGCCGGAAAAATGGCGAAACGGCCTGAACCCCTATCTTTGGAGTTCATGGATCCCGGCCTCCGCCGGGATGACTCTTGCGGGGGGCGCTGTGCTGCCCGGCCTGCCGATGCCGGCCCGGCGAATTAAGCCTTTTCCTTTGCGTAACAATCGCTAAGGGCTCCCCCATGCCGGGGACGCAACGAACCATATTGATCGTCGAGGACGAGCCGCTGATCGCGATGATGCTCGAGGATTTCCTCGAATCGCTGGGCCATGATGTGGTCGCGACCTGCGACTGCGTCGCCGCGGCGCTCGGCCATGTCGAGCCTGGGGGCTTCGACGTCGCCATCCTCGACATCCGGCTCAAGGACGGCGAGAGCGTGTGGCCGGTCGCCGACCGGCTCGCCGCCGCCGGCACGCCCTTCGTCCTCGCCACGGGCGGCCATGTCGAGCCGCCGCCCGCCGCCCATGCCGGCGCCCCGATCCTCGCCAAGCCCTATACGATCGACTCGATCGAGCCGGCGCTGGACCGCGCCTGCGGCGGCTGACGGACGGCCGGCGCCGGTGACGCGCGGACGCAAGGTGGCTTTGCTCATCCTGGTGCCGCTTTTGCTCTATGCGGCGATCTGCGCGGCCGTCTTCTTCTTCCAGGCCGCCTTGCTCTTTCCCACCGGCCAGATCCGGTCCGCCGGCGCGCCGCCGGCGGGCGCGACCCGGGTCGAGCTCGCCGCCGCTTCGGGCGAGCGCCTGCGCGGCCTGCATGTCCCGCCCAGCCGGCCGGGGGCCGAGCGCGTCCTGATCCTGGGCTTCGGCGGCAATGCCTGGAACGCCGAGGCGGTGGCCGATTACCTGCACGGCCTCTACCCGCAAGCGGACGTCGTCGCCTTCCACTATCGCGGTTATCCGCCGAGCGAGGGGAGTCCTAGCGCCGCCGCGCTCCGGGAGGATGCGCCGCTGATCTTCGATTGGGCCGCCGCCCGCTTTCCGGGCCGGCGCATCGTCGCGGTCGGATTCAGCATCGGCAGCGGCATCGCCGCCTCGCTCGCCGCCCGGCGCCCGCTGGCCGGCCTCGTTCTGGTCACGCCCTTCGACAGCCTCGCCGCGGTCGCCGCGGGCCATTATCCCTGGCTCCCGGTCCGCCTGCTGTTCCGCCACGAAATGGACGCGGCGGCGGAGTTGCGCACCGTCCGCGCGCCCATCGCCATCCTCGCCGGCGGCCGCGACTCGCTGATCCCGCCCGCCCGCACCGAGGCGCTGCGCCGCGCAATCCCCAATCTCGCCTTCGACCGGACCATCGCGGAGGCCGGCCACAACGACATCTACCAGCTCCCCGCCTTCCGGAATGCGATGGCGGAAGCGCTCGCCGCATTGTTCGCCCGCTAGCTGTCGTTTCCTACTTGTTCCCAGAGAACAAATGAGGTACATACTCGCCATTGATCGGCGCGCGCCGACGCAATACGGGGAGACAAGCCAATGACGGCCTCACTTCAGATCGTTTCCGACAGGAGCCCGATGGACACGGACAAGCAGAAGGCGCTCGACGCCGCGCTGGCGCAGATCGACCGCGCCTTCGGCAAGGGCTCGGCGATGCGCCTGGGCTCGCGCGAGGCGATCGATATCGAGACCATCTCGACCGGCTCGCTCGGGCTCGACATCGCCTTGGGCATTGGCGGGCTGCCGCGCGGCCGCGTCGTCGAGATTTACGGGCCGGAAAGCTCGGGCAAGACCACGCTGGCGCTGCACGCGGTCGCCGAGGCGCAGAAGGCCGGCGGGGTCGCCGCCTTCATCGATGCCGAGCATGCGCTCGACCCGATCTACGCCCGCAAGCTTGGCGTCGACGTCGACAATCTCATCATCTCGCAGCCCGACACGGGAGAGCAGGCGCTCGAGATCACCGACACGCTCGTCCGCTCCAACGCGATCGACATCCTCGTCATCGATTCGGTCGCCGCTCTGGTGCCGCGCGCCGAGATCGAGGGCGAGATGGGCGACAGCCATGTCGGCCTGCAGGCGCGTTTGATGTCGCAATCGCTGCGCAAGCTCACCGGCTCGATCTCCAAGTCCAAATGCCTGGTCATCTTCATCAACCAGCTGCGCATGAAGATCGGTGTCATGTACGGCAATCCCGAGACGACGACCGGCGGCAATGCGCTCAAATTCTACGCCTCCGTCCGCCTCGACATCCGCCGCATTGGCCAGATCAAGGATCGCGACGAGATCACGGGCAACACCACACGTGTAAAGGTTGTAA
>JBKJZJ010000232.1:0-10937 GCA_046715355.1 Allosphingosinicella sp. | reverse complement strand
CGCGCCACTGCCGCTCCCAGTGCGGGCCGCGCACGAAGCCCAGCCGCGCCGACTGGAGCGGGCGCCGGCTCAGCATCCGCGCCGCCGCCTCGGCCCATTCCGAGCCGCCGCCATTGCCGGTGAGGTCGACGATCAGCACGCGCGCTCCCGCGGCGCGGAGGCGGGCGAGCCGGTCCTGCATGGCGAGGCCCAGCCGGCGATAGGCTTCGGTGATCAGGCGATTGTCGCACGCCTCGTCGCAAGGCCGGTCGGTCGGGATGGCGAGCGCCGCCACCGCCTCGGCGCAGAGCGCGGTGCTGACGTGGGGATCGAAGACGGCGATGCGCAACAGGCCGACGCGCCGGCGCGCCGCCTCGATCGTCCCGGCGGGCAGCAGATCGCCCTCCGCCATGGGGGCGTAGCCGCGCAGCGCCGGGGCGAGGCCGGCGGCGTTGGAGGGCGGCGCATAGCGTCGCGCGCGGCAGAAGTCCTGCGCGGTCGGCGGACTGACCGACGGGACCGGGGCGGGCGGCGGGGGCGGGGCCGGGCGGGGCCAATCCAGATTGACATGGCCGTCGCCGATCCGCTGGACGAGGCGGTTGAAGATGGCGACCGCCTCGCCGTCGCTGCGCGCATTGCCCAGCGCCGCGCGGGCGCGCTGGAACAGGGCGTCGAGGTCGAGCTCGCGCTCGGTCAGCAGCCATTCCAGATTGGCGTATTTGCTGTCGATCGCGGCGCGCGCCTCGGCGAGGTCGTCCAGCCAGGGCCGCGGGCTCCAGGCGGTCGGCTGGGCCGGCGCTGGAACTGCTCCGAGAAGGAGCGTCGCCATTGCCCCGACCACGGCCATGAATTTCGCCATGCGGCGCCCACCCTTGGTTTCGCGGCGCGACGATAAAGCCGGGCCCTGAGCGCCGCAAGCGGCGGCCGCGGGCGGCCGCCGTTCAGGCTCCGCGCCCGGGCAGTCCCAAAATGAGGCTGGCGCGGCGTGGGCGTGGCGCCGGGACGGCCGTTTCGCTAAGGCGGAGGGCTATGGCGCGGGGCAGGCGGGACGGAATCGTGATTGCGGGCGGCGGCCTGGCCGGCGCGCTCGCCGCTCTGGCCATGGCCCGCCACCGGCCCGACGTGCCGCTGATGATCGTCGAGGAGGGCGAGACCTTCGGCGGCGAGGGCGTGCGCAGCTTTACCGACGCCGAGCTCGGCCAGGAGGGCGCCGAGCTGATCGGGCCGCTCGCGATCGAACGCTGGCCGGGCTTCTACGTGGCCTTTCCGGGCTTCAGCCGCAATTTGAAGATCGAATATGGCGGCTTCGGCGCGGTCGACCTGCACCGTGCCCTCGTCGAAGCGCTCGACCCCAAGCATTATCGGCTTGGCGCCAAGGTGGTCGCGGTGCGCGAGGATGCGCTGGTCCTCGACGGCGGCGAGGAGATCAAGGCGCAGGGGGCGATCGACGCCCGCGGCGCCACCAGCCTGTCGACGCTCGACCTGCTCTACGAGGCGCGGCTCGAGCGCGAATATCGCTTCATGGCGCCGCACCGGGTCGACCGGCCGGTGCTGATCGATGCCACCGTCGCGCAGACCGATGGGCTGAGATTCGCGCAGTGCCTGCCGCTTTCCGAGGACCGGCTGATCGTCGCCGACGTGATGATCTCGGACCGCGCCGCGCCCGATGCCGACGCCGGCGCCAGGCTCGACGCCTATGTCGCCGCGCGGGGCTGGAAGCCGAAGGGCAAGGGCGGCGGCGAGCGGGTCTCGGCCCGGCCGCTGCCGGCGGGCGGCGACTTCGCCGCTTTCTGGCGGCAGAGCGGCGCGCGGGTCGCCAAGCTGGGCCTGCGCGGCGGCTTCATCCATCCGGTCACCGGGCGCAGCCTCGGCGATGCCGTCCACACCGCATTGCTGCTCGCCCGCCAGCGCGACTTCTCCGGGGCGGCGCTGCACGATCTGTTCGAGGCCGAGGCCAAGCAGGTCTGGAAGAAGCGCGAGCTGCTGCGCGCGGTCGCCGCGGCGCTCGCCGCCGCGAGGCCGGAGGAGGGCCGCGCCCTGCTGGCCCGGCTCTACGGCCTCTCGCCGAGCACCATCGCCCGCTTCCACGCCGACCGGCTCGGCCTCATCGACCGGATGCGCATCCAGCGGGCGCTCAAGGCGGGCTGAGCGGCCGCCCGCCGCGGCCCGAAATTCAGTTCATCGCGCATTCAGTCGGGCCCATGTGATACTATCACATCAATCCTTGCGGAGGAGGATGCGATGCGTATCGTCGGTTTGCTTTCGATGTCTGCCCTGATCCTGACGGGCCTTCCCCCAACCCCGGTCGCCGCGGTTTCGGCTTCGGTCCAGACCCGCGAAGGACGCATCGCCCGCCCACCCCGGCCCGACGATCCCGACGCCCGCTGCGCGCCCTTCCTGCAGGGTGGGAGCGACTATGGCTCCTATCGCGCGCGCGGCTATGGCAACCGCATTGGCGTCATCGGCAATTCGCCGCCCTCGTCGCCGCCCGCCCGCTACGCTCCCTCACCGCAGGTGAGCCAGGAGCGCACCCTTGTGCTCCCCAACGGCCGGCGGCCGGTGCAGCCCATGTCGCCCCACTACGCCGCCCCGGAGAATCGCGAGCGCTACCAGGGCGAGGCGGTCGCCGCGGTGCAGGCGGTGGCCGACCAGCCCGTCTCCACCTTCTCGGTCGACGTCGACACCGGCTCCTATGCCAATGTCCGCCGGATGCTGAACGCGGGGCAGATGCCGCCCCAGGCCGCGGTCCGCACCGAGGAGATGCTCAACTATTTCCGCTACGACTATCCGGCGCCGCGCGACCGGACGCGGCCGTTCAGCGTCCAGGCCGACATGACGACGACGCCGTGGAATGCCGAGACCCGTCTCCTACGCGTAGGCCTGCGCGGCTACGATCTGCCCCGCCGCGAGCGGCCGGCGGCGAACCTCGTCTTCCTGGTCGACGTCTCGGGATCGATGGCGACGCCCGACAAATTGCCGCTCGTGCAATGCTCGCTGGCTTTGCTCGCCGACCGGCTGAGTCCGCGCGACCGCGTCTCGATCGTCGTCTATGCGGGCGCCGCCGGAATCGTGCTCGAGCCGACCTCGAGCCGCGATGCGGTCGTCGAATCGCTGAAGGACCTGCAAGCGGGCGGCTCGACCGCGGGCGGCGCCGGCATCCAGCTCGCTTATGCGACCGCGAGGGCCAACATGATCGAAGGCGGGATCAACCGGGTCATCCTCGCCACCGACGGCGACTTCAACGTCGGCATCACCAACAACGAGACCCTGGTCGACATGGTCGAGCGCGAGCGCCGGGACGGGATCACCCTGACCACATTGGGCTTCGGCACCGGCAATTATAACGAGGCGATGATGGAGCAGATCGCCGATCACGGAAACGGCAATTACGCCTATATCGACAGCCCCCGCGAGGCGCAGAAGGTGCTCGACGACGAGCTCAGCTCGACGCTGTTCACCATCGCCCACGACGTCAAGATCCAGGTCGAGTTCAATCCCACCTACGTCGCCGAATATCGCCTGATCGGCTATGAGAACCGGGCGCTGCGCGAGGAGGATTTCGACAACGACCAGGTCGATGCGGGCGACATCGGCGCCGGCCACCAGGTGACCGCGCTCTACGAGATCGTGCCCGTCGGCGGGCGCGGCTGGCTGCCGGCGCGGCGCTACGAGGCCAATCAGCGCCGGGCCGAGGGCAGCGACAATGGCGAGCTCGCCTTCCTGAGGCTGCGCTACAAGCTGCCCGGCCAGGACGAATCGCGGCTGATCGAGCAGCCGGTCGGCGCCGGGTTGATCCGCAGCGCCCGCGCGCCCTTCGGCGATACCGCCTTCATCGCCGCGGTCGCCGCCTACGGCCAGCTGCTGCGGGGCGACACCAATATGGGCCGCTTCACCTTCGCCGACGCGCGCGCGATGGCCGCGCGCAACGCCGGCCAGAATTTCTGGCGCCGCGAGTTCGTCGAGCTGCTCGATCTGGCCTCGCGGCGGCAGGTGGCGATGGGCGGGCCGGAGCAGGACTAAGGCGCGACGAGGCGGGCCGGCGTCCAGCGCGCCCGGCGCCGGTCCGCCTTCGCGTCCGCGTCCTCGCCGTCGTAGGAGACGGGGGCGGCTTCGAGGTCGGGCCGCGGGTCGTCGAACGCGTTGAGATTAAGCGTGGCGTAGCTCGCGCCGTCGATCTCCGCGAGCGCGCCGACATAGACTCCGCACCGCGCACAAATGAGATAGTCCGACGACTTCGTCGCGAAGCGGTAGCGCAGGACGGCTCCGCCGAGGGCCAGCGTCGCCGACCCGTGGGGATCGGTGACCGTCCGGGCGCCATGCTTTCGGCAGAACCCGCATAGGCACGCGCGCGGCGCGAGCGGCTTTGCGGTTTCGAACCTCACGCGGATCGCCCCGCAATGGCATTGGCCTTGGTACAGCACGCTCCTCTCCTACGCTCCCGCGCGAGCGCTTGAAACCGAGAGGTGAATGGTGTATCTACGATGTAGATACGGAGACTGCGGTGAATCACTATGTGCGCAAATGGGGAAACAGCGCGGCAGTGCGCCTTCCCGCCTCCGCTTTGGCGGCAGCCGGTTTGAAGCCCGACGATCCCGTCGAAGTGCGCGAAGAGAACGGCCGGATCGTGATCGAGAAGGCACGACCGCAGGCGATCACACTGGAATGGCTGCTCGAAGGGCTGAAGCCGGAGCAGGTCCACTCCGAAGTCGATTCCGGCTCGCCTGTGGGCCGGGAGTTCCGGTGAGTCGGAGCTGGGTTCCCGAAGCCGGGGAGATCATTTGGATCGCCTTCGATCCGCAAGCAGGTCACGAACAGCCTGGACACAGGCCGGCGCTCGTCCTTTCGCCATCGGCTTATAACGGCCCGACAAGACTCCTCCTTTGCGTGCCGCTGACGACGAAGGCCAAGGGCTATCGATTCGAGGTGCCGATCGGGCGCGACGGGAGCATTGCCCTTGCGGATCAGGTCAAGTCTTTCGATTGGCGCTCGCGCGGCGCGCGGCGGAAAGGGCGGGCAAGCGCGGCGGAGCTGGAAGCGGTTCGGGGGAGGGTGCGGGCGCTGGTCGGCTGAGAGTTTCCGGACGCAGCATTGACGTCTTCCAGTTCGAACCGCTCAGCACCTACACGTCCAGATTCGCCACGTTCAGCGCATTCTCCTGGATGAACTCGCGCCTGGGCTCCACCACGTCGCCCATCAGGCGGGTGAAGATCTCGTCGGCGACGTCGGCCTGGGCGACCTCGACCTGGAGCAAGGCGCGGTTGGTCGGGTCGAGGGTGGTCTCCCAGAGCTGATCGGCGTTCATCTCGCCAAGGCCCTTGTAGCGCTGGATGGCGAGTCCCTTGCGGCCGGCGGCGAGGATCGCCTCGAGCAGCTGGGTCGGACGGGTGACGAGGTTGCCGCGTGGATCGGGGGCCGCGCGGCGGACGTCGCCGCCCTCATTCTCCTCGGCCTCCTCCGCCGCCTCGGTGGCGACCGACGAGCTCTTCAGCGAGACCAGCCGCGCGGGCCCCGCATAGGTTTCGGCTTCGGGCGTGGCGAGCTTGTGCAGCTTGCGCGCCTCGGCGGAGACCAGGAATTTGTGGTCGATGACATGATGGTCGGTGACCCCGCGCCAGAGCCGCCGCAGCACATAATCGCCGTCGGCGCCGACCTCGCCGGTCCACTGGCCCTCCTCGTCGACCGCGTTCAGCCATAAGGCGGTCAGCGCGATCGCGTCGGCGCGCTGGCTCAGCCGGGGATCGAGCGCGCCGGTCAGCGCCAGCGCCTCGATGATCGCCGGATCGTAGCGGCGCGGCACATAGGCCATGAGCGAACGCACCCGCCTGGCATGCTCGGCCAATGCGCGCAGATCGTCGCCCGAGCGCGGGCCGGCTTCGGTCTCCAGAGCGGTCAGCCCGGTGCCCGCGTCGATCAGATATTCGTCGAGGGCGGCATCGTCCTTGAGATAGACTTCGGAGCGGCCCCTGGCGACTTTGTAGAGTGGCGGCTGGGCGATGTAGAGGTGCCCGCGGTCGATGATCTCCGGCATCTGGCGGTAGAAGAAGGTGAGCAGGAGGGTGCGGATATGGGCGCCGTCGACGTCGGCGTCGGTCATGATGATGATCTTGTGGTAGCGCAGCTTCTCGATGTTGAAATCGTCGCGGCCGATGCCGGTGCCGATCGCCTGGATGAGGGTGCCGACCTCCTTGGAGGAGAGCATGCGGTCGAAGCGGGCGCGCTCGACGTTCAGGATCTTGCCCTTCAGCGGCAGGATCGCCTGGACGTGGCGGTCGCGGCCCTGCTTGGCCGAGCCGCCGGCGCTGTCGCCCTCGACCAGGAACAATTCCGATTTGGCCGGGTCCTTCTCCTGGCAGTCGGCGAGCTTGCCGGGCAAAGAGGCGATGCCGAGCACCGACTTGCGGCTGGCTTCCCGGGCTTTGCGCGCCGCTTCCCGCGCCGCGGCGGCGTCGATGATCTTCTGGATGATGGTGCGGGCGTGGCCGGGATTCTCCTCCAGCCATTCGGCCATCTTGTCGGCCATCAGGCTTTCGAGCGGCTGGCGGACCTCGCTGGAGACGAGCTTGTCCTTGGTCTGGCTGCCGAACTTGGGATCGGGGAGCTTCACCGAGACGATCGCGGTCAGCCCCTCGCGCATGTCGTCGCCGGTGAGGCTGACCTTCTCGCGCTTCATCATTCCGGACTTGTCGGCATAATTGTTGAGCGTGCGGGTCAAGGCGGCGCGGAAGGCCGCCATATGGGTGCCGCCGTCGCGCTGCGGGATGTTGTTGGTGAAGGCGAGGACCTGCTCGTAATAGCTGTCGTTCCATTCGAGCGCGACCTCGATGCCGACCTCGTCGCGCTGGCCGGTGACCGAGATCGGATCGGGGATGAGCGCGGTCTTGGCGCGGTCGAGATAGCGGACGAAGGCCGAGATGCCGCCCTCATAATGAAGCTCGACCTCCTTCTTCTCCTCGTGCCGCGCGTCGGTGAGGATCAGGCGGACGCCCGAATTGAGGAAAGCGAGCTCGCGGAAGCGGTGCTCGAGCGTGTCGAAATCGAACTCGGTGACCTTGAACGTGTCGGTCGAGGGCAGGAAGGTGACCTTGGTGCCCTTCTTGCCGGCGGGCGCGGGGCCGACGAGCTTCAGCGGCGCTTCGGCGTCGCCGTGGCGGAAGCGCATGAAATGCTCCTCGCCGTCGCGCCAGATGGTGAGGTCGAGCGTCTCGGAAAGCGCGTTGACCACGCTGACGCCGACGCCGTGCAGGCCGCCGGAGACCTTATAGGCATTGTCGTCCGACGTGTTCTCGAACTTACCCCCCGCATGGAGCTGGGTCATGATGACCTCGGCCGCGGAGACGCCTTCCTCCTCGTGGATTCCGGTCGGGATGCCGCGGCCATTGTCCTCGACGCTGACCGAGCCGTCCGGGTTGAGGGTGACCAAAATCCGGTCGCAATGGCCGGCCAGGGCCTCGTCGATCGCATTGTCGGAGACCTCGAACACCATGTGGTGGAGGCCCGAGCCGTCGTCGGTATCGCCGATATACATTCCGGGCCGCTTGCGGACCGCGTCGAGCCCTTTCAGCACCTTGATTGAATCGGCGTCGTAGCTGCTGTCATTGGGGGTCTCTGCCATGACCAGCATATAGGGAATCGGGGCCCGGAACCCAAGGAAAAACGCCGGATTCCGCCTCGTCCGCGAAGCGCGCGGACGAGGCGGCGACCGCCTAGAATTCGTCGGCGCGGCGGCCGAGCAAAGTGACCTCGACGCGGCGGTTGAGGCGCATGCCTTCGGCGGTGGCGTTGGTCGCCGTCGGATTGCTCTCGCCATGGCCGGCGACGCGGAAGCGCGCGCGGGTCACGCCCATGTCGTCCAGCGCCTCGCGCACGCTCTGCGCCCGGCGTTCGGAGAGATCCTGGTTGTGGGCGTCGGTGCCGCGCGAATCGGTATGTCCGTCGATCGCGACCCGGACGCCCGGATTGGCGCGCAAATAGCCCGCCAGCGGACGCAGGCGCTCGATCGCGGCGGGGCGGAGCACGTCGCTGTCGGTCGCGAACAGCACGTCCTCCTGCATGGTCATGCGCGCGCCCTGGGGCGTCTGGCGGAAATTGTAGGAGCGCATCGCTTCGCGGTCCCAGCCGCCCTCACGCTGGCCGCGATTGTCGCGATCATCGCGCTCGACGATGCGGTCGCGTCCGCGCGAGTCCCAGTCGAACCGGTCGCGGCGGGAGCCGGCGGCGGTGGCGAAGGCGCGGTTGGCCGCATTCGCTTCGCGCACGCTGATCCGCCCGTCGCGGTTGAAGTCGAAATTGCGCATGACGAAGGCGCGGCCGCGTTCGGTCCGGCGCAGCTCGCCGAACAGCTGTGGCACGCCGCGGCCGACGAGGCGATAGTCGCGGTCGCCGGCGTCCCAGTCCCAGCGGTCCTGCGCCGAGGCGGGGACGGTGTTTGCGGCAAGCGCGGCGGCCATGCCGGCGCCGATCAAGAACAATTTGCGCATGTCATTCTCCTGAGGATCTGGAATGACAGGCCACTGGCCCCGGTCCGCTGAACGGACCGTGAGGCGTACCGACAGGCGAGGTTCAGGCGCCGATCCCCGTGGAGGGCTCAGGCGGCCTTGAGGTGGACGAACATTTGCGAGGTGCGGGCGAACGGGCCGCGGACGATGTCGAAGGCCGCGAACAGGCCGAGCAGGGGGCCGAACAAAGGGTGGCGGCACATCGGCCGGTCGCGGTCGACGCGGACCCAGCCGCGGCGGCTCAGCGCCTCGAGCGCCGACACCGCCCAGAAGGGCGCGCCTTGGGTAAGCCTGGTCTTTTCGATGCCGAGCCCGGCGGTGGCCGCGGCGCGGGCGAAGCTTTCGGGGGTGAAGATCACCCAGTGGCGCGGGCAGTGGAAGCCGCCCCAGCTCCTGTGCCGGAACAGCCGCGCGTCGAAGCTGTCATGATTGGGCGTCTTGACCAGGATCCGCCCGCCCGGCGCGAGCAGGCTGCGCATCTTCGCCAGCACCGCGACCGGATCCTCGACATGCTCGATCAGGTTCAAGAGCAGGATCAGGTCGAACTTCTCGTTGCTGTTGAAATCCTCGATCCGGCCGAGATGGAATTCGTGGCCGAGCGCTTCCGCGCCCGGGGCGGCGCTGGCGTCGAGGTCGACGACGGCGGTGCGGGTGAGGCGCGGATCGACGGCGCGCGCCTGGCTCAGCAGCCAGCCGGTGCCGCCGCCGACGTCCAGGGCGGAGAGGGTCTGGCCTTGAATGCCGCGCAGCAGCTTCCTGAACATGCGGCGATCGAGCCATTGCTTGACCCGCTCGACCGGCGAGAGCTTGCCGCCGGAGAAGCTGTAATAAGTGTCGGGATAGATTTCGGCGAGCCGGTCGCGCGGCACCTCGGCGATGGAGAGCGCGCCGCAATCGCCGCAGCGGACATAGTCGAACGAATCCGTGGAGCTCATATATTCGACGTCGCGCGCACTCGCCCAATGCGCCACGTCGGCGGCGCCGCAGGCCAGGCATCTGGGCTCAGCCATTGCGGCCCTCCCTGACCAAGTCGGCGAACGTGCGGCCGTAGCTGGCGCGGCGCGCGTCCAGCGCCGGGGCGATCGAGCTCCCCATCAGCCAGGCCTCGAGCGCGTCGTAGCGCGTATAGGAGACTTGCGGCTCGATATGGTGGAGCAGATGGCGGTTGAAGCCTGCGCCGCCGAAGGTGCGCGAGAAGAGGTCGCGGCCGAACATCCGGGTGACGGCGGCGCCCTCGGTCTGGCCGGGCGCCGGGCGATGCTCGAGCAACTGCCGCAGCGTCGCGAACAAGGGGAAGAAGATGCCGATGCCCCCGATCCAGGCGATCGCCGCCGGCCATGCGCCGAGAACGAGCAGGCCGGCGAGGATGGAGAGGTGCGCCGCCGCACCGACGATCAGGGGCTTGCGGGCGCCGCCGGGCGCGCGCGCGGTTTCGGCGCCGCCCGCGCGGCCGGAGAAGACGCGCAGCGCGTGGAAGCCGGTCACCATCTCGAGGAGGAAGCGCGGCGTCAGCCTGTTTGTGTAGCTGATCTCGGTGTCCCCGGGTCCGCCCAGGTGGCGGTGATGCTCGGCATGGGTGCGGCGATAGGCGGCGATCGAGGTCCCGATCTGCCAGCAGATCAGCCGGTCGGCGAGCCGGTCATTGGCCGCCTTTGTCGGAGCGAGATTGTAATGCGCCGCCTCGTGGATGAAGAGCTGGAGATAGGCGATTGCGTAACCGATCCCGATCGCGCCGAGCGCCGCCGCTGCCAGGCCCGCCACCAGGCCCGGAACGATGCCGACGATGATCAGGATCGCGGCGAGCGCCGCATAGCCGCCCAATATGTCGCGCCGCACCTTGGCATAATCGGGCTCGAGCGAGCGGCAGAATCGGGAATAAGCGGTGCCGCACTCGGCGCGGACGCGGGCGCGCAGGTCCGGCAGATTCTCGGGGTCGGCGACCGGCGCGAGGATGGGCTGCTGGAACATGGCGCCATCTGTGCGGGGCCGATGGTTAATCTTTGGTAAAAGCCCCGCCGGCGCCGGCCGCGATTCGCCCCGCCGAAATTTCGAGCCAGTGCGCGGCCTCGATCCCGGCGAACAGGCGTGGCTCCGTGCCGGTCATCCAGACCTGGCCGCCGCCGCCCGCCAGCCGCTCGAACAAGGCGGCGCGGCGCAACGGGTCGAGATGCGCGGCGATCTCGTCGAGGAGGAGGATCGGGCGCCTTCCGGTCCGCTCGGCGACGAGATCGGCGAAGGCCAGGACGAGGCCGATCAGCAAAGCCTTCTGCTCGCCGGTCGAGCAGGTCGCGGCTGGCTGGGCCTTGCCTTGGTGGGTGACGAGGAGGTCGGCGCGGTGCGGGCCGGCCAGCGTCCGGCCGGCGGCGGCGTCGCGGCCGCGCGCCGCGCGCAGATCCCCGGCCGCGCCGCCCTCCAGCTTTATCGCCGCGCGGGCGAAGGGCCCCTCGGCGGCGGCGGCAAGGC
>JBKJZJ010000231.1:0-7688 GCA_046715355.1 Allosphingosinicella sp. | reverse complement strand
GACGCGCACGGCGGTGGGGCCATGGTTGATCGTCGCCGGCGTGGTCTCGGTGGGCGAGCGGGTGACGACCGGCAGCCGGTTTTCGGGCACGCCGAGCGCCAGCGCCGTTCCCCGCGCCACCCGGTCGATGCCGTTCAGCAATTGCAGCCGCACCTCGGGAATGTCGGCGCGGACGGTGAGCGCCAGATCGACATGCTCGGGAATGATGTTGCTCTTCACGCCGCCGTGGATCGAACCGACGCTGATCACCGCTCCCTGCAGCGGGTGGATGTCGCGGCCGACCATCGATTGCAGCGAGACGATGATCTGCGCCGCCACGATCACCGGATCGACGCCGAGATGCGGCGAGGCGCCATGCGTGCCGACGCCATTGACCCGGATCGTGACCGAATCGGCGCTCGAGGAGACGATCGCGGCCGGCACCTGGATCCGTCCCGCCGGCAGCGCGGCGGCGACGTGGAAGGCGAGCGCGTAATCGGGCTTGGGGAAGCGCGTGTAGAGCCCGTCCTGGAGCATCGCGCGGGCGCCCGAGATCGTCTCCTCGGCCGGCTGGGCGATCAGGATCAACGTGCCCGACCAGCTTGCGCGGCGCGCGATCATCTGCCGCGCGGTCCCGACCAGGGCGGTGATGTGCACGTCATGGCCGCAGGCGTGCATCACCGGCTGCTCGACTCCGGCGGCGTCGGCCTGCCGGACGCGCGAGGGGTTGGCGACGCCCGAGCGCTCCTCGAGCGGCAGCCCGTCCATGTCCGCGCGCAGCATCACCGTCGGCCCCGCGCCGTTGCGCAGGATCGCGACCACGCCGGTGCCGCCGACGCCGGTCGTCACTTCATAGCCCAGCGCGCGCAGCTCCCGCGCCATGCGCTCGGCTGTCTGGACCTCGCGCCCGGACAGCTCCGGATTGCGGTGGAAATAATCGAACAGAGCGGCGAGATTGTCGCGATAATCCCGCGCCACCGCGTCGCGCAGCGGCCGCTCCTGCGCCAGCGCCGGGCCGCACAAAGCCGCCAGCGCCACGCCGATCGCCAATAGTCTCATGCCCCTCATCCCCCGTTCCTGATCGTCTCGCGCGCGATGACGAGCTGCTGAATCTGGCTCGTCCCCTCGTAGATACGGAACAGGCGGACGTCGCGATAGAGCCGCTCGATGCCGTAATCGGCGATATAGCCGGCGCCGCCGAAAATCTGGACCGTGCGGTCCGCCACGCGGCCTACGGTTTCGCTCGCGAAATACTTTGCGGCGGCCGCCTCGAGCGTGATCGGCCGGCCTTCGTCCTTGAGGGCGGCACCCTCCAGCACCAAGGCGCGGGCCGCCATCGTCTCGGTCTTCGAATCGGCGATCATCGCCTGGATGAGCTGGAAGTCGGCGAGCGGCTTGCCGAACTGCCTGCGCTCGCTCGCATAGGCGACCGCGTCGGCGATCAGCCGCTCGGATATGCCGACGCAGACCGCGGCGATGTGCAGCCGGCCGCGGTCGAGCACCCGCATCGCGATCTTGAAGCCCTCGCCCTCTTCGCCCAGCCGGTTGGCGGCCGGGACCGGGGTCTCGTCGAAAGCGACGTCGCAGACGTGGGCGCCCTGCTGCCCCATCTTCTTCTCGGGCCTGCCGATCGAGACCCCGGGCAGATCGGCGGGCACGAGAAAGGCCGAGACGCCCCCCGCTCCCTCCCCGCCGGTGCGCGCCATCACCGTGAACAGCGAGGCCTTGTCGGCATTGGTGATGAAGCGCTTGGTGCCCGAGAGCCGGTAGACGTCGCCATCCCGCACCGCGCGGGTCTGGACCGAGGCGCCGTCCGAGCCCGCGCCCGGCTCGGTCAAGGCGAAGCTGGTGATGGTTTCGCCGCTGGCGATGCCCGGCAGCCATTGCGCCTTCTGCGCGTCCGTCCCCGCCATGACGAGGCCCTGACTGCCGATCCCGACATTCGTCCCGAACACCGAGCGGAAGGCCGGCGTCGTCCGCCCGAATTCGAGCGCGACCCGAACCTCCTCGGACATGGTGAGGCCGAGTCCGCCATGTTCCTCGGAAATGGAGAGGCCGAACAGGCCCATCTCACGCATCTCGCGGACGATCTCGGCGGGAACCTCGTCCTCCTCTGCCACGCGTTCCTCGAGCGGCCGCAGCCGTTCGGCGACGAAGCGGCGGATCGTCCCGATAAGGGCGTCGAAAGTGTCGGGGTCGAGGGACACGAAAATCTCCGCTTAAGGGTCCTGATAGCCGAGCGGGCGCAGCCGCACCCCGTTCGGCTCCTGGCCGAAGATCAGCCCGCCGCCCCGCGTCGAGCGGCCGGGAATATAATCGATCACCGCCGTGCTGGTCTCACCGCCGGGCAAGGCGCCTTCGATCGTCACTTGTGCGGCGGTGACGGGCGAATTGTTGCGCGCTTCGAACCGGACCAGCCAGCGCCCGCCCACCTGCTCCGGGGCCCGGGCGACGATCTCTATGTCCGGCGCCATGTCCGCGCTGCCGTTGAAGGCGTCGCGCGCGATCACCGCCATGACGGCGAGGATCAGCGCGAGCCCGACCGCCGAGGCGATCCATTCGAGCAGCGGCGGTTTCGATGTCGGCTTCGCCATCAGACCACCAGCCGCGCGATCGCGGCGCCGAGCGCGCCGGGGAAGGCGATCACCGCCATGGTCGCCGCGACCTGGTCGATCGCGGTGCCATCGATCCGGCCGAAGGTCCACAGCACGTAGAAGCCGACCGCGAGCGCGATGCCGTAGCCGGGGATCGTGTAATGGAGAGCAGTCTGCACCGTGCCGGCTCCTTCCGGATGCTCCTTCTGCCCCGCAAAGCCGACCCGGTAGACGAAGAGGTGGAGGAGGAGCAGCGAGACCAGGATCAGCGCCAGCAAATGCCAGGTCGACATCATATAGGCGATCAGCACCATCTCCTCGGTCGGCGCGACGTTGAAAGAGAGGAACAGCGCGCCGGCCGCCATCAGGAAGAGCTGGCCGCCATAGCCGGCGCCGCGCACCGCGGCCTCCTCGTCCGCCGGCTCGTCGCCGCCGCCGCTCAATTGCTTGCGCGCGAGCATCGCGCCGAAGCTCATCGGCACGGACTGGATCGCGATCTTGCCGGCGATCTCGTCAAGCGGCATCGACGGATCGACGATGGCGAGCAGGAAGAGCACCGCCGCGGCGCCCAATATGCCGACGCCGCAGGCCGCGAAGGCGTCCATCACATCCTCGGCCAGGCGATCGGTTCGCTCGAAGCCGCCGAAGCGCGACAGGCCGACCAGGATCAGGAAGTTGACGCCGAAAAAAACAAGCAGCCGCCCGGGATGCAGCGAGATGCCGAGGAACCACATCTCCATCGTCATCAGCAGCGGCAGGCCGAACAGGATCGCGCCGGCGAAGGCGCGCGCGAGCCCCATCGCATATTCGCTGTTCGGGCTGGGCAGCGCGCTGCTCGGCATCAATATCCCTTCATCCGCGCCAGCTTGTCGGCGTGATAATTGGCGTCGCCGAACAGCTCGTTCAGCACCCTGTCGCGCTTCATGTAGAGGCCGATATCATATTCGTCGGTCATGCCGATGCCGCCGTGCATCTGCACGCCTTCCTGCACCGCGAGCTGGGAGACGCGACCGGCCTTGGCCTTGGCGACGGAGACCATCGCTTCGGCTTCCTCGGCGCCCTCGTCCAGGAGCTGCTGCGCCTTCAGCGTCGCGGCGCGGGCGATCTCGAGCTCGGAATAGAGATGGGCGGCGCGGAATTGCAGCGCCTGGAACTCGCCGATCAATTTGCCGAACTGCCTGCGCTGCTTGAGATAGTCGACGGTCATCTCCATCGACGCCGCGCCGACGCCGACCAGCTCGGCCGCCGCGCCGGTCCGCCCGGCGTTGAGCGCCCGCGCCAGCACCGTCTCGCCGCCGCCGACCTCGCCCACCACCGCGTCGGCGTCGACTTCGACGGATTCGAACGTCATCCGCGCGCCGATGCTCGAATCGGCGAGGCGGACGCCCTCAACCTCCAGGCCCTTCGCGTCTTTCTCGACCGCGAACAGGGTCAGGCCCTCGCCGGTCCGCGCGGCGACCAGGGTGACGTCGGCCGAGGCGCCCTGGACGACGAACTGCTTGCGCCCGGTGAGGCTGAAGCCGTTGCCGGAGCGCTCGGCGCGCATCTCGATGCCGTCGGGCCGATGCCTGGGCCCTTCGTCGATCGCCAGCGCCGCGACCGTGTCGCCCGAAAGCAGGCCCGGGTACCAGCGTTCGCGCAGGGCCGTGCCCTTCAGCGCCTCGACGAAGGCGACCGCGCTGACGAGGAAGGGCGAGGGCGTCAAATTGCGCCCGATCTCCTCGAGCACGATCCCCGCCTCGACATGGCCGAGCCCAAGCCCGCCATCCGCCTCGCCGATCAAGATGCCGGTGAAGCCCATCTCGGCGAACTGCTTCCACAAGCCGTGGCCGAAGCCGTCCTCGCAGCCCTTGTCGCGCCAGTGGCGCAGCTGCGTCTTGATCGCCCCTTCCCCGGCCATGAAGCTCCGCGCCGTATCGCGAAGCATCGCCTGGTCGTCGTTCAGATAGAGCGGCATTCCTGGTCCTCCCCTCTCCCCTCTGGGGAGAGGCCGGGAGAGGGGGAGTCTCAACCCGCTATCACATTGGAGAGACTGCCCCTCTCCCTAACCCTCTCCCCGGAGGGGAGAGGGAACTGGCCTAGGCTCCCGGCAGCTCGAGGATGCGTTTGGCCACAATCCCGAGCTGGACCTCGCTGGTGCCGCCCTCGATCGAATTGGCCTTGGTGCGCAGCCATTCGCGCGCCGCCTTGCCCTTTTTCGAGCGGTCGCTTTCCCATTCGAGCGCGTTCGAGCCGCCCGCGGCCATGACCAGCTCGTGCCGGGCCTTGTTCAATTCGGTGCCCGCATATTTCATCATCGAGGGCTGGGCCGGATGCGCCTGGCCGGCCTTCAATTCGTCGATGAAGCGCTCGGACATCGCCCGGAACGCCATCGCGTCGACGTCGAAGCGGGCGACGTCTGCGCGCAGGATCGGGTCGTCGGCCAGCGCCTCGCCCAGCGCCGCGCCGAGCGACTCGCTCTGCCCGCCAAGGCCCATGCCCGAGATCATCTCGCGCTCGTGGCCAAGCAGATATTTGGCGACGTCCCAGCCTTTGTTGAGCTCGCCGACCAATTGGTCCTTGGGCACCTTCACGTCGTCGAAGAAGGTCTCGCAGAAGGGCGAATTGCCCGAGATGAGCAGGATCGGCTTGGTCGAAACGCCCGGGCTCGCCATGTCGAAGAGGAGGAAGCTGATCCCCTTGTGCTTCGGCGCCTGGGTGTCGGTGCGGACCAGGCAGAAGATCCAGTCGGCCTTGTCGGCGTAGCTGGTCCAGACCTTCTGGCCGTTGACCAGCCAATGATCTCCCTTGTCCTCGCATTTGGTCTGCAGCGAGGCGAGGTCGGAGCCGGCGCCCGGCTCGGAATAGCCCTGGCACCAGCGGATCTGCCCAAGCGCGATCTCGGTGAGAAAGCGCTTCTTCTGCTCCTCATTGCCATATTTGAGCAAAGCCGGGCCGAGCATCGAGATGCCGAAGCTCATCAGCGGATTGCGGGCGCCGATCCGCGCCATTTCCTGCTTCAATATCTTGGTCTCGGCCGCGCTGAGCCCGCCGCCGCCATAGTCCTTCGGCCAGTCCGGCACGGTCCAGCCGCGTTCGGCCATGACCTCCATCCAGCTTTTTTGCGCGTTGCTCTTGAAGTTCGGAGTGCGGCCGCCCCAGCAGGCATCGCTTTCGTCGCGCATGGGCTCGCGCATCTCGGCCGGGCAGTTCGCCTCCAGCCAGGCGCGGGTTTCGAGGCGGAAGCTTTCCAGATCGTCCATCGCCGAACTTCTCCTTTACGTAAACGTCAATGTCGAGGCGCTCAGGCCCCGTCAAGCAGGTACTGCGATGGTCGGGAACTTCAACTCCGGGCGGTACGGCGATCGCCGCTCGTCACATTCGTCGTGCTCAAATGCCGAGCTTGAACCAACGCTCCGGTACGATGCGGACATCGGGAAAGGGGGCGCAGGCAGCTCTGATGGCCTCCTGCGACCCCGACACCAACAGCGCACGATCCGGCATTTCGTCGACTATGGTCGCCCCTGCTGCATGCAAGGCCGGGAGAAGTTCCCCCGGTGGACAGGTGTCCACCCTCAGGATCACGTAGCGGTCGGCGGCCGGCATCAGAACGCGCCTGAGCCCTCCTTCGCAAATCCGAAACCGAGGCGGGTGGCGCGCGCCTGCAGCATGTTCTGTATCGCCAGCGAGCGCGCTCGGTCGCGAGCAGCAGTGAGCAACGGAAGGTCGCTGCCGAGCAGGCGCGCTGCCATTCCGGTGACGGCGGCGCACGCCATCGACGTTCCGCTGCGCACCGCATAGCCACCGCCAAGGCCCGAGGAGATGACGCCCACGCCCGGACCGATGAAGCTCACGCCGGAGCCGTGGTTCGAAAAGGATGCAAAAAAGAGCTCGTCTTTCTCCGGCGCGCTGATCTCCGCCTGGTGAAAGCTGTTGTCGGGATAGGTGCCCGTCGCGCCATAGGCGGCGACCGCGACCGCACCGGGCGCGCGCGCGGGATAGGAGAGCGTCGGCTTTCCGTCATTGCCGGTCGCGGCGAACACCACCGAGCCCCCGTCGATCGCGTCCCTTATCGCGTCTTCGACCGCCTCGTCTCCTTCCTCCGAGGCGAGGCTCAGATTGAGAAGGTCGCATCCGGCCTCGACCGCAAAAATCATCGCCTTCATGATGCTGTAGTTCGTGGCGCGATCGCTGCCCGAGGGATAGACCCTGCCGCTCCATAGCTCGGCCGCGGGCGCAATGCCCGGGGGCGCCCCGCCGCCCGGATTTCCGCAGACGATCCCGGCGACATGGGTGCCGTGGCCGAGGCCGTTATCCTCGAAGGTGCCCCGCGGCTCGCTGCGGGCGGTGTTTCTTCCGCCAGCCATGGTGAGATCGGGATGCGGGCCGACTCCGCTGTCGATGACGGCGACCTTCACGCCCCTGCCCGCTTGCGCCGAGAAGGGCTGCTGACGGGCGCGTACGCAATCCTGGTAAGCGACGTCGATCGACGTCAGGCCGATCGCATCGCCGTCCGTGAGGACGATATTCTGGCGATAATGCGTCCAATAGCCGCAAGGCGGCGGCTCGATGTAGAGGCATTCCACCTGAGCCGGGCTGGAGCCGAGATGCAGAATGGCCTTGCCCTGTGCGTCCGTCGTCGCCTCGAACCCTTCCCCGGCCGCGATGCTCGTATAGGCAACCACCCGGACGGCGGCTGCGGGCTGCCCGGCCGACAGGCGCACGACGACCGAGATCGGCGCTCCAGCCCCGCCGGGAGGATTGGATGGCGGATCGCGCGGCGAAAAGGCGGGACGATAATGATTCACTTTCACCCGCCGAACGTCCGTCCGCTCGTCGACCGCGCGGGCAGCGGATTCCGACATGCGAACGAGCTTCGGACCGTCCTCACGGACCGAGTCTATGACCGTCACCGTATCGTGGACGAATGCGCGCAGCTGGCTCATTTCCAGCCGCTCGGACACCAAGGGCAGGAGAAACTCCATGGCGCTGAGGCCCTGTGGCGCCTCCGTGCTGCGCACGTGTCCGAAACGGGTCAGGAATTCCCGCTCCGCCGGTGCCGCGGCCTTCAGGCCGCGGCGGGGCAGATCGAATAATTCCACCATTTCGCGGGACCCACGCGGCCGCCTCCCAAGA
>JBKJZJ010000230.1:0-5861 GCA_046715355.1 Allosphingosinicella sp. | reverse complement strand
CGCGCCCAGCCCGCCCGGCCCGCTCCACGATAACAGCGCGGAGCCGGCGGTAGGTTCAGCGAATGCGCCGCGGCGGCGCCCTCGTGATCCGGTGCAGAATGAGGGTGAAGACGAGCTCGGCGTCGGGCGGAACGCTGCCCGCTATGCCCTGCGCGCCATAGCCGAGCGCCGCCGGCACCCAGAAGCGGTAGCGGCCGCCCTGGTTCATCAGCAGCAGCGCCTCGGTGAAGCCCGCGATCATGCCCGTGACCGGCAGCGTCTCCGGCCGCGGCGTCGATTCGACCAGGCGGCCGTCGGCGAGCCGGACCTCGTAGGTCACCTGGACCGTGTCGCGCGGCCTCGGCCGCCGGCCCGTCCCCGGCTCCAGCACCTGGAAGCGCAGGCCCGAAGCGGTGGTGACGATCGCGGCCGGCTCGGCGGCGCGGGCCGGTGCCGCTTCCGCCTGGACCAGCGCCAGAGCGAGGCCGAGGCCGAGGGGAGCGGCGCGCCAAGGCCTCATTTCGAACGATAGGCCTTCCAGTCGCGCGTCGTCGCCTCGGCCACGGCCACGGCGGCGTCGCGAAGCCAATCGGCGGCGCGCCGGCCGAAATCCTCGCGGACGGCGGCGATCCTCCCTGAATCGGCGGCGTGGATGCTGGCGATATCGGCCGCCATCGCCGACAGCACGCGGCGGCGCACGGCGGGACCATGGTCGGCGAGGTCGAGCTTGCGGCTGTTCGCGCCGAGACGGCGAACGACGACCTCCCCGAGCGGCCGCAGCCACGGATCGGGAGAGCGATAGCGCCCGAAGGCAAGCGAATAGAGCGCGCCCGGCGCGGCATCCCGATCCCAGCAGGTGGGAAGCACCGCCTTGGCTTCGCGCGCGAGCGGGCCGCCGCGATAGTCGTCGAGGCTGGCGACCAGCCGCAGCCGGCCGAGGCTGCCCACGCCCGCCTGCCGGGGCGCGATCCCGGGCGCGAGCCCCGGCTCCGGCAGCGCGGCCGAGAGCGCGGCCGCGAATGGCGCCGGCGGCGGCTTCCTGCGGCGCTTCGCGGCAAGCAGCTCGGCCCAGAATTCCTTGCGCTTCCCGTCGCTCACCGTGAACAGATCGCGGAGCCACAGCCGGTCCAGCTCCAGCACCGAGGCGCGGGGACGGGCCAGGCCTTCGCGATAGCCGTCGAGCACCGCCGCGGCGGTCGCGCGCGCGCCGCGGCCGCCCGCGCCCCCGGCGATCAGCGCGCTCGCCGTCAGCCGGACGAGATCGAAGGGCCAGGGCGTCACGCAGGCTTCGTCATAGTCATTGATGCCCCAGACCAGGCGCGCTTCGGCGTCCCGCCACAATCCGAAATTGGCGACATGGGCATCGACCACCGACGCGACCGGGGGGGCGTCCATCAGCTCGGGGCAGATTGCCGGCGCCGTCTCCGCCCAGCGCCAACAGGTGCCGCGCAGGAAGGAGAACAGCTCCTTGCGCATGACCTTGTGTTTTTCCTCGAGGTCGCCCGGCACGAATGCCTCGCCCAGCTGCGCGCGGATCCATGTCTCATATCCGCGAATCGAGGCCCGGAATCCGGTCATGGCCCGAATCATACAGGGATTTCGGGAACAAGGGAGCCAGCGGGAATTCGGACCGGCGCGTAGCTCGAGGCGGAGCGCCGGCCAAGGATCCGAGGGTTCGAGGGTTCGATACTATTGGCTTGGAAATACTGGAGCGGGCGAAGGGATTCGAACCCTCGACCCCAACCTTGGCAAGGTTGTGCTCTACCCCTGAGCTACGCCCGCTCGAGCTGAGCCGCTCGGTCGGCACGCTTCATGCGTGTCGGCCGCCTGGCTGAGGTAAGGCGGCGGCTGCTAGCATGGGCCCTTCAACCCGGCAAGCCCCGTCATGCGGGCTTGGCAGACAGGCCCGCAATCCCACATAGGGGCGCAAGACAAGCGATCATCGGAGACGTTGCAGTGGCCACATTGGGATTGAGCGAAGCCGAGCGCGAGGCCGTCGAACGCTTCCGCCGCGACGTGGTCGAGCCGAGCATGACCTCGCTGATCCTGCTTGATTTCTGGGCGGAATGGTGCGGGCCCTGCAAGCAGCTGACGCCGCTCCTTGAAAAGGTCGCCGCCGACTATGCCGATCGCGGCGTGCAATTGGTCAAGATCAACGTCGACGAGGAGAAACTGATCGCGGCCCAGTTCCGAGTCCAGCAGATCCCGACCGTCTATGCGATCTTCCAGGGCCAGCCGGTCGCGGACCTCTCGACCGCGCGCACCGAAGGCCAGCTCACCGGCGCGATCGACCAGATCCTCGCCCAGCTTCCCGTCGAGGGCGAAGCGCAAGCGAAGGAGGCCGAGATCGAGCCCCTGATCGCGATGGGCGAGCAGGTGCTGGCCGAAGGGGACGCCGCCCGCGCCGCCAACATCTTCGAGCAGATCATCGAGATGGCGCCCGAGCATCCCGAGGCGATCGCCGGCCTCGCCCGCGCGCTGCTCGCCGCCGGCCGCATCGACGAGGCCCGCGCCCGGCTCGAAAATCTGCCCGAAAAGGTGGACAAGGACCCGGCCGTCGCCCGCGCCCGTTCGGCCCTGGCGCTGGCCGAGGCGGCGCCGGCGGGAGAAACCGCCGAGCTGGAGGCGCGGATCGCCAGCGATCCCGACGACCATGAGGCGCGGATCGACCTTGCCGGCGCGCTAATGGCCAAAGGCGAGCGCGACGCCGCCGCCGGGCAGCTGCTCGAAAGCATCGCGCGCGACCGCGAATGGAACGAGGGGGCGGCCCGCAAGAAGCTGCTGCAGATCCTCGAGGCGGTGGGCCTCGAGGATCCCTGGGCGGGCGCGCAAAGGCGCAAATTGTCGGCGATCCTGTTCAGCTGATGCCCGACGCGCTTCTCCGCGTGCCGGTCTTCCCGCTCGCCGGGGCGCTGCTCTTCCCGCGCAGCCAGCTCCCCTTACACATCTTCGAGCCGCGCTACCGGGCGATGACCCGCGACGCGCTCGCCAGCGACCGGCTGATCGCCATGGTCCAGCCCAAGGATGCGGAAGACCCGCCCGGCCTGTTCGAGATCGGCTGCATCGGCCGGATCGCCACCTGCGACGAGCTTGACGACGGCCGCTTCAACCTGGTGCTCGACGGGCTCAGCCGCTTCCGTATCGCCCGCGAGGCCCGGGTCGACACGCTCTATCGCCAGGTCGACGCCGACCGCAGCGGCTTTCACGAGGAGGAGGATCCCGTGCTCGGCCTCGCCCAGCGCGCCGAGGTCGAGCGCGAGGCGCGGCGCTATGCCGACGCGCTCGGCTATATGGTGGAATGGGAATCGGTGTCTCGGCTCGACGACGAGATGCTGGTCAACGGCATCGCCCAGATCGCGCCGCTGGACGTCGGCTCCAAGCAGGCCCTGCTGGAGGCGGCCGACCTCGCCGCGCGCGCCGACCTGCTCGTCCAGTTCATGCAGTTCCAGCGCATGGCCCCGGGCGGGGCGGACGGGCCGGAGACATTGCAGTGAACGCGCCGGTCGGCGGCGCAGACCTCAGCGGCCGCTGGCACGGCTTCTACAATCTGCCGGTCGACGAGCCCCCGACCTTGTTCGAGGCGGAGCTTCTCGACACTGGCGGCCTGCTCAGCGGCGAAACCACGGAGGAAGGGGACACGCCCGATTGCTTCGGCATGACGCTCCATGCCGTGATAGAGGGCCGCAGGGAAGGCGACCGCGTCGTCTTCACCAAGCGCTACGACTATCTCCCCCGGGCCGATTATGCGATCGACTATGAAGGCGTGCTCGCGCCGGGCGGCGACGAGATCGAGGGGCGCTGGACGATCCCGGGAATCTGGTCCGGCAGCTTCCTCATGGTCCGGCAAGGCAGGCAAAGCGAGGCAATCGAGCGCCAGGCGTCGGAGAAGGTCTAGATCGGCAACCCGCGCAAGAGCAGCGGCATTTCGCCCGATTCGCCGCGTGCCTCGGCCATCAGCCGGTCCTTCAGCGGGCCGATCCGCTGGACCGCGCCCATGCCGAAGCGGCGCAGGGCCGAGGCGGCCCGGCCGGGGATGCCGTAGAGCCGGGTCAGAGAGTCGGTCGCCATCGCCACCATGAAGGTATCGAGGCTGCGCCAGCGTTGGTAGCGCGCGAGCAGCTGTGCGTCGCCCAGGTCCAGGCCGAGCCGCGCGCCTTCGACCAGCACCTCCGCCAGAGCGGCGGCGTCGCGGAAACCGAGATTGAGGCCCTGGCCGGCGATCGGGTGGATGCCGTGGGCGGCGTCGCCGATCAGCGCCAGCCGCTCGGCGGCGATCGTCGCCGCATGGTGGAAGCCCAAAGGATAGTTCCAGCGCGGCCCGGCCAAAGTGACGGCGCCGAGAAACCCGCCCATCCGTTTCTCGATCTCGTGCGCGAGCGCGCGGTCGGGAAGGCCGAGCATCGCTTCGGCGTCGCGCGCCTTGACCGACCAGATGATCGCCGAGCGCGGCCGCATGTCCGCGCCCGCCAGCATCGGCAGGATCGCGAAGGGGCCGTCGGGGTAGAAGATCTCGTAGGCGGTCTCTTCGTGCGCGCGTTCGTGGGTGATCGTGGCGACGATCGCGACATGGTCGTAGCGCCACTGGGCGACGGCGATGCCGGCGGCCGCGCGCATCGGCGAGTTGCGGCCTTCGGCGCCGACCAGCAATGGCGCGATCAGCAGCCGTCCGTCGGCGAGCGCTACCCGGACGCCGTTGCCGTCGCGGACCACTTCGGTCGGCCGGGCCGGCATCAGCAGGTCGAGCCGTCCGGCCGCGAGCGCGGTGTCGCGCAGCGCCGCGCGCAGCAGCCTGTTCTCTACCATGATGCCCAGGGGATCGTCGTCATCCTCGGGCTCGAACGCGATTCCGCCCGGCTTCAGCCCTTCGCTGACCCGGATCGCGCGGATCGCGCAGGTGACGCCGGCCAGCCGGCCGGCGACGCCGATCGTTTCGAGCATCCGCCAGGAGGAGCTGGAAACGGCGGTGGCGCGGCCGTCATAGCTCGGGGCCACCTGCTTTTGCGGATCGGCCGGATCGACGACGATGGTGGAAAGGCCGTGCCGGTCCAGCGCGATCGCCAGGGTCAGGCCGACCAGCCCGCCGCCCAGGATGATGACGTCTGTCCGGCTCATTTCCTCTCCCTAGCGTTGCGCCGGTGCAACGCCAAGCGCTTGACCCGGGAGTCGCCACGGGCGCATTAGGGAAACGGGGAACATTTGGGGCACATTGAGATGGCGGCACCGACAGCGCGCAATGTCCGGCCCGGACGCCTCGGGCAATGGCGCGACGGATCGCGGCGGCTCGCCCGGCGTTCGGGCAGCTTCCTCGCCGGCATCGCCCTCACCTTGTTCGTGCTGTTCGTGCTGGTCGCCTTGGTCTCCTATCACCAGAGCGACCCGTCGCCCAACACCAGCGCAAGCGGGCCGCCGCTCAACTGGATGGGAAGCGCCGGCGCCTGGACCGCCGATCTGCTGCTGATGACCGCGGGACCGCCGGTTGCCCTGTTCCTGCCGATCCTGCTGATCGTCGGCCTCCGCCTCGCGCGCGGCACCGAGCCCGGGCGCTGGCTGCGCGCCTTGATCATCACCTTGTGCGGCGTCGCCTTGGTCGGGCTGGCGGGGGGGCTGTTCGCGGGCGGCCAGGTCTGGGGGCTGCCGGCCGGCTGGGGCGGCGGTATCGGCCTCGCTTTCGCCAGGCTCGTCGGCGCCGGTCTCAATCTGCTCGGCGACGCCAGCATCGTCGCCCCGTTCAGGATCGCGATCATCGCCATCGCCGCGGTTGCCGGCCTCGCGCTCGCCTTGCTTGGCCTGGGCCTCACCGCCGAGGAAAGGCGCTGGATCGCCGAGCGCCGCCTGCGCCGCGCAGGCGCCGGGGACGAGGACGACCTGCCGGCCCCGGCCGG
>JBKJZJ010000229.1:0-4842 GCA_046715355.1 Allosphingosinicella sp. | reverse complement strand
GCTCGCGCCCGGCCGCATCTAGCTGGCGCACCGGCAACGCGTCGAAGAATTCGTTGGCGACGACGAGCAAGGGTCCCTCGTCCGGCAAGGTCGAAAGGTCGTCGTGCCAGCGGGCGCCGGGCACCTTCGCTTTCTGGGCCCGGCGCAGCACCGGGCTGGCCTCGACCAGATGCACGCCCGGCGTCAGGCCAGCCCCGCCCATCGCCCTGAGCGCATCGGCCGCCAGCGTCCCCCGGCCTGGGCCCAGCTCGACATAGCTGACGCCGGCCAGCCGGCCCGAACGCAGCCAAAGGTCCGCGAGCCAGAGGCCGATCAGCTCGCCGAACATCTGGCTGATCTCCGGCGCCGTGGTGAAGTCGCCAGCCGCCCCCAGGGGATCCCGGGTCGAATAATAATAGGCGTTCGCGTCGGCCATATATACCGCCACGGGGATTGCCGCCCCGGACTCGAGGCGACGTCTCACGCTGTCCCTAAGCGGGGGTAGGTTCATCCGGCACCGGCTGGACCCGGCCTTCGCGCTTCTTCGCGGTCAGCACCAGATAGAGGCCGCCCACGATCATCGGCACCGACAGCCACTGGCCCATGTGGAGGCCGGTCGCCTGGGCGAAGCCGACCAAATGGTCGTCGGGCGCGCGGATGAATTCGAGGCCGAAGCGGACCAGGCCGTAGACGAGGATGAAGGTCCCGACGAGCTTGCCCGGCTGATAGCGGGCGCGGGTCTTCCAGAACATGAAGACGAGCAGGGCCATCAGGAACAGGCCCTCGAGCAAGGCCTCGTAAAGCTGGCTCGGGTGACGCGGCGGGCCCAATTGGGCATAGCCGTCCACCACTTCGGTGAAGCGCACCGCCCAGGGCAGATTGGTCGGCGCGCCCCACAGCTCGCCGTTCACGAAATTGGCGAGCCGCCCCAGGAACAGGCCCGGCGGAATGCAGCAGGCGACATAATCGTGGATGCGCAGCCAATCGAGCTTCTGGCGCCGGGCGAGGAAGAAAATGCCCAGGCTGACCCCGATCACCCCGCCGTGGAAGGACATGCCGCCGTCCCACAATCGCAGGATGTCGAGCGGCTTGTGGAAATATTCGACCGGCTTGTAGAACAGGACATAGCCGAGCCGGCCGCCCAGAATGATGCCGAGCGTCGTATAGAAAGCGAGGTCGTCGGCGTGGCGGCGGGCCATCGGCGCGCCGGGCGCGCGGATCATCTTCAACAAATACCACCAGCCGATGACGATGCCGACCAGATAGGCGAGGCTGTACCACCGGAGCTGGAACCAGCCCCATTCGAACAGCACCGGATTGAGGCCGAGCTGATTGTGCTGGATCGCCCCGCCGGCTGTTGCCATCGATGTCAGTAACGCGTCGAACAAGGCTTCCCCCTTCCGGTTCGCGCCTTCATAGTGGGGGGAGAATAAAAGGCAAAGCCGGGGGTGAGAGGAACGCATGGCGAGCGAACTCGACCGCAAATATGACGCGGTCCTGGCCGAGCAGATCGGCGCCGGCGGGCGCTTCCGGATCGAGCGCGACGGGGAAGGGCGCGCGATCGTCGGCAATTTCCCGGCGACGCTGCCGGCCCTGTTCGAGGCCTTCTGCGCGCTCCACGGCGCCACCGAGGGGGTGATCGCCGGCGACGAGCGGCTGACCTTCGCCGAGCTTGACGCGCGCTCGGACCGGCTCGCGCGTGTGCTGGCGGGAAGCTGGGGCGTCGCCAAGGGCGACCGCGTGGCGATCGCGATGCGCAACTGCCCGGCCTGGATCCTCTCCTACATGGCGGTGGTGAAGGCGGGCGGGATCGCGACCCTGATCAACGGCTGGTGGCAGGCCGGCGAGATGCGCCACGCGCTCGACCTTTCCGCGCCCGAACTGATCGTCGCCGACGAGACGCGGGCGAAATTGCTGAAGGCGGGCGGCTGCACGATCCCGACCGTGGCGCTGCCGATCGCCGAGCCGCTCGACGGCGCTCTGGCACCGCTGCTGGCGCGGACCGACGAGGCGGATCTCCCCGAGATCGCGCCCGAGGACGACGCGACGATCCTGTTCACTTCGGGCTCGACCGGCCTCGCCAAGGGCGCGCTCTCGACCCACCGCGCCGTCACCACCGGCACCTATGCCTATACTTTGAGCCTCGCCGTCTTGCTCGGCATCAAGGAGCGCGACAACGACCCGCCGCCCAATCCGCCCAGGACCCTGGTCAACGTGCCGCTCTTCCACGTCACCGGCGAGGTGCCGGTGATGCTCAACAGCTTCGTCATCGGCCGGACCATGGTGCTGATGCCCAAATGGGACGCGGGCGAGGCGCTGCGGCTGATCGAGAAGGAGACGATCACCTATTTCGTCGGGGTGCCGACGATGAGCCTCGAATTGATGCAGCATCCCGACCGCGGCCGCCATGACCTCTCCTCGCTGACCGACATCGCCGCGGGCGGCGCGCCGCGCCCGGTCGCCCATGTCGCCCGGCTGGAAGACAGCTTCCGCGGCGCCCAGCCGGCGCTCGGCTACGGCCTGACCGAGACCAATGCGGCGGGCTGCGGCAATTTCTGGTCCAATTATCACGACAAGCCCGCCTCGACCGGCCGCGCCCAGGCGCCGATCGTCGAGCTCGCCATATTGGGCGACGGCGATCGTCACCTTCCGACCGGCGAGCGCGGCGAGGTGGCGATCCGCGCGGCTTCCAACATCCGCGGCTATTGGCGCGACGAGGCCGCCACCAAGGCGGCGTTCACCGCCGACGGCTATCTCAAGACCGGCGACATCGGCTATCTCGACGAAGACGGCTATCTGTTCATCGTCGACCGCAAGAAGGACATCATCATCCGCGGCGGCGAGAATATCGCCGCGCAGGAGGTGGAGGCGGCGATCTACGTCCATCCGGCCGTGTCGGAGGCGGCGGTATTCGGCGTCGCCGACGACCGCCTCGGCGAGGTCCCCGTGGCCGTGCTTTATTGCGAGAAAGAGGGGCTCGACGCGGACGTGCTCCTCGCCTTCCTCGCCGGCCGGCTCGCTTCCTTCAAGCTGCCCACCCGGATCCTGTTTTCCGACCAGCCCCTGCCCAAGCTCGGCACCGGCAAGATCGACAAGGTCTCGCTCCGCGCGCAGTATCGCGGCAAGGCGGCCGCGCCCGCCTGACAGGGTCCGCGCGGGCGGCGACGCAACCGCAAGGCCGCTTCGCTCATTGTGGCGGCGAGGAGGAAGAGATGAAGAGCCTCACCACCGGCGCCGCGCTCGGGCTTGCTCTGGCCGTTTCCGGCTGCGGCGACACTTCGGCGCCCAACGCCCACGCGCCCGCGATCAAGATCGCCAATCCCGGCAGCGATAGGCTCAAGACGCTGTCCCCGCTCAACCAGCGGATCGGCCTGATGCGGGCGGTTGCCGGTAGCGGCAAAAGATGCCGCCGGGTCGTCGGGCTCGCCTATCAGCAGCAGCATGGCGACCTCGCCATGTGGGTGGTGCTTTGCGGGCAGGGCGGCAATTGGGCGGTTTTCATCGCGCCGAACGACGATGTCCAGGTCCGCGATTGCAGGGAAACCGTCCAGCTCGGCCTGCCGGCCTGCCGCCCCGTTCCCCCGCTCCCCGCCGATCCGACGGCGCCGCCGGGCACGCAGGTCAGCGCCAACGAGCTCGAAGCGGCGAACGCGAACCTGACTGGCGGGCAATAGGATCAGCGGACCGGGAGCTCCTCGCGCTCGGCATTGGGCAGCAGGAGCCGGAAATCGCGCGACACGGTCGCCCCCGCGACCGCCGTGACCGTGCGGCTGGAGGCCGTATAGCCGACTTTCGACGCGCGGATTCTGACGGGCCCGGGGCGGACGAGGGTCAGGCGGTATTCGCCGCGCTCGTTGGTGTAGGCGCGAACGTCGCTACCCTGCACAGCCACGCTCGCGCGGGTCAGCGGCCGGCCGCCCGCATCGGTGACCCGGCCGGCGACCGCGCCCGCCTGCGCGATCGCCGCAGCGGGCATGAGCAGGGCGAGCAGCGGGAGCAATCGCGCGGGCATGGCACCCTCCTCAGCAACTCTCATATTTCCAGTTGCGGCGCTTGCCCTCGGCCAGCCACTCGATGCTCTGGGCGAGGCGCTTGGCGCGGGTCTCGTCGCGCTTGGCCTCGGTCACCCATTCGACATATTCGCGCTGGCACGACGGCGGGAAATTCTCCCAGGTCGCGGCGGCCGCGGGCGTTCCGTCGATCGCCGCGCGCAGATCCTGCGGCACGGTGAAGGGGGCCTTCGCATGCTTGTTGCGGACCGGCTTCACGCCGTCGTCGATAAGCTTCATCCCCTTCTTCGCGAGCCCGATCAATTCCGCGCGCGGCGGCAGGTCGTCGAGCGAGGTCAGCCGGCCGAACTGCCCCATCGCGCTTTCCTGCCGGGCGCCGGTTTCGAGTATCTGGCTGCCGGCCCAGAAGCCGAAGGCGGCGTGCGCCTTGAACGCGGCGAAGCCGGCGAGGATCTTGCCCTTGTAGATGAACGAGGGCGAGCTCCATTTCAGCGTCTCTTCGCAATCCGGGCAGGCGGCGTGCAGGATTTCGCGCAGGTGAAGCAGGATCGGCCTGGCGAAATCCGCCTGGCGGGCGATATAGGCGTCGATCCTCGGATCCGTCTTCATCATATCCTCCCCCGTCTGTCGGGGGCCAAGATGAACTCGATCGTGCTCGGGCTCAAGCCACGATGGCGACACGCGCCCGCGCCGCGCGCAGCCCCTCCACGCTGAAGATGGCGAGCGCGACCCAGATCGCGCCGAAGCACAAGGCATGGGCGGCGGTGAAGCGCTCGCCGAAGACCAGCACGGCGAGCAGGAATTGCAGCGATGGCGCGACATATTGGAGGAAGCCGAGCGTCGAATAAGGCAG
>JBKJZJ010000228.1:0-2818 GCA_046715355.1 Allosphingosinicella sp. | reverse complement strand
GGCCCTCGCGGCCCCCGCGCAGCTCGGCCGCCTGGCCGTCGAACGCCTTGTGCACGGCCAAAGCGGTGAGGATAGGCAGGGCGCCGTCCGCAATCTCCTTGAAGCGGAACAGGCGGGTGAGTTGCCTGCCCAGGAAGGAAGAGGGCGCGCCGCCGATCGCCGCGGACGCGCCGGGCGACAGAGCGGTGAGGCGGAGCGTATCGTCCGTCTCCCAGGTCCAGTCGGCGGCGGCGCGCAGGAAATCGGCCTCGCGCTCGCGCGGCGCAACCGGCGCGGGCGGGCGAGGCGGCCGCCCGGACCAGCCCGAAATGGCGAGCGCGACCTCCTTCCCCTCGGGCGCGGCGCGCACCCACAGATCGACGTCGCGGTCGCCGTCGGCGGCGACGGCGGCGCGCGAGATGGTGATGCCGAGCCGCTGGGCGAGCCGGGCGAGCGCGGCGATCTGCGGCACGGCGAGCACGCCGCCTTCGCTCCCGCCGGCCTGCTCGTGCAAGGCGGCGAGCGCCGGATCGGCGGCGATCAGGCGGCCCTCGGCGTCGAGCCGGCCGGCGACGGTGTCGAGCTCGGGCGCGCTGCTCATGCCGCCTCCGCGGACGGGCGGCCGCGGGTCGATACCCTGGCGACGGCGGCGCGGTAGCCGGGATCGGCGCGCCACAGGCGGAGCACCTCGCCGGCGCCGGCCTCGTCGAGGCTGTCGTAGAGCGCGAGCTGGGCGGCGGTGGCGTCGCCCTCGGCGCCCGAGACGAGCGGGCCGCGGCTGTTGGCGACGAGCAGGATGGCGGCGGCGGCCTCGCGCTCGACCCCGGCGGCGCGCAGCAATATCGCCGGGCCGCGCCCCCTGGGGTCGGCGATCATCTCCCAGGCCGCGGCATAGTCGAGGCCGGTGAGAGTCGCGGCGCCGGCGATGAACAAGGGCAGCATGCCTTCGGAGAGGATACGCTCGAGCGCCGCGCCGTCGAGGCGGCCGAGCCGGCGCAGCCTCTGCGCCATCCGCATGGCGCGCGATTCGAGGATATTGCCCTCGTCATGGGCGGCGATCAGCGCGCTGCCCGCCTCCTCGATAATGCCGTCGACCGCGGAGAGGCCGTGCTGCTGGACGATATAATGGCGGAGCGACGCGGCGACGAGCCAGACCAGCTTGTGCTGGAGCTCGGCGGGCAGCTCGATCTGGCCCAGTTCGGGCTCCTGGAAGCGGTCGAAGCGGCGCGCGCGGGCGATCACCAGCTCCATCGCCTCGGCGGCGACCTCGGCATCAGGATCGCGGACCAGCTCGAACAGGAAATCCGCGCCTTCGGCCGGGGCATGCGCTTTCCAGAAGCGATGCTCCTCGACGCGGCGGACGAGGACGTTGCCGAGATCGGCGTCGCTCAGCACATTCGCGCGCTCGAGGATCGGCAGCGCGATCGGCACGCGAGCGGAAGACAAAGCGGCATGGAGGGCGGGATGGTCCTCGAAGCGGGCCGCGAGGCGGGCGCGCAGCTCGTCCTCGAGCCCGAGGATCAGCCGGGTCAGCAAGGCGGCGGCGGTGAGCCGCTGCCACTCGGTCAGGCGGGCGCGGTCGGGCAGCAGCAGGTCGGTCGCGGCGACGGCGAAACGCTCGCGCGCCGCGGCCAGCAGCAGGCGCGCGGCGTCGCCTTGAGTCCCTCGCTCATTCGATCCGGCTTCGGCCATGCTTTATCTTAGTCCGCACAGGGTTAAAGCGCCGCTAATCCTGACCCAAATGGCGCAGGCGCGCATGGATCTGCTGCTGCGCCCAGAAGAAGGAGAAAGCGGCATAAGCGAACAGGAAGGCGAAGGCCGCGTTCCACAGGCCGAAAAGGGCGAAGGGAAGGATCAGCCAGCTCATCCCCTTGCGCTCGGCGAGCAGGATCGCGCCCTGGATCTGCTGGCCCTCGCTCTCCACCGCCAGCGCGGCGAGGAAGGCGAGCGTCACGAAGGCGAGCAGCACCATGCCCCAGCCATGGGCGGGCACCAGCCGGTAGGAGAGGATGACGAAGGCGGCGGCGGCGAAGAGCGGCACCAGATAGGCCCACCAGCTCTGCCGAACGCCGCTCTGCATCCTGAGGCGCGCCAGCCGCGTGGCGATGCCCTCGAGCGGCGTGGCGGCGAGCAATTTGGCGAGGCCGATCCAGTACCAGCCGACATAGAAGCTGGCCGCGGCCAGAGCGGTGAGCAAGGCGGCGGCGAGGCCGACGATCTGCGGCGAGACCGGGCTGCCGATCAGCACCATGGTCGCCGCGCGCTCGATCGGGGCGAGCACGAAATCCGCCCAGCCGCGGCTGGCGGCGTCGGCGCTGGCGATGATCCGGCGCTCGAGCGCGTCGAGATCGGCCTCGCGATCGAGGATGGCGACGGCGGCGGCGGCGTCGGCCGGAACGTGGCCGGCGCCGGCCTGGAGCGTGCGGCGCAGCAGCGTCGATTGCAGGTCCCAGTCGCGCAGCATGCCGCAGGTCTCGCGCAGCAGCGCGCCGTCGATCGCGGCGAGGCCGGCCCAGCGCGATTCGGCGTCGATCCGCTCGTAAAGCTCGCCATAGCCGGCGTCGGGAACGGTAAGCACGGCGGCGCCGGGCTCGGCGGCGCGCTTGACCTGTTGCGCCGCCGGCACGATCGCTCCGTCCGCGACCAGCAGCAGCCGGTCGAACGGGTCGACCGCGTCCGCTGCTTCTTCAGGGGTGCGGACGATCTTGACCGGCACGCGGTCGCGGCGCAGGCGCTCGATCGCGGCGCTGAGGGCGGCCGGGAGGCGCTCGACGAAGATCAGCACGGGATTGGCGCCGGCGGAGGCGGCGAGCCGCGCCTGGCGCTCGATCACGGTGCG
>JBKJZJ010000227.1:0-30092 GCA_046715355.1 Allosphingosinicella sp. | reverse complement strand
CTGCCGCTCCGCTCGGCCCGCGCCGCGCCGGTCGCGGCCAACGAGCCGGCGCCGCAGCCGGTCCTCGTGCCCGATCCGGCGCTCGAGCGCCGCATCGCCGCGCTCGAGGCGCGCTCGGAGGAACAGGAGGCGATGCTGCGCCGCGTGCTCATCCTGCTCGTCGACTGGGTCGAAAACAGCCAGGAACCGGCCTACCGTACCCACGCGGCTTGAGCTTGGGGGACCGATGAAGAACGCGCTGTCGGTCGATGTCGAGGACTGGTTCCAGGTCGGTGCCTTCGAAAAGGTGATCGCGCGCGAGACCTGGGAGACGATCCCGGGCCGCGTCGAGCGCAACACCGACCATGTGCTGGCGCTCTTCGAGCAAGCCGGCGTCAAGGCGACGTTCTTCACCCTGGGCTGGGTCGCCGCGCGCCACCCGGCCTTGATCCGCCGCATCGCCGAGGCCGGCCACGAAATCGCCAGCCATGGCTGGGACCATCAGCGCGTCTTCAACATGGACGAGGCCGCGTTCCGCGCCGATCTCGACAAGGCGCACAAGGCGATCGAGGACGCCGCCGGGCGATCGCCGACCGGCTATCGCGCGCCGAGCTTCTCGATCGACGCGCGCACCCCTTTCGCGCATCCGGCGCTGGCCGAACGCGGCTATGCCTATTCGTCGAGCGTCGCGCCGATCCGCCACGACCATTATGGCTGGCGCGACTCGCCGCGCTTCGCCTGGCGTCCGGTCGCGGGCGCGGACCTGATCGAGCTGCCGGTGACCACGGTCTCGATCGCCGGCCGGCGCTTAGCGGCGGGGGGAGGGGGTTTCTTCCGCCTGCTGCCCTATCGCTTTTCGAGCTGGGCGATCGCCCGCGTCAACCACGCCGAGGACCGCCCGGCTGTCTTCTATTTCCATCCGTGGGAGGTCGATCCGGACCAGCCGCGCGTCCAGGACGCGCCGGTCCGCTCCAAGATCCGCCATTATACCAATCTCGACGTGATGGAGCCCAAGCTCCTCAAATTGCTGCGCGACCACAGATGGGGCCGGACCGACGAGGTCGCCGCCGCCGAGCAGGCGCGGCTCAAATGAACGCGCTGAGCCCGATTCCGGCACTCAAGGTCCAGGCCGCTTCGCCCGACGATAAGCGGCTGGAGGCGTTCGTCCGCGGTCATGCCGGGGCGACGCCCTTCCATCTGCCGCAATGGAGCCGCGCCGTCGAACAGGGCACCGGCCAGCGCGCGCACTATCTGGTCGCGGAGCAGGCCGGCGCGGTGCGCGGCGTGCTGCCGCTCACCGAGATCCGCTCGCGCCTGTTCGGCAATGCCCTGGTCTCGGCCGGTTTCGCCACCGGCGGCGGAGCCCTGGCCGAGGATGATGAAACCGCCTCCGCTTTGGCCGACGCCGCCTGGAACCTCGCTTTGGCGCTCGGCTGCCCGACCGCCGAGCTGCGCGGCGGCGCCGTGCCCGCGGGCTGGCAGGCGAGCGGCGGCGTCTACGCCAATTTCGTGCGCGACCTTCCCGCCGACGAGGGGGCGCTGCTGGGCATCATCCCGCGACGCCAGCGCGCCGAAGTGCGCCGGGCGCTCGCTTCCGATCTCGAAACCTCCGCGGGCAGCGACCGCCGCCACCGCGACGCCCATTATCGAGTCTATGCCGAAAGCGTGCGCAACCTCGGCACGCCGGTCTTCCCGCGCGCTTTGTTCGAGGCGGCGCTCGACCATTTTGGCGACGAGGCCGATATCGTGGTCGTCTGGAAGGACGGCCGGCCGCTCGCCGCCTTGCTCAATTTCTATCTCGGCAGGACCTGCCAGCCTTTCTGGGGCGGCGGTACCTGGGAGGCGCGGAAATGCCGCGCCAACGACCTCGTTTATTACGAGCTGATGCGCGGCGCGATCGCGCGCGGCTGCACGCGCGCCGATTTCGGCCGCTCCAAGATCGGCACCGGTCCCTGGGCGCGCAAGCGCATCTGGGATTTCGAGGAGCGGCCGCTCACCTACGCGGTCCGTACCCTGGACGGCGCGGCGCCGCGCGAGGTCAATCCGCTCGATCCCAAATATCGCCTCAAGATCGCCGCCTGGCGGCGCCTGCCGCTCTGGCTCGCCAACCGCGTCGGGCCCGCCATCGCCCGGGGGCTCGGATGAAGCCCGAGCTGCTTTTCCTCGCCCACCGCATCCCCTTTCCCCCGAACCGGGGGGACAAGATGCGGTCCTGGCATGTGCTGCGCCATCTCGGCCTTCACGCCACCGTCCATCTCGGCGCCTTCGCCGACGATGCGGCGGACGCCGCCCATCTCGCCGCGCTGCGCGAAGCCATGGGCGGCTCGCTCGGCGAGGCCTATATCGAGCCGCGCCACCGCAAGCGCGGCTGGCCGCTGCGCGCCTTGCTGCGCAACCAGCCCGCCACGATCGCCGCCTTCCATGGCGGTGGCATGGAAGATTTCGCGCGGGCCATCCTCGCCCGCCCACAGGTCGGCGCGGTCTTCGCGTTCTCGATCCAGATGGCCCAGTTCGTTCCCGCCGGTACGAGGCAGCGCTTCGTGATGGACTTCGTCGATTTCGATTCGGCCAAATATGCGGGCTACGCGGCCGATGGCCGCGGGCTGCGCAGGCTGGCGCTGCTGCGCGAGGCCCGGCGGCTCGAGGCCTATGAGAAGGCGGTGGCCGAACGCGCCGATATCGGCCTCTTCGTCAGCGGCGCCGAGGCGGCCCTGTTCCGCGAGGCGGTGAACCCCCGGGGCGCCGATATCCGCGCGCTCTCCAACGGCGTGGATCTCGATTTCTACGACCCCGACGGCGCGTTCCCGCCGCTCGCCGATCCACCGGTGCCGCTGATCGTGTTCACCGGCCAGATGGACTATCTCCCCAATGTCGAGGCTGTGCGCGCCTTCGCCAGCGAGGTGATGCCCGCAATCCGGGCCTGCCAGCCGTCCGCGCGCTTCGCCATCGTCGGCCGGCGACCGGTCGCCGCGGTGCGCGAGCTTGATGGGCGGGACGGCGTCATCGTCACCGGCGAGGTGCCGGACGTCCGTCCCTGGCTTGCCGCCGCGTCCGTCGTCGTCGCACCGCTCCGGATCGCGCGCGGCGTCCAGAACAAGGTGCTGGAGGCGATGGCGATGGCCCGGCCGGTGGTCGCTTCGACGGGCGCCTTCGAAGGCATCGACGCCCGGCCCGGCACCGATCTGATCGTCGCCGACAGCGCCCGCGACCAGACGGACGCCGTGCTGACCCTGTTCGAGGAGACCGAGCGCGCCGCCGCCATGGCCGAGTCCGCCCGGGCCCGCATGGTGTCGCATTATGGCTGGGACGCGCAGCTCGCCCCGCTCGCCGCCATGCTCGGGCTGAGCGAACGGAAGCAGGCGGCATGACCGCGCTCGCCATCTCCGCTGAAGCAACCGCGCGGACGCCCTGGCGCACGCATCTCGCCGCCTTGGCGCTCGCTTGCGCCGTCATCCTCGCCTTGTTCGCGCGCGACGCCCTCGCCATGGTCTCGATCTGGTGGTCGAGCTCGACCTTCAATCATTGCCTTTTGGTCGGGCCGATCATCGCCTGGCTGGTGGCGCAGCGCCGCGCCGAGCTGGCCCGGCTCACGCCGGCCGCCTGGTGGCCGGGGCTGGTTCTCGCCGGCGCCGGCGCGCTCGGCTGGCTGCTCGGCGAAGCGGGCGGCATCGCCTTCGCGCGCCATCTCGGCCTCGTCCTGATGCTGCAGGGCGCGGTCGTCGCCTGCCTCGGCAAGGCGGTCGCGCGGGGCCTCGCTTTCCCGCTTTTCTACGCGCTGTTCCTGGTCCCGGTCGGCGAGGAGCTGGTCCCGGCAATGCAGACGCTGACCGCCGAGATGACCGCGGCGCTGCTCGCGCTGACCGGCGTGCCCGCGCATCTCGAAGGCATTTTCATCACCACGCCGACCGGCTATTTCAAGGTCGCCGAGGCCTGCGCGGGGGTCAAGTTCCTGATCGCAATGGCCGCGTTCGGCGCGCTCGTCGCCAACGTCTGCTTCCGCTCCTGGCCGCGGCGGATCGCGTTCATGGCGGTCGCGATCGTCGTGCCGATCCTCGCCAACGGCGTCCGCGCCTGGGGAACGATCTATGTCGCGCATCGAAGCGGCAGCAACGAATTCGCGGAGAGCTTCGACCATGTCGTCTATGGCGGCATCTTCTTCGCCATCGTCATCGCCATCATCCTCGGCGCCGGCTGGCGTTTCTTCGACCGCGGCGTCAACGATCCCTGGTTCGATGCAAAGGCGCTCCAGCCCGGGGCGCCGCGCGGCGCGCGCCTCGCTCATCTCGGCGCCGTCCTCCTCTTCATCGCCGCTCTGCCGCTCGCCTGGTCGAGCCTGGTCGCCGCCGCCGGCGTCCGCCCGGCGCCCGCCGGCATCGCCATGCCGGACCTGCCGGGCTGGCAGCGCGTCCCCGTCGGCGAAGGCCGCGCCTGGCGGCCGCATTTCGCCGGCGCCGACCTCGTCCGCCTCGCGCATTTTCGCGACGGGCAGGGCCGGGCGGTCGATCTCGCCATCATCGTTTTCGCGAGCCAGAGCGAGGGGCGCGAGCTGGTCGGCTTCGGCCAGGGCGCGGTGGCGCCCGACGGCGGCTGGGCCTGGACCGCGAACGCCGCCGCGCCGCCGAACGGACGCGCGGAACGGATCGCCTCGCACGGGGTGGAACGCGAGGTCGTCAGCTTCTATCGCGTCGGCGACATCGTGACGGGGAGCGGCGTGGGCGTGAAGCTGGAAACGCTGAAGACAAGGTTGTTCGGCGGTCCCCAGCGCGCCGTCGCGGTCCTCGTGTCGAGCCGATCCCGGCCGGCGATCGACGAATTCGTTCGCGCGCTCGGCCCGATCGACCGGCTCGCCGACCGCGCCGCCGGCCTCGAGTAGAGCCGATGTGCGGGATCGCCGGCATCTTCCATCCCGACGTCCCCAAGCCGGTCGATCCGGCGCGGATCGAGGCGATGGCGGACGCGCTCGCCCATCGCGGGCCCGACGGCAGCGGCGTGTGGACCGCGCCGGGCGTCGGCCTCGGCCATCGCCGCCTTTCGATCATCGATCTGAGCGATGCCGCCGCCCAGCCCATGCTCTCGCCCGACCGCCGCGAGGCGCTGAGCTATAATGGCGAGATCTACAATTTCCGCGAGGTGCGCGCCGAGCTGGAGGGCAAGGGCTTCGCCTTCCGCACCGAGAGCGACACCGAAGTGATCCTCGCCGCCTGGCGGCAATGGGGGCCGGACTGCCTGGCGAAACTCAACGGCATGTTCGCCCTCGCGCTCTACGACGCGCCGACCGATTCGCTGTTTCTCGCCCGCGACAGGCTCGGCGTGAAGCCGCTCTTCCACGCCATGCTCTCGGACGGCGCTTTCGTTTTCGCCTCCGAGCTCAAGGGCCTGCTCGCCCATCCGCTGCTGCGCCGAAACCCGAGCGCGCAGGCGATCGAAGATTATCTCGCCTTCGGCTACGTTCCCGACGATGCCTCGATCGTCGAAGGCGTCGCCAAGCTCCCAGCCGGCCATTTTCTGTATTGGCGCCGCGGCCGGCCGATGCCGGCGCCGGTGAAATGGTGGGACGTCGACTTCTCCAATCCGGTCCGCGCCTCGGTGAAATCGCTCGAGGAGGAGATGGTCGAGCGGCTGCGCGAGGGCGTCGTCTCGCGGATGGTCGCCGACGTGCCCTTGGGCGCCTTTCTCTCGGGCGGAGTCGACAGCTCGGCGGTGGTCGCCTTCATGGCCGAGGCGAGCCGGGGCGCGGTCGAGACCTGCGCGATCGGCTTCGATGAGGCCGACCATGACGAGACGCGTTACGCCGCATTGGTCGCCGAATTGTTCGCGACCAATCACCGCACCCGGATCGTCGCGTCGGAGGATTTCGAGCTGATCGACATCCTGGCCGCCGCCTTCGACGAGCCCTTCGCCGACGCCTCCGCGCTCGGCACCTACCGGGTCTCCGAGCTGGCCCGCGAGAAGGTCAAGGTGGCCTTGTCCGGCGACGGCGCCGACGAGGCGATGGCGGGCTATCGCCGCTATCGCCTGTTCTCCGCCGAGGAGCGGGTGCGCCGCCTGCTGCCGGCGCCGTTCGCGCGCGCCGCCGGCCTGCTCGGCGACCATTATCCCAAGCTCGACTGGGCGCCGCAGATGTTTCGCGCCAAGACGACGCTGCAGGCGCTGGGGCAGGGGAGCGGCGCCGCTTATGCCAACGCCGTCGGCGTCACGCCGCCGCCGATCCGCCGCCAGGTGCTGACCGCGCCGTTGCACGGCCATGTCGCGGAGGAGCGCTATATTCGCGCCTTCGACGACGCGCCCGCGAACGACTCGCTCTCCCGCGCCCAATATGCGGATCTCAAGATCTGGCTGCCGGGCGACATCCTGACCAAGGTCGACCGCACCTCGATGGCGGTGAGCCTCGAGGCGCGCGAGCCTTTGCTCGATCATCGGCTGGTCGAGTTCGCGGCGCGGCTGCCGGCGAAGCTGCGGCTCAGGGGCGGCAGCGGCAAATGGCTGATGAAGCGGGCGCTGGAATCCAGGCTCCCCGACGAGATCCTCAATCGCAGGAAAATGGGGTTCGTGACGCCCGTCTCGGCCTGGTTCCGGGGGCCGCTCGCCAAAGAGGCGCTCGCCATCGGGCAGGGGTCGGCGCTGGCCGAGACCGGCTGGTTCGACGCCGAGGCCATCCGCCGCCTCGCCGAAGCCCATCAAAGCGGCCGCTCCGATCATGGCCGGCTGCTCTGGCAATTGCTGATGCTGGAGAAATCGCTGCACAAGGTCTTCGGACTGGGGACGGTTACGAGTAACCGCCCCCGTACAGCGCCGCCGCGAAGTAAAGCCCGTCGGGCGGCGCGTTGAAGCCCAGAGCGGCGCGGTCCTTCGCCTCCAGCGCCGCCTTGAGGTCCGCCTTGGTCCATTTGCCGCGGCCGACCAGCTCGAGGCAGCCGACCATCGAGCGGACCTGGTGATGGAGGAAGGAGCGGGCCGCCGCCTCGATCTCGATCGTCTCCCCCAGCCGCCGCACGGTCAGCCGGTCCAGCGTCTTCACGGGGCTTTCCGACTGGCAATGGGCCGAGCGGAAGGTCGTGAAATCATGTTGGCCGACAAGCACTTGCGCGGCCTTGTTCATTTCGTCCGCATAGAGCACGACCGGCACCCGCCACGCCCGCCCGGCTTCGAGCGCCAGCGGCGCCCGCCGGTTGGAGATGCGGTAGACGTAGCGGCGGCCGGTGCACGAAAAGCGCGCGTGGAAATCGCCGTGGACCTCCTCGGCGCCGAGGATGGCGACGGGAAGCGGCCTCAGCTTGGCATTGGTCCCGTCGGCGAGGCGCGAAGCGGCGATCGGCCTGGCGATGTCGACATGGGCGGTCATCGCCAGCGCGTGCACGCCGGCATCCGTACGCCCCGCCGCATGCAGCGTGACCTGCTCCCGGGTGATCGCCTGGATCGCCTCCTCGATCGCCTGCTGGACCGAAGGGCCGTGCGCCTGGCGCTGCCAGCCCATGAACGGGCGGCCGTCATATTCGATGGTCAGGCGGAAGCGGGTCACTTGAGCGCCGCGCCCACCGGAATCGCGAAGCCGCGCAGCAATTCGGCCGGCATCATCGGCCCGCGTCCGGCCCGCTGGACCAGGCTCGGCACGATCGATCCTTCCACGCAGGCGATGGCGAGGCCATGGTCGAGGACCGTGCCCTGCGCTCCGCTCAGCTCCGAGACTTCAGCCGCAAGCACCTTGATTCGCTCATTTTCATATTCGAAGAAGGCTCCGGGCGCTGGGTTGAAGGCCCTGATTTGGCGCTCGACCTGCAAAGCGGGCTCCGCGAAATCGAGCCGCGCTTCGGCCTTGCCGATCTTCGGCGCATAGGTGGCGCCCGCCTCCCTCTGGGGCACGCGGCCGATGTCATGGGGAAAATGGCCGAGGACGCGGATCATCAGCCTCGCGCCGATCCCGGCCAGCTCCGCGCTCAATTCGCCGGCGGTCTTGCGCCCGATCGGCGCCGGCATCGCGCCCAGCACCGGCCCGGTATCGAGCCCGCGCTCCATCTGCATGATCGTCACGCCGGTGAGCGCGTCGCCCGCCAGGATCGCGCGCTGGATCGGCGCGGCGCCCCGCCAGCGCGGCAGCAGCGAGGCGTGGACGTTGAGGCAGCCCCAGCGCGGGCCCGCAAGGATCGGCGCGGGCAGGATCAGCCCATAGGCCGTCACCACCGCGGCATCGAGCTCGAGCGCGGCAAACGCCGCCTGCTCGTCCGCCCCCTTGAGCGAGACCGGCGCCCGCACCTCGATCCCCGCTTGCTCGGCGCGCTTCTGCACGGGGGAGGGGGCAAGCGCCTTGCCCCGCCCGGCGGGCCTGGGCGGCTGGCAATAGACCGCGGCGAGATCGTGCCCCGCGGCGATAAGGGCATCCAATGTCGGCACGGCGAAGTCCGGCGTTCCCATGAAGGCGATGCGCATGGAGATGCTCTAACCGAGGCTTGCCCGCCTCCGCCACCCTCCTCTATCTCCCTCCCATGGCCTCCACCGAAATCGAAGCGCTCACGCAGGCGCTGGCCCGCCTCCCCGGCCTGGGGCCGCGCTCGGCCCGCCGCGCGGTGCTGCACCTGATGAAGCGCCGCGAGACCGCGCTGACGCCGCTGTTGCGCGCTCTGACCCAGGTCGACGAGAATCTCTCGGTCTGCGCGATCTGCGGCAATGTCGACACCTCCGATCCCTGCGCGATCTGCGCCGACGAGCGCCGCGACGCGCGCCTGCTCTGCGTCGTCGAGGAGGTTTCGGACCTGTGGGCGCTCGATCGTTCGCGCCTCTTCCCCGGCCGCTTCCACGTGCTCGGCGGCCGGCTTTCCGCGCTCGAGGGGATCCGGCCCGAGGATCTCGGCATCGACCGGCTGGTGTCCCGCGTCGCCGCCGGCGGCGTGGACGAGGTCGTGCTCGCCATGAACGCGACGCTCGAGGGCCAGACCACCGCCCATTATCTCGCCGAGCGGCTCGAGCGCTTCCCGATCCGCATCACCCAGCTCGCCCACGGCCTACCGGTCGGCGGCGAGCTCGACTATCTCGACGAAGGGACGTTGGCCCAAGCGCTCCGGGCCAGACGCCCCATCGCTTGAAGAATCGCCGCTTTCGCCTTATTTTCCAGCCATGGCCATCCTGCCCATCCTCGAAGTGCCCGATCCGCGCCTGCGCCAGATCTCGACCCCGGTCGAGGCGGTGACCGACGAGACGCGGGCGCTGATCGCCGACATGTTCGAGACGATGTACGCGGCGCCCGGCATCGGCCTCGCCGCGGTCCAGGTCGGCGTGCCCAGGCGCCTTTTGGTCATCGACCTGCAGGAGCCGGAGGTCGAGGACGGCGAGCCGGTGCGCGATCCGCGCGTCTTCATCAACCCCGAAATCCTGACCCATTCGGACCAGCAGGTGCCCTATACCGAGGGCTGCCTCTCGGTCCCCGAGCAGTTCGCCGAGGTCGACCGGCCGGATCGCATCCGCGCCCGCTGGCTCGACGAGCGGGGGGTCGCCCACGAGGAGGATATCGAGGGCGTCCTCGCCGTCGTCCTCCAGCACGAGATGGACCATCTCCAGGGCATCCTTTTCATCGACCACCTCTCCCGCCTCAAGCGCGAGATGATCCTCAGGAAGATCGCCAAGGCACGCAAGGCGGCGGCCTGAGCCACCTCCCCGTCATTCCCGCGAAAGCGGGAATCCAGACGAACTCCGAATCTGCTCGCGCGCCGTCTGGACTCCCGCTTTCGCGGGAGTGACGAAGACGGGTTGAGCCAAAGCGGCCACTGCTCTAGGTTCGCATTTCGTTCCACCTGGATCCGCTGCGCATGGACCTGCTGACCCTTCTCCTCGTCGCCGCATTGCTGATCGCGGCCGCCGCCTTGGGCTGGTTCGCCGCGCGCGGGCGGACGGGCGCGCTGGAGGAGCGGGCGAAGGCGGCCGAGTCGCTTCGCGCGACGCTGGAGGGTGTCACCCAGGAGCGAGACGCGGCGATGCGCGATCTCGCCGCGCTGCAGGGCGACGCCCGCAATTTCGAGGCGCGGATGAAGGAGATGGTCGAGGCCAAGGAGGCGCTCACCGCCCAGTTCCACGAAGTCGGCGCGAAATTGCTGAGCGAGGCGCAAAAGCAGTTCCTCGAACGTGCCGATTCGCGCTTCAACCAGGCGAGCGAGAAGAGCGAGGCCCAGTTGAAGGCCCTGCTCCAGCCGGTCGAGGCGACGCTGAAGCGCTACGAGGAGGGGCTGACCAAGGTCGAGAAGGAGCGGGTGGGAAGCTACGAGGCCCTGCGCGAGGCGGTGACCCTGCTCCATGCCGGTCACAGCCAGGTCCGCGACGAGACCAGGAATCTCGTCAACGCGCTGCGCTCAAGCCCCAAGGCGCGGGGGCGCTGGGGCGAGCAGTCCCTCAAGAACGTGCTCGAGCAAGCGGGCCTCTCGCCCTTCGCCGATTTCCAGTCCGAGGTGTCGATCGACACTGACGAGGGCCGCCTCCGCCCCGACGTGATCGTGCGACTGCCGGGCGGGCGCAAGCTGATCATCGACGCCAAATGTTCCTTGAACGCCTTTCTCGACGCCAGCGAGGAGGTCGACGAGGCGGCGCGGACGCAGCATCTCAAGGCCCACGCCGCCTCCATCCGCGTGCACGCCCAGAAGCTCGGTTCGAAAAATTACTGGGACCAGTTCGGCGACGCGGCCGATTATGTGGTGATGTACATTCCCGGCGAGCATTTCCTTACCGCCGCTCTGGAGCAGGATGACGGGCTTTGGGAATGGGCGTTCGAGCGGCGCGTGCTGCTCGCGACGCCGACCAACCTCGTCGCCATCGCGCGCACCGTCTCCTCGGTCTGGCGCCAGGAGAAGATCGCGCAGGAGGCCGCCGAGATCGCCCGGCTCGGCAAGGAGCTCCATTCCCGCCTCGCCACCATGGGCGGCCACGTCGCGCGCATGGGCCGCAACCTCGAGCTCGCCATGGGCGCCTACAACGCCTTCGTCGGCAGCCTGGAGACGCAGGTGATGACCCAGGCGCGGCGCTTCGAGGCGCTGGAGGTGTCGAGCGGCAGCAAGGAGATCGAGGCGCTGCCGGTCGTGGAAGGCGCGCCGCGGCCGCTGACCAAGCTGTTCCCGACCGAGGGCGGCACGCCGAACTGAGCGGTGCGCGGCCGCCGTTCGCACCTATAGGCCGCAGCCGTTCAGCGTTTGCCCGGCCACGGTCACCTGGACCGTATAGGGATCGACCTGCCCGCTGGCTTCGGTGCACGAGCCGTTGGTAAAGCGCGCGGTCAGCTGGCTGGTGACGAATTCGAACCCGTTGGTGATGGGCGTCGGCGTTGGCGCCGGCACGGTCAGGTTCGGCCCGTTCTGCGACTGATAGACCATCTGTCCGCCGGCGATGCTCAGCGCCCAGCCCGGCTCGAAGCCTCGCGCCGTGTAGCTGGCGGCGCTGCTGGCGGCGGAGCTGTTGGCCGGCGCCGTGGCGGCGGCATTGGTGGCTGCGGCATTGGTGGCGGTGCCGTTGGCGGGCGCCGCGAGCGCGGCGCTGTTGCTGCCGTTGGAGGACGCATTGGCGTCGGCGGCGTTGTTGCTCGCCGAATTCGTGCAGGCCGCGGCTGCCGCGGCGGCCAGGCAGATGGCGATTGAATAGCGCATGGTTGTTCCTCCCCCTCGAGACACCATCCCGAAATCGGCCGAACGACTCGGGACAGTCTAAGGAGTTAAGCTCTCCGTCGGCGATTAGCCATATCGCACGGATTATTTGGGCTGTTCGGGAGGAGCGCGCCGGTCGACCTCTATTTCAGGTCCGTTCAAGCCTGATCGATACGCCGTTGCCGCTCAGCACCATCGTTCCGCCGTCGGGGAAGGCGATCCGCACCGGACCGCCGAGCAGCCTCAGGACGCTGCGCTCGTGCGCCATGCGCGGGCCCGGGCAGGCCATGCGCGTCGCCGCGATCGGCCCGGCGGTGAGCCGCCGGCCGCGCTGGCGGTAGGGGCCGGACAAGCGGTTGCAGCCGGCCTGGCCGCTCAATCGCCCTTCGTCGAATTGCAAGACGTAATTGTCGCCGGCCACCGCCGCGCCGTCGATCGCGACGATCCGCCAGGAGGTGTGGGTCAGGGTCGCCGGCGGCAACAGCCTGCCGCCGCAGCCCACCGCGGTGTAGCCGTTCGCGGTCACCCGTACCGTATCCGCATAGGCCCGCTCGGCTTCGTCTTCGCACATCTCCGGGCGGACCTCGACGACGAGGCGGCGGGTGACGTAGCGATAGCCGCCGCCCCGAAGCGGCTGGCGCCTCGGCGTGCGCACCGAAATCTCCTCTTCGTTGAGGCGGTAGATCATCCGACCGCCGATGATCTCCAGCGACCAGAAGGGCTCGCTGCCGCCGGCGCCGTAGGTGCCCGGTTGCGCTAGCGCCGCCATCAGCGCGAACATGATCGGGGTCATGTCGTTCTCCGTCCCTCGTCAATTGCCGGATACGTGCATGGCGCCGCTTGAACCGCTGGTGAAGGCGTCAGGACAGGCCCTTCTACCCGGCTCAGGACAGGCCTTCGATCAGCCCGTCCGCGTCGATCCGCATCCCCTCCGCCGATGGTGTCCGGGGCAGGCCCGGCATGGTCATCAGGTCGCCGCAGACCGCGACCACGAAGCCGGCGCCGGCGGCGAGGCGGACCTCGCGCACCGGCACCACGTGATGGCTGGGCGCGCCGAGCAAAGCCGGGTCGGTCGAGAAGCTGTACTGAGTCTTGGCCATGCAGACGGGGAGGTGGCCGTAGCCGTCCTTTTCCCATTGATGGAGCTGGGCGCGAACGCTCGAATCCGCGATCGCCTCGTCGGCGCGGTAGATGCAGGTGGCGATTATATTGATCTTGTCGAACAGCTTCAGCCCGTTGTCGTAGAGCGGCGCGAACCGGCCGCCGCCGGCATCCGCGAGCGCCGCAGTCCTTGCGGCGAGGGTCTCCGCTCCGGCACCGCCGTCGGCCCAGTGGGTGCAGAGCACGGCCTCGACGCCATGCGCGGACGCGATCTCCCGCACCGCCTCGACCTCGGCCTCGCTGTCGGAGCTGAAATGGTTGATCGCGACCAAGGCCGGCACGCCGAACTGGCGGACATTCTCGATATGGCGGGCGAGGTTGACGCCGCCCGCCCGCACCGCCGCCACGTTCTCGCGCCCGAGGTCGGCCCTGGCAACGCCGCCATTATATTTGAGCGCGCGCACGGTGGCGACGATCACCGCCGCGTCGGGGTGGAGCCCGGCCTGGCGGCATTTGATGTCGAAGAACTTCTCGGCGCCGAGGTCCGCGCCGAAGCCCGCTTCGGTGACGACATAATCGGCGAGCCCGAGCGCCGCCTTGGTCGCGATCACCGAATTGCAGCCATGGGCGATATTGCCGAACGGGCCGCCATGGATGAAGGCGGGGTTGTTCTCGATCGTCTGGACGAGGTTGGGCTGGATCGCCTGGCCGAGCAGCACCGTCATGGCGCCGTCGGCCTTGAGGTCGCGCGCGGTGACCGCGCTCTTGTCTCGGCGATAGCCGACGATGATGCGGGCCAGCCGCTCGCGCAGATCCTCGAGATCCTCGGCGAGGCAGAGGATCGCCATGATCTCCGACGCGACGGTGATGTCGAAGCCCGATTCGCGCGGGAAGCCGTTGCCGACGCCGCCGAGCGACTGGACGATCCTCCTCAGTGCGCGATCGTTCATGTCGATCACCCGCTTCCAGACGATCCGGCGCACGTCGATCTCGAGCGCATTGCCCCAGTGGATATGGTTGTCGATCAGGGCGGCGAGCAAATTGTGGGCGCTGGTGATGGCGTGAAAATCGCCGGTGAAATGGAGGTTGATCTCCTCCATCGGCACGACCTGCGCATAGCCGCCGCCGGCCGCGCCGCCCTTCATCCCGAAGCAGGGGCCGAGCGAGGGCTCGCGCAGGGCGACGATCGCCTTGCGGCCGCTCCGGTTAAGCGCGTCGGCGAGCCCGACCGAGGTGGTGGTCTTGCCCTCGCCCGCCGGAGTCGGGTTGATTGCGGTGACCAGGATCAGTTTTCCCTGCGGCCCGTCGCGGCGCCCCGCCAGCCAATCGAGCGCGATCTTCGCCTTGAAGCGGCCATAAGGCTCGAGCGCCTCGTCTGGGATGCCCAGCCGCGCCGCCACCTCCCCGATCGGCAGCATCCGGGCGGCGCGCGAGATTTCGATATCGCTTTGCGGCATCATTCCTCCGGCTCGGCGCGGCGGCGCTGGTTCACCACTTCATAGGCCATGACGGCGACCGCGACAGCCGCATTCAGGCTGTCCGCCCGCCCAAGCATGGGGATTTTCACCAGATGATCGCATTCGGCCTCGTAAGCGGCGGGCAGCCCCCGCGATTCGTTGCCGACGAGCAGGAAGGTTGGCGGCGCGTAGACCAGGTCCTGATAGTCGGCGGCGGCGTTGAGGCTGGTGCCGACGAGCTGCCCCGGCCCGGCGCGCAGCCAAGGTAGGAATTCCTCCCAGCGCGCGGTGGCGATCTTCTGGGTGAAGAGGGCGCCCATCGAGGCCCGCACCGCCTCGACCGAAAAGGGGTCGGCGCATTCGTCGATCAGGATCAGCCCGCCCGCGCGGACCGCATCGCCGGTGCGCAATATGGTGCCGAGGTTGCCGGGATCGCGCAGCGCCTGGGCGACGATCCAGAGCGGCGCCGCGCTTCGGTCGATCCCGGCGAGCGACGTGTCGAACGCCCGGTAGACGCCGATCACAGCCTGGGGATTGTCCTTGCCGCTGATCTTGTGGAGCACGTCCTGGCCGGTTTCGATCGCCTCGCCGCCCGCCGCCTCGGTGGCCGCGATCAGCGCCTGGAGCAGGGGATGCGAGGCGTCGCTGAAGAACAGCCGCTCCGGCAGCACGCCCGTCTCGCGCGCCTCGGTGAGGATCCTCAGGCCCTCGGCCAGGAACAGCCCCTCGGCGCGCCGGTGCTTCTTGTCGCGAAGCGAGCGCGCCTGCTTCACCAGCGGGTTGGAGAAGGCCGTGACCTGTCGCGGCACGGCCTCACGCGCCCTCGTGGAAGCGCGCCTCGACCAGGGCCACGAGCTGCTCGACCGCGCGCTCGGCGCCGAGGCCGGTGGCGCTGATCGTGATCGTGTCGCCCATCGCGGCGCCGAGCATCATCAGGCCCATGATCGAGGTGCCGCAGACCTTGCTTCCGTCCTTCTCGACCTCGATCGCGGCGTCGATCTGCGAGGCCAAGGTGACGAACTTGGCGCTGGCGCGGGCGTGGAGGCCGCGCTTGTTGGTGACCTCCACGGTGCGGCTGACCATCCTATGCGGCCGCCTCGCCGAGGATTTCCGAAGCGACCGAAATATACTTGCGTCCCGCCTCGCGGGCGGCGGCGACGGCCGAGCGGACGTCCATCGTCTTGCGGGCGCCTTCCAGGCGGATCAGCATCGGCAAATTGACCCCGGCGATCACCTCGATCTTGTCCGATTTCATCAGGCTGATCGCGAGATTGGAGGGAGTGCCGCCGAACAGGTCGGTAAGGATGATGACGCCGGTCCCGTCATCGACCTTGGCGATCGCCTTGGCGATGTCCTTGCGGCGCTGGTCCATGTCGTCGTCGGGGCCGATGCAGATGCCGGCGATCCGCTCCTGCGGCCCCACCACATGCTCCATGGCGACGATGAACTCGGACGCGAGCCGCCCGTGGGTCACCAATACCAAACCGATCATCTAGTCACCTTAGCTGCCGTCTGCCCGTGCCCCTGCGGATCGCTCGGTACCGTCACGAGGCGGCGCGGCGAGGTCGCGATGGACCAGATTGGGCGAAAAACCCGCCGCGCGCAACCGTGCCGCGACTCGCTCCGCCACATGGACCGAGCGATGGCGCCCGCCCGTACAGCCGAACGCGATCGAGACATAGGATTTTCCGTCGGCCAGGTAGAGGGGGAGGAGGGTGAGCAGCAGCGCCTCGATCCGCGCCATGGCCTCGCCATAGGCCGCATCGCCCGCAATATAGTCGCCGACCGGCGCGTCTTGCCCGCACAGGAGACGCAGTTCGTCCTGCCAGTGCGGATTCCTCAAGAAGCGCATGTCGAGCACCAGGTTCGCGTCGGGCGGCTCGCCGCGCGAGAAGGCGAAGGACAGGATATCGAGCCCGCCGCTCATCCGGCGGGCAGACCCAGGAGCAGCAGCGCCGCCTCGACCTTGAGCGGCGCGGAGGCCTGGTGGCCGTCGAGCGCGACAACCGGGACCGAGACGCCGGCAATGGCGATCCGGTCCTCGCCGCGCGGCAGGCGCTCCGGCTGACCCTCCAGGTCGACGAACAATGCGACGGGAACGTCGGTCACCGGTGCGCGCTCGACGATGCCGACCCCGCGCATCTCGATCTTGCCGGCGATATTGGCGGGCGCGGAGGCCAGCGCCTGGCCTTTGACCCGATGGACGTAAGTATAATCGTCGCTGACCAGGCTGGCGCCGCGGTCGATCAGCCGCAAGGCGAGGTCGGACTTGCCGGTGCCGGAGCGGCCGCCGATCAGCACGGCGCGGCCGCCGATGGCGACGGCGCTGACGTGCAGCGTCTCGGAGGAAAGGGAAGGCGACTTCATGCACTGACTCCCGGAAAGCGGACGATGAAGCGTGCTCCGGTTCGTCCGTCGTGGCGGTCCTCGATTTCGATCCGCCCGCCATGGCCGTCGACGATCGCCCGCGCAATCGCCAGCCCCAGCCCGCTATGGCGGCCGAAATCCTCTTCGGGCCTGATGCTATGGAAGCGGTTAAAGATCGCTTCCCTTGCGTCCCCGGGGACGCCCGGCCCTTCGTCCTGCACCGAAATCACCACCTCCTCGCCGACCCGCGCCGCGCCGATCTCGACCAGGCCCCGGGGCGGCGAGAAGGAAAGGGCGTTGTCGACGAGATTGTCGACGAGCCGCGCCAGCCGCGATTCGTCGCCCATGACCACCGCGGTGCGCACGCGCGGCCGGGCGAAGGCGATCCGGGCGCGGTCGGCCGCGCGCTCCTCCCAGACCGGAACCATCCCCTCGATCGTCTTGCCGATGTCGATCGGCTCGAACCGCGCCCGCGACAATTCGGCGTCGAGCCGCGAGGCTTCGGCGATGTCGACGACCAGCCGGTCGAGCCGCCCGACATCCTGCCGCACCACGTCGAGCATCTGCCTCCTCAGTGCCGGATCCTCGACCCGCTCGAGCGTGTCGACCGCCGAGCGCAGGGAAGCGAGCGGGTTCTTGAGCTCGTGGGTGACATCGGCGGCGAAGGCGTCGGCGCCGTCGATCCGCTGCCTGAGGCTCTGCGTCATCTCGTGGATCGCGCGGGCGAGCTGGCCGATCTCGTCGGTCCTGAGCGGCAGCGTCGGCACGTCGACCTCGCGCGCGCTGCCGCGCCGCACCCGGTGCGCGGCATGGGCGAGCTTGCGCAGCGGATTGGCGATCGTGCGGGCGAGGAAGCGCGACAGCAGGATCGAGACGATCAGCGTCCCGACCAGGATCAGGAAGAGCGCATAGCGTTCGGCGCGCACCACGCGGCGCACGTCGCGGGCGTTGACGGTCAGGAGCAGCACCTGCCGGTCGGTGCCCTCGATCCGCTGCGCCGCGGCGATATAGGGCGTGCCGTCCGCGGCGCGGCGCAGCATCGGCACGGGCCTGCCGCTGCGCAGCGACTCCCGCGCCTCGGGCCAGGCCGCCAGCACGTCCCGTGCGGGGGGGACGAATTCGGGCGGCGGCGGCGCGCCGACGATCGTATCGAAGGCGTTGTCGAGCCACAGCGCCACGTCGCGATACCAGGGCTCCCCCGCGGGGTCCCGAAGCGCGTAGGTCGGAGCCGAATTGTGCCAGCTGTCCGCCACCCGCGCGCCATCGGCGGCATAGAGCCGCAGCCGCGTCCCCGAATCCCGGCCGAGCCGGACCAGGATCGGCTCGCGCCGGTCGGCCGGAAGCGCGGCGAGCATATGGGCGATCATCACCGCTTCCGACTGGGCCTGGTCGACCCGCGCCTGGGTCAGGCGGCTGCGGAAGCTGTCGAGATAGAAGATGCCGCCGGCGAGGATGGCGAGCGCGAAGATGTTGACCGCGAGGATGCGCTGGCGGAGCGACAGCCGCTTCGACCAGCCGCGGATCCGGCCCGGCGGCTTACTCCTCGGCAAAGCGGTAGCCGACGCCATAAAGCGTCTCGATCGCGTTGAAATCGTCGTCGACCGCGCGGAACTTGCGGCGCATTCGCTTGATGTGGCTGTCGATCGTGCGGTCGTCGACATAGATGTCGTCCTGATAAGCGACGTCCATCAGCTGGTTGCGCGATTTGACCACGCCGGGCCGCTGCGCCAGCGCCTCCAGGATCATGAACTCGGTGACGGTGAGCGTCACGTCCCGGCCGTCCCATTTCACCCGGTGCCGGGCCGGGTCCATGTTGAGCCGGCCGCGCGCGATCTCGGCCTGCTCGGGCTCGTCATCCTCGGCGGGCGGGCGGGCGCGCATCTCGGTGCGCCGCAGAACGGCGCGAATTCGCGCCAGCAGCAGCCTCTGCGAAAACGGTTTGGCGATATAATCGTCGGCGCCCATGGCGAGGCCCAGCGCTTCGTCCAGCTCCTCGTCCTTGGAGGTGAGGAAGATGATCGGAAAGTCGCACTTCTCGCGCAGCCGCCGCAGCAGTTCCATCCCGTCCATGCGCGGCATCTTGATGTCGAGCACGGCGAGATCGGGAGGATTCTCGGCCAGTGCCTTCAGCGCCGCCTCGCCGTCCGAATAGAGGCGCGTGACGAAGCCTTCGGACTGCAGCGTGACCGACAGCGAGGTCAGGATGTTGCGGTCGTCGTCGACAAGCGCGATCGTTATCGACATATCGTGCTGCTGCCCGCCTTTCCTCGCCAGTCCGGGCTTTAGCCAAGGGCGCTTCGCCGCGCTACCCTTTGACGCGGCAGCCCCGCTTCGATATGCGCCCGGCATGAACGAGGCCCCCTTCGCCGGGGGCCGACCCGTGTAACCCGAGAGGAACTCACGTGGCCCAGCAGGTCCCGTCCTTCGATCTGTCGTACCAGGGCATCGATACGTCCGCGACGCTCCACTGGAACCTCGGCCCGGCATTGCTGGTCGAGGAGGCGCTGAAGCGCGGCGAGGGGCTGCTCGCCCAGGACGGGCCGCTCGTCGTCAGGACCGGCAAGCATACCGGCCGCTCGGCCCAGGACAAGTTCATCGTCCGCGACGCCGAGACCGAAAGCACGATCTGGTGGGACAACAACGCCTCGATCGCGCCCGAGCATTTCGCCGCGCTCAAGCAGGATTTCCTGACCGCGCTCGGCGAGCGGAAGGAGCTGTTCGTCCAGGATCTCTACGGCGGCTCGCAGGCGGAGCACCGCGTGCGCGTGCGCGTGATCAACGAGCTCGCCTGGCACAGCCTGTTCATCCGCACTTTGCTGGTTCGCCCCGGCACCGAAGAGCTGGCCGGCTTCGAGCCCGAATTCACCATCATCGACCTGCCGAGCTTCCGCGCCGACCCAGCCCGCCACGGCACCCGCTCGGAGACGGTGATCGCGGTCAACCTGAGCGAGCGGCTGATCCTGATCGGCGGGACCGCTTATGCGGGCGAGATGAAGAAGTCGGTGTTCGGCATCCTCAACTATCTGCTCCCTCCGACCGGCGTCATGCCGATGCACTGCTCGGCCAATATCGGGCCCAAGGGCGACACCGCGGTCTTCTTCGGCCTCAGCGGGACCGGCAAGACCACGCTCTCGGCGGATGCGAGCCGCACCCTGATCGGCGACGACGAGCATGGCTGGTCGGACACCGCGGTTTTCAATTTTGAGGGGGGCTGTTACGCTAAGATGATCCGGCTTTCTCCGGAAGCGGAGCCCGAGATCTACGCGACCACCAGGCGCTTCGGCACGGTGCTCGAAAATGTCGTGATCGACGAGAAAACGCGCGAACTCGACCTCGACGATTCCAGCCTCGCCGAGAATACGCGCGGCGCCTATCCGATCCACTTCATTCCCAATTGCTCGGACCATAATATGGGCCCGGTGCCGAAGAACGTGGTCTTCCTCACCGCCGACGCGTTCGGGGTCCTCCCGCCGATCGCGCGGCTGACGCCGGAACAGGCGATGTACCATTTCCTCTCCGGCTACACCGCCAAGGTGGCGGGCACCGAGATCGGCGTCACCGAGCCCGAGGCGACCTTCTCGACCTGCTTCGGCGCGCCCTTCATGCCGCGCTTCCCCTGGGTCTACGGCAACCTCCTTAAGGAGCGCATCGCCAGAGGCGGCGTCGCCTGCTGGCTGGTCAATACCGGCTGGACCGGCGGCAAATACGGGGCCGGCAGCCGCATGCCGATCAAGGCGACCCGCGCCCTGCTCAACGCCGCGCTCGACGGCTCGCTGCGCGATGCCGAATATCGCCGCGACCCCAATTTCGGCTTCGATGTCCCGGTCAGCGTGCCCGGCGTCGAGGCCGGGATCCTCAACCCGCGCGACACCTGGGCGGACAAGAGCGACTATGACGCCACCGCGGCGAAGCTGGTGCGGCTCTTCACCGACAATTTCGCCAAATTCGCAACCCACGTCGACGCGAACGTCCTCACCGCCGCGCCGCAAGCCGGCCAATCGACCCAACAAATAAGGGAGCCCGTGATCAGCGCGGCCTGACGCCCAGCCAGACCCTCACCCCAGCCCTCTCCCCAAATGGGAGAGGGGGCAGATGAAAAAGGGAGCGTGCCGGCGAGGTCGGCGCGCTCCTTTTCTTTTGTGGAGACGAATAATGAGCGAACACGAACCGCGGCTCTGGCCGCACGACGAGGCGATAAGGCGGGTGGGCGAGGGCTTCCTCGCTTGCACCCTGCCGAAACCCGAATGGACGCACGAGGCGCATATCGGCACCACCTCGTGGATCATCCTCGAACGGCCGGACATCCTGCCCGAGCGCGACCTGCCGGGCCTGATCCGCCGCTACAATGTGAGCGTCGGCGGGGTGAACAGCGAGACGGAAGGCTATCACGAGACGATCACGCAGCTGTTCATCCGGACGCTGCGGCGCGTGCTGGCGGGGGGCGAAAGCAGCGGGCTGGCGGAGCGGGTCAACGCGATCTTGCTGGCGCCGGAGGGGCGGCGGGACTGGCCGCTGCGGTTTTACAGCCCGGAGCGGCTGTTTTCGAAGGCCGCGCGATTGGGGTGGGTGGAGCCGGATCTGGAGGGGCCGAGCCTCGCCATGAGCGAAGCCCGCGCTAGAAAGCAGATCCGATAGACTCCGCTATGAACGCCCGACCGACCTGCCGAAACGCTTCCTTACTTATTGTGTAGCGACGACCAGCGACGAAAATCACGACCTTATACGGTAACATTCTGACGCCGGCAGGAGGATCGAACGATAGAACCCGCCAGCGTGGCACGACAATCAGTCTAGATCGCTCCAAATCAGGAATCGAGTTGATGCGGCCGAGCGTGCCTATCGTAACAACCATCGGCTCCGTAGGGACAAGGAAATTGCCGTCCGCGCCGAGGGTAACCAATCGCAACCGCTCGCGCTCCATTGGCACATGAAACCTTAGCTCAAAAACTTGGTCATTAAACGGCCTGTTCGGCCCCTCTCCAGAAAGGAGCAAGGTAATATCTCTGTCTGACGCTCCATCTATATCAAACAGAATATCCGTTCCCCGCAGAAAAAGCGCCGCCACATTCGCATGAAGTTGATTGTCTGGTACTCGGCCGCACGCTTCACGAGCTGAGGCACCCAGGCCGACAACGCCACAGAGTAACGCTCCTGTCGCCGGCGGGGATGGAGCACCCGGTGAGGCAACGGCTGACTCAAGCGTCTCTATCAGCAAACGATTGAGCGCAGGTGTCCCTTGTATTTCCCATGTCACCTCGATCCGAACGTCTGAAATTGGGTTTTGCAGGCGGTCAATTTCCCCGAGGGCGGTGTCAGTACGTCCTAGGTTAGCGCGCGTCCCTTCTTGAATCCTGCGGTCTATCCCGGCTGCGCGAAGCTCGGTGATCTGCCTGGTCAGCAGAATATCTCGTCTCGCTACGCTCTGACCGCTTATTAGGAGCCGGTCGGCTAGCCGATCTGCAGCAGCCGACGCTTTCTGTAGCTCTTCAAAGCGTTGGTTCCATGCTCTCGTCTCTTCAGTCGATCGCTCTTGCCGCTCCTGGAACGCTAAGTTTCGGGCCCTCTCGAGATCATCTGCGGACTGCTTGCGCGTCTTCTCAGACGCGTTAATCGACTGCTCGACTCCGTAGGCACCAGCCCCGACGAGGAAGCCAGCAATGGCCAGCCCAATCGAGATTTGGCCAGCGGCTGTAAGGCGCTTGTTTCCAGCCGCATCCTCGAACCTGGTCTTCGCAATCACTCCCCAGATGACTGAGGCCGCTGTGACGGCAAAGCCAAGGTACTTCAGCACCTGTAAAAGAGCGATGTCGAACATACGAACCGCCTCGCCGGCCGGAAACGGCTTCGATGTACACAGAAACGAAGCGACTGCCAAAAGCAACTGCGGGGGCACGAATTGCCTACGACTCGCCTCCAGATCGCTCGTGGGGCGGTGACAGACTAGGGACAGTTAGACGGACAGGGGTGACAGGTACGTACCTGTCACCCCGTCTGTTGCCCGGCTATTTCGTTCAAACCCCTCGAACTTACTACCCGAGCTTCGGCGGTTCGCAGTAGTCGCGAAGAATGCAATTGGGGACACAAAGGTGTGTGTCCCCTCGTCGCGAGCCATCTGGCCTCGGGCCCTGAGGCAGCATAATGTCTTGGTCTAGCGGAAGACGCGCGGGAGAGATCGGATGCGAGATTGGTGGACCGCCGCGGCTTCGGCCCTTGCGATGAGCGCGATCGCAGCCCCGGCGCAAGCATGCATCGTCTCCGTCGATATCGATCTCGCCGATGTCCGCCATGCCGATGCGGTGGTGGTCGGCCGGATCAGGAATTACGGGATCGTCCTCGCTCCGGAGGCGCGGGAAGAGCGCCGGTGATGGCTGGCGGAATCGCCCGACATGCCGGCGGACCAGCGGCGGGAGCTGGAGAGCCAGACCAGCTTCATCGGCGATCATGCCCGGTTCGAGATCGCGGTCGACTAAGTGCTGCTCGGCAATGTTCCGGAGAGGATCGTCGTGATCTGGGAGAATTCGATGTTCGGCGAACCCGAGGCGCTGCCGGTCGGGCCCTTCCTGGTCGCCTTGCGGGACGGGCGCACATGGCCGCCGAGCGACGTGGGCGCCGCCGATCTGATCGATCCCCATGAGGGCGTGCTGACGGTGCTGCAGGCGCATTGTTCGAGCCCGTTCCTGTTCCGGAGCATGAGCGAGCAGGCCGGCACGGTGAGACGGCTGCTCGCCGCAAGGCGCACGGACCCGAGGCCGGCGCAAGCGGACGTGCGGTAGGGGTCGCAGGGCTTTTGGGGGGCTTTTGGGGACACACACCTTTGTGTCCCCGACTCCGTAACAAAATCGTCACCGAAGCAGGCCGAAAAAAATACTCCAAATCAACAGGTTATAAGTTAGTTCGGAGTTACAGGCCAAAGTGTCTTCATCTTGTCATTTTTCGATGCGAGGGTGAGCGGACCAAAGGGGTGGTTTCCACCAAAGGCTTTTCCGAGAGAATGAATCTCGGCGCTTTTGAAAGGTGGAATCCCGATGGCCAAGCCGCCCATTCTCGAGGAAAGCCAGCTTCCGGTGACCTTGCCGGAGGTCGCCCTGCTTGCCTCGGGGCAGCCCAAGCCGGTCGGCACGTTTCGTCTCCTGGTCGAGCGGACCTCGATCACGATCACCGTGGATATCAGGCTCCATCTCGTCATCGGTGCGCTGACGGCGCTCATTCTGGCGATCGCGGCCGCCGTCCACGCCTAGGAACAGGGGGAAATCAGTGACAGTCACTGTTTTCCCGGCGGAGATTCCGGCTCAAAAAGAATGACTGTCACTATTTTTGTAGCAGCGCCTAGAGCCCCCTTACCCTCGGCGCCCCTCGTTCCTTGTCGAACAACTCGGTCATCGCCCAGACCATCGCATCGGCCCGATCCGGGCTCCCCGCTCCCTGATAGCCGCTCCAGGTCAGCGCGCAGAGTTGGTCCTCCAGCTCCGGAAAATGCCCCGCCAGCCGCGCCCGCCCGGTCTCGAACCTGAGCGCGATCGGCTCCGCGCGGGCCGCCTTGCTCTTGGTCGCGGCGACGAGGCGGACGGGGAGGTCGGCGTCGACGGCGCGCAGGACGCTGGCGATCATGTCGCCGCCCTGGTTCTTCTCGGCGACGATGCGGCTCGCGCCGTATTGCTCGGCGGCTTCGGCGACGCGGCGGGACCAGGCTTCGGGGGAGAGGCCGTGGGCGGTCAGGTCGGCGAGAACCCAGGCAGTGCCGGCTTCGTCCATGGCGCAGACGACGAGACCGCAGCTGTCGCCGCCGGTCGAGGCGGGGGGATCGAGGCCGATGACGACGCGCTGAAGTTCAGGATGGTTCGCGCAGAGACGCAGAGGCGCAGAGAGGCCGTGACCGGCACCATCGCCCGGCGAAGCCGATTGGTCCTGCTGGTTTTGAGGATTAGCCGCTTCGCGGTATGAAGCGTTCTGATTCTCCGCGTCTCTGCGTCTCTGCGCGAGCAATTCCGGACCCCGCGCCTTCTCCAGCAGCTCCCTTGTCCACAGGGCGCCTTCATGCTCGTCGAGCAGCAGGCCTTCGAGCTCCTGGCGGGCGAGGCGGGTGTTGGCGAACATCGCCGCCGTCGCTTCGATGAAGTCGGCGGGGAGGTGAAGGTTCTCGTCGGTGCGGCCATGGGTGGCGACGCAGCGGTCGAGGTCGAGGATGCGCTTCAGCAGCGGCGCCGGCTTTGGCGTCGTCGTGACGATGGTGCGCGGGCGGCTGCCCAGGCGCAGGCCGAGCATGAGGTTGTTCCAGGTCGAGTCCGCGTTTGGCCACTTCGCCAGCTCGTCGCACCAGGCGAAATGGTGCTGGGGCCCGCGCAGTTTTTCGGGGCATTCGGCGGAGAAGGCATGCGCTTCGGCGCCGGACGGAAAGAGGAGGATACCACGGCTCGCGATCCAGCGCGGGCGTTCGTCGCAGCGGGCGACGGCGAGCAGGCCGCTTTCGCCCTCGACCATCACCCGCGCCACTTCGTCGAGCGTGGCGGCGACCAGAGCGATGCGGAGGGGACCGCCACCAGTCGCCGTCCCCGCTTCGCGCGCCCGCGCCCAGACCCATTCGGCGCCCGCCCGGGTCTTGCCGAAGCCGCGGCCGGCGACGATCGCCCAAATCCGCCAGGGCTCGCCGTTCGCGCACAGGCTGGGCTCTTCCTGCCCGCCATGCGCCTGCCACCACCATTCCTCGAACAGGGTCCGCCGGGCCGCCCATGGGAGCGCGCGCAGGACGAAGCGGCGCTGCTCCGGCGACAGCAGGATCAGCGCCTCGATCACGGCCAGCGCCTCCGCGCGGGAATAAGCGCGGGTCATGCCGAGGGTGTGCCCTCGGGCGGGCGCAGCAGATTGCGGCGGACGCCGAGCGCCTGGAGCTTCCTGTCCAGCGCCTCGATCGCTTCATCGAAGGTCCAGCGCCGTTCCCTGCCCCGCCCGCGACTGCGCAGACCGACCCGTCCGTCCTTGCGCTCGTAGCGGGCAAGCAGGCGCATGACGCGGTCGAACTCCTTCGGAATCTCGCCCTTGGGGCTGAGGCCCTCGCGCAGGTTGCGCTGCGCTTCGAGCCGCTGGCGGACCGCCTCCGCCTCGAGCGCCGCATAAGCGACGGCGAGCGACTCATCGCAGCCGGCGGCGAACTCGGCGTCTTCGCGCCGATGCTCCGTGAACGTCGAATAAGAGATGCCGGCCGCGGCGCAGGCCTGTCGGGCGTCGGCGGTGCCGGCGAAATGATCGAGGAAGATGCGCTTGCGCCGGTCGTCGAAAAATGCGCGGCGGACCGGGCGGAGCTGCAGGGCGCGATTGCTGTTCGGCGCGATCCAGATCTCGCCCGGCGCGCCGGCGGGCAGGTCCGCAGCGATCCGGGCGGCGTGCGCGTCGGCCGCAGAAAGATCCACCGCCCAGACCCAGGCGAGCGCGAAGACGGGATCGCCCCGACGCACATAATAGAATGCGTTGGCCGTGAAGCCCGCCTGCTTCGCCGCCTCGTCGCGCTTCAGGCCGGCGCGGAGGCCGGCGAGGAAGTCCCGCTTCGCCGCCGCATCCACACGCCTTTTGTCCGGCCGCACCCGAATCAGTTCCCACCGCCCATTGGCGGATTAGAACATATCAGGAACGTGTAGGAAAGCTATTTTTACCTTATAGGTTGGTCCACGGTCACGATGGGTCAACAATTCGTGCCAGCGGAATTTCGATCATCGCGCGGGTGGCGCGGCTTGGGCAGGTACGTCCCTTAGCCTCCCTTACCCTCCCGGCCCCGCGGGCGGCGCGGCCATGGCCGCCCTTGCCGCGGACCGCTCGGCGTCGCTGATCGTGCCGTCATGATCGGAGTCGACCCGGTCGAACAGGGCCAGCAGGCCGTTGCCGTTCTCGGCGGCGGAGATCTTGCCGTCACGGTCGGCATCGAGCCTCGCCAGCGCGGCCTGGGCGCGGTCGCCGAGCTCGGACGCGGCCAGGAAGCCGTCACGATCGGCGTCCTGCCGGGCGAAGATCGCCTGGGTCATGCGCTGCATTTCGGCGCGGGTCGACGGCAGCATGTTGAGGCCGGCGCCGCCCCGTGACCGCGGCCCGCCCCTGAACGCCATCGCCGCCGACCGCTCGGCGTCGCTGATCGTGCCGTCATGGTCGGCATCCGCCCGGTCGAACATGGCCAGCGCGCCGCTGGTGGATTCGGCGGCGGAGATCTTGCCGTCATGGTCGGCATCCTGCCGATCCAGCATCATCGGCGCCCGCTCGCCGAGCTCGTCGGCGGTCAGGAAGCCGTCATGATTGGCGTCGCGCGCGGCGAAGCGCCGCGCCGCCACCTGCTCGACCTCGGCGCGGGTCGACGGCAGCATGCGCCCGCCGCGCCCCTCGGGCGGCTGCGCGGCAAGCGGGGCGGCGGCAAGGCCGGCGACGGCCAGAGCGGCGAGATTGAGAAATTTCATCGGGAACTCCTAGGCTTACAAGGGCACGCTACCCCAATGCCGCGCCAATAGCCAGCCGCCCGCGGCCACATTTTGCCGGCCGAAACCGGCACCGGCGCCGGCGCCGTCGCTTGACGAAGGCACGGGGGGGCCGCCTGGCCAAGTGTCGGGGATGGGGATGAAGCGGCATTTAGTTGTATCGTGCCCAATCTGGGAGCATCGTAACTTCCTCGATCTCTACAGGAGGAAGTCATGCGGCGATTTATTGCGCTCTTGCTGTGTTGCGTGGTTCCCACCGGCCCGGCCTTTGGGTGGGGCCAGACCGGCCATCGCGTGACCGGCGCTGTCGCCGAGCGTTATTTGAGCGGGGTCGCGCGGGCCAACGTCCGGCTCCTGCTCGGAACGGAATCCCTGGCGCAGGCGGCGACCTGGCCCGACGACATGCGCTCGGATCCGGCCGAATTCTGGCAACGCACCGCGGGTCCTTTTCACTATGTCACCGTGCCCCAAGGCCGCACCTACGCCCAGGCCGGGGCGCCGCCCGAAGGCGATGCCGTCGTCGCGCTCGCCCGCTTCGCCCGGATATTGCGCGATCCGAATGCGAGCCTGGAGGACAAAAGGATGGCATTGCGCTTCTCCATCCACATCATCGGCGATCTGCACCAGCCGCTCCACGCCGGCCGCGAGGGCGACCGCGGCGGCAACAATGTCCGGGTCACCTTGTTCGGCCAGCAGACCAACCTTCACTCGGTTTGGGACTCCGGCCTGATCGACCAGCGCCAGCTCTCCCATTCCGAATATTCCGAATGGCTCGTGAGCGCGATCACGCCGCAGCAGGTCATCGCCTGGAACGACGCCAATCCGGAGGTCTGGATCGCCGAGAGCGTGGCGCTGCGCGAGCAGGTCTATCCGGCAAGTCCCCAGCTGTCTTATGCTTATGCCTATCAGCACGGCGCGGCGCTCGACGAGCGGCTCAGCCGCGGAGGCGTCAGGATCGCGGCCTATCTCAATGCGATCTTCGGATAACCGGAAGAAGACAGAAAGGGGCACCTACCTTTTCGCGAAAAAGTAGGTGTCCCCTTGCCACAGCGAAGTGTTTTTTTGCCTCATGGGTTATCGAGCGCACCCGTCGGTCCGACGATTGCCTCGCCTTCGCCAGCGGCTTAGCATTCGGCTTTCGCGGGAGGAATCGCCATGGCTTGCAAACGAATCCTGTCGATTTTCCTTGCCTCGGCGGCGGTGCTGGCGGTTCAGGCTCCGGCTAGCGCCCAGGCTCCGGCTGCACCCGCGGCCGCGCCCGCCGACGACGTCGCCCGCACCGTCGAGGCGATCGCGCGGATCCGCTCGGCTTATGGCGGGAGCTTCTCGCCGGACGGGGGCAGCATCGCCTTCATCTCCTCGGCGAGCGGCAGCCCGCAGGTCTGGACGATGGCGCTGGACGGCGCGGCGCCGGTGCAGCGCACGCGGCTCGCCGATCCCGTGCAGGACGTCTATTGGTCGCCGGCTGGCGGCTGGCTCGCCTACGACGTCGCGCCGGGCGGCGGGCTCAACACCCAGATCTACGTGATGCGGCCGGACGGGAGCGGCGCGCGCCGGCTGACCGCGGGCGGGCGCGAGAATAACTGGCTGTTCGGCTGGACCCGGGACGGGCGGCGGCTGCGCATGGGCTCGAACGCGGCCAACCCCAATGGCATCGACGCGATGCTGATGGACCCGGCGACGGGCGCGACCACGCGCGTCGCCACTGGCGGGCTCAACCAGATCACGGACGTCAGCCGCGACGGCCGCCATGCCATCGTCTACCGGCTGGTCAGCCGCGGCAACGACAATCTCCACCTCGTCGACCTCAGCACCGGCGCGGAGACCCTACTCACCCCGCACGAGGGGCCGGGAAGCTTCGGCTGGGGCGAATTCTCGCCGGACGGTCGAACCATCTACCTGAGCTCGAACGGCGGCCGCGACCTGATCGCCTTCGGCCGGATCGCGCTCGGCGCCGACGGCCGGCCGGGGCCGATCGAGATCCTCGCCGCGCGCGAGGACGCGGAGGGGGATTACGCCTTCCTGTCGCGCGACGGGCGCCGCGCCCTGCTGGTCTGGAACGTCGCCGGGCGCAGCCGGTTCGACCTGCTCGACACCGCCAGCGGCCGCGTCACCCCGGGCCCCGCGCTGCCGTTCGACGTGTTCGGCGGCGGCGAATTCTCGCCCGACGGCGCCTCGCTGGTGCTGAGCGGCAACGGCTCGGCGCGGCCCACCGACGTCTACACCGTCGACCTCACGAGCGGCGCGGTCACGCAGCGCACGCGCAGCGCCCATGACGGCGTCGATCTCGCCCGCCTGGTGCGGCCCGAGCTCGTCACCTACGCCGCGCATGACGGGCTGCCGCTCAGCGGCTGGCTGTACCGGCCGGAGGGCGCCAGCGGGCCAGGCCCGGTCGTGTTCGACTATCATGGCGGGCCGGAAGGGCAGGCGCGGCCGACGATGAACGGCACCACCCAGGCCCTGGTCGCGCGCGGGATCAGCGTGTTCGCGCCCAATGTGCGCGGCTCCTCCGGGTTCGGCAAGCGCTTCGTCAACCTCGACAACGGCGCGCTGCGCGTCGACGGCGTGCGCGACATCGAGGCGACCACCCGCGCCCTGGTCGAGCGCGGCGTCGCCGATCCGCGCCGGCTCGGCATCATGGGCGGCTCCTATGGCGGCTATATGGTGATGGCCGGCGTCACCCAATATCCCGAGATGTTCGCGGCCGGCGTCAACCTTTTCGGCGTCGTCAATTTCGCCACCTTCTTCGCCAATTCCGAGCCCTGGATGGCGGCGATCTCGACCGTCGAATATGGCGATCCGGCGACCCAGGCCGAGATGCTGCGCGAGCTTTCGCCGATCCACCGGCTCGACCGCATCCGCACGCCCCTGCTCATCCTCCACGGCGCCAACGACACCAACGTGCCGGTGATCGAGGCCGAGCAGATCGTGGCGAACCTCAGGGCGCGGCGGATCCCGGTCGAGTACATCCTGTTCCCGGACGAGGGCCATGGCTGGCGGAAAGTGCCGAACCGGGTCCGCTCGACCGTGGCGATCGTCGATTTCTTCAACGAGCGGCTGAACCGCTGAGGGCAAGGAGAGAGAGTCATCCCGGCGAAGGCCGGGACCCATGAACACCGCCGTGT
>JBKJZJ010000226.1:0-17617 GCA_046715355.1 Allosphingosinicella sp. | reverse complement strand
ATCAACGCGCAGACCGAGGCGGACATCCAGCGTTCGGGCGCGAACACGGTCGAGGACCTGTCGCGCAACGTCGCCGGTCTCACCATTCAGAATTTGGGGCCGGGCCAGAGGCAGGTTTCGATCCGTGGCGTCTCCGCCGGGCAGATCATCCGCGACCAGCCGGGCGTGAAGGAGCAGGTCGGCGTCTATCTCGACGAATCGGTGATGTCGCTGTCGCTGTTCACGCCGGACATCGACCTTTACGACCTCAACCGCGTCGAGACGCTGCGCGGCCCGCAGGGCACCCTGTTCGGCTCGGGCTCGGTCGGCGGGACGATCCGCTACATCACCAACCAGCCCAATCTGAACCGGGTCGAAGGCTCGGTCGAAGCCAATATCAACGTCGTGGACGGCGGCGATATCGGCGGCCACCTCAAGGGCATGCTCAACGTGCCGCTCACCGACGGCGTCGGCCTGCGGGCGGTCGGCTATTACACCCAATATGGCGGTTTCGTGGACGCGCTCGGGCCGGCCAGCGGCGAGAACGTCAATGACGGTCACCGCGCCGGGGGCCGCGTCTCCCTGACGCTGCAACCGGCGCCCGGCATCCGGATCACGCCGCGCATCCTCTACCAGGAAATCCGCGCCAACGGCTTCAACCGGCAGGAGGTCTTCAACCTCTACGCCAATCCCTTCACGGCGCCGCCGACCACCTTCAACGAGCGCGAGCAATATCTGCTGCTCCGCGAGGGCTTCTCGGACGACACCCTCCTCGCCGACCTCAACGTCAGCGCCGAGCTCGGCTCGGATCTCTCGCTGACCTCGATCTCGACCTATATCAACCGCGACATCGTCGTCAGCCGCGACGCCAGCGCGCTGACCGGCTCGGTCTCGGTCGATCTCGGCTATCCGACCGCGGCGGTGAACCTGCCCTCGAACCTGGTCGACACCACCGATCTCGAGACGTACGCGCAGGAAGTCCGGATCTCGTCCGACAGCTCGCGGCCGTTCAACTTCGTGATGGGCGTCTTCTATTCGAACACCAGCCGCTTCTACCGCCAACGTCTGCCCACCCCGGGCTATGACGCCTTCACCGACGCCAGGTTCGGCGCCGGCACCTCGGCGGCGGTCGCGAACGGCTTCCCGCTCAACTCGCCCTACAATTCCGATCTGCCCTACGACATCGAGCAGGTCGCCGCGTTCGGCGAGGGGACCTGGGACATCACCCAGCAGCTGCACCTCACCGCGGGCGGCCGCTATTACGACTTCTCCGAGGAACGCGGCTTCGTCTCGGGCGGCCTGTTCTCCAACGGCGACAACCGCACCGACCAGACCTCGTCCAACGGCTTCAGCCCGCGCGTCATCCTGAGCTACGAGCCGGTCGACAATCTGCGCTTCAACGCCCAGGCGTCGAAGGGCTTCCGGTTGGGCGGCGTCAACGATCCGCTGAACCTGCCGCTCTGCTCTGCCTCGGACCGCGCGATCTTCGGCGGCTTCCAGGATTATGACGACGAGAGCCTGTGGAATTACGAGCTCGGCGTGCGCGGTCGGCGCGGCGGTCTCAACTTCGCCGCCGCCGCCTTCTACACCGACATCAGCAACCTCCAGGTGACGCTCGATGCCGGCTCCTGCTCGTCGCGCATCGTCTTCAACGTGCCCAAGGCGCATACGATGGGCCTCGAATTCGAGCTGTCGGCGGAGCCGACCGAGGGGCTGAGCTTCACGCTCAACGGCTCGCTGGTCGAAGCCGAGTTCGATTCGACCGTGGTGGACGGCACCGGCGCGGTGATCGCCGGCCTTCGCGAAGGCAATCGCCTGCCGAGCGTGCCGAGATTCCAGGTCTCGGCCAGCACCAGCTACGCCTTCCCGGTCGCCGAGGACGCCGAAGCCTATGTCGGCGCGTCCTTCCAGCATGTCGGCAGCCGCTATACCCAGTCGAGCGACCAGGAGAACAATCCGCGCAGCTTCGTCTCCGGCCTGCCCTTCCGCGGCGCGACCGGCACCGGCGCCACCGTGGTCGATCTGAGGCTCCCCTCCTACAATTATGTGAACCTCAGCGCCGGGATCGACTGGACCAACGGCCTGGGCGTGATGCTCTACGTCACCAATCTGTTCGACGAGAACGCGCTCTTGTCCTTCGACCGCGAACGCGGCGGCAGGGCGCGGCTGGGCTTCAACATCGGCCAGCCCCGTCAGATCGGGATCACGGTGCGCAAGCGCTTCCGCGGCTGACATGGTCCCGGGGACAGTTGCTCGTAACTGTCCCCATTCGGAAGAGATGCGGGGACAGTCACAACTGACTGTCTCCGTTCCTTCGAGTCGCAGGCCGGCGGAGGAGCCCGCGTGATCGACCACGAACCCGCGGGGTGCCTGTTCGGATGGCCGCGCGCATCGCTCAGGCAATGGCTGGTCGGGCTCGGGTCGTTCGCATTGCTTCTGGCTGCCCTCTATTTCCTCTTCTCAGCGGTAGGTTTGTAAGAGACATATGATCGCCTAGGCGTAAGCGTCCCCTCCTGCTTCGGAGACCCCATGACCGAGATCAGCCGCCGCTCGCTGCTCATCGCCGGCGCCGCCACCGCCGCGGCGGCGGCTTTTCCCAATTCCCTCTCCGCCCGGACCCCGCGCCGCGCCCCGGAAGTGATCGTCGTCGGCGCGGGCGTGTTCGGGGTCTGGACGGCCAGGAAGCTGCAGGAAGCGGGCCGGAGCGTGCGCCTGATCGACGCCTGGGGACCGGCCCATGCCCGCGCCTCCTCGGGCGGAGAATCGCGCATGACCCGCGCCGGTTACGGCGCCGACGCGGTCTACACGCGCATGGCCTGGGATTCGCTGGCCGAGTGGCGGAGCCTCTCCGAACGCTCCGGCCTGCCCATTTTCCACCAGACCGGCGTCCTCTTCTTCGCGCCCCGCATCGACGATTATTTCGAGCAGTCGATCGCGGTGCACCGGCGGCTGCGCCTGCCGATCGAGGTGCTCGACGGACGGGCGCTGCGGACCCGCTTTCCGATGATCGACTTCAGCGGCATCGAGGCCGGCCTCTACGAGCCTGGCTTCGGCGCGCTGATGGCGCGGCGCGCGGTGCAGACCCTGTTCGCCGAGTTCCTCCGCGCCGGCGGCGCCTATCATCAAAAGCAGATCCGCCCCGTCGAAGCGCCGGGCGCCGCGCTGGGCGCCGTCACAGCCACCGACGGCACAAGCTACCGGGCCGAGCGCTTCGTCTTCGCCTGCGGCCCCTGGCTGGGCCGGGTCTTTCCCCAGCTGCTCGGTCGCCGCATCTTCCCGACCCGGCAGGAGGTGTTCTTCTTCGCGCCCCGGGCCGGCGACGACCGGTTCCAGCCGGGCAGGCTTCCGGGCTGGGCCGATTTCAACGGCGGCGACATCTATTACGGCTTCCCCGATCTCGAGGCCCGCGGCTTCAAGATCGCGCATGACGCGCACGGGCCGCCGATGGATCCCGACGCCGGCGACCGCATCCCCTCGGCCGGCGCGCTCGCCGACGTCCGTGCGTTCATGGCCCGCCGCTTCCCCGATCTGGCGGACCGGCCGCTCAGCGAGGCGCGGGTCTGCCAATATGAGAACAGCTCGAACGGCGACTTTTTGATCGACCGCCATCCGGATCATGAGAATGTCGTCCTGGTCGGCGGCGGCTCGGGCCACGGCTTCAAGCACGGCCCCGCCGTCGGCCGCTATGCGGCGGACCTGCTGCTGGGGCGGCTAGCGGCCCCCGAGCCCCGCTTCTCCCTCGCCTCCAAGGCCGAGCAGGCGGCGCGCGCGGTTCACTGAGCCGGGCGCTCGCGCGCGGCCGGCCGCGGCGCGAAATCGACCCGGCCGATCTCCCGGATCGCGCGGCGCTCCATCCGCCCTTCGACCAGCTCGTAGCCCAGCAAAGCGAAGACCCGGTCGCCGAGGAAGATCGGCCGGGCATTGCCGTACCAGTCGGTGCAGGACGCCTGGCAGGCATCGTCGACCCCCCCGCGCGTCTGCGCGGCGAGCTCGCCCGCCGGCGCGAAGCGGCGGTCGTCGCGGCGCAGGAACAGCATCGCCGCGGCGCTGCCGAAGAAGCGCTGCATCGCCGGCTCGGCCCGGCGGGAGATCGGCAGGCCGATCACGCCGGACGCGCCGTCGGGCGTCGTCGGCCGGAAGAAGAAGGCGTGGCTGCGGGTCTCGCCTTCCGACGCGGCCGGCATGGTGAAGACGTCGCCGCGCCGCGGCCCGCCCGCGCCCGGCAGCTCGATGGCTGTGAAGCCGAGGCTTTCGTCGGCTCCGTCGCCGACGACGAGCGCGTCGCGGCCGAGCGCCTCGATCCGGTCGACCGCATGGTCCAGGGAGATTTCGGCCACCGGGCCGCCCCGCACCGGCGCGACCACGACCAGCACGCTCTTGTCCTCGGGCCCGCTGCCCAGCGCGCCGGCGCCGTAGAGGACATGGTCGCCGACAAAGCGGTTGCGGAAGGAATATTCGTCGCCGCGCGGGCTCGGCAGCCAGCGATAGCGCGACGCCGGCGCCGGGCGCCAGCCGTCGCCGAACGAGGCGATCGGCACGCGCAGCAAAGCGACCCGGCCGCCGCTGACCTCCGGCCCGCCCATCGCGTCGCCATTGCCGCCCTGGTCGCGGACCAGCACGTTCAGCATGCCCGCGGCGCGGTCCTCGCGGAACGAGAATTGATCGACCGGCGCCCCGCGCGCGCCGATCGCCGACGGCCGCTCGCGCCCGAACGGCAAGCGGTAGACGAACGCCTCCGGCTCGCCCCGGCGCGGCTCGTCCCGGAAATCGGCGACCCACAGATAGACCGCATTGCCGGAGACGTAGAAGGTGCGCGAGGCGGGGCCGAGCACGCCGGTCGCGGTGCAGGTCAAGGTCGGCGCGACCAGGTCGCAATTGGTCACCGAATGGAGCGCTTCGATCTCCTCGCCCGTGGCATTGCGCATCAGCGGGGCGATGTAGATCTGGCGGGCGCCGGCGATCGGCCGGAAGGGGCGCTCCTCATTGCCGGGCTCCCATTTGCGGATGCCGGGCAGGATCTCGAGCGGATCCTCGTCCCATTCGAGATAGAGCGGCGTATAGAAGACCAGCCGGTTGCCGATCAGCCGCGAGGCATAATTGCGCGAGGAATAATAATCGTTCGAGCGCAGATGATAGGCGTCCTCGAAGCGCAGCCGGCCGGCGGCGTCGAGGCGGAAGCGGTTGATCTCGGTCCCGCCCCTTGCATAGCTGTAGCCGACGACGATCACCCGGTCGCCATGGACCAGCATCTCGTCATACCAGTCGCCCCGGCCCGACACGCCGGGCGGGAAGGCGTTGATCGAATCGACCGCGCGCATGCCGCCGCCCGCGAGCGAGACGGTGAACAGCCGGCCGCGCCGCAGGATCACCAAGATGTCGCCGCGCACCTTGACGATGCCGCCCTCGTCGACGTCCGCCTCCTGGTTGTTGGTGATGCCTGGGCTCGGAGTGGAAACCCGCGATCCGGTGACGGCGACGGCCATCTCCCCCACTGCGTCGGCGGCAATCGGCGCCGGAACCGGCGGCGGCGCCTCTCGCTCGGGGCGCAGCCGGCGCAGAAACCGCCTGAGCTCGGCATCCGAACGGAAGGCGGTGAGGCTGCCCGAGGCGTGCGGCGCGGTCGCCTCGCGCTGAGCCGGCGCGCGCCGCTGGGCCGCCGCGCCTTGCGCCGTCAGCACCAGGGCCGCGCCAAAAGCGGCGACCCAGCCTATCCATCTCCCGCTCGTCCGCATGCCGCCCTCCTGAGGATGATGTCGCACCTTATCGCCTCCGGTCCGCTGAACCATCCCTGACCGCGCGGAATTCCGAGCCCTGATCGCCGGTCAGTTGACGTATCGGCTAAACCCGATATATTGTCGATCCATGACCCGCCCCGCCGCCGCCGCCTCCACGTTCAGTGCGATCGCTCATCCGACGCGGCGCGCCGTGCTGGACCTCCTGCTGAACGGCGAACGGAGCGCCACCGAGCTGCGGCTGGCGCTGACGCCCCGCATAGCGGGCGCGAGCCAGCCGGCCTTTTCGGAGCACCTGTCGGTCCTCGCCCGCGCCGGCCTCGTCGATGCCCGGCCGCGGGGGCGCGAACGTATCTATTCCTTGAGCGCCAGGCCGCTGGCCGAGGCCTTCGACTGGCTGAAGCCGTACGAAGCCTTCTGGGACGAGCGGCTGGCCAAGCTGGGCGATTATCTGGACCGGAAAGCGAGGCCGCAATGAAATCGTTCCGACGGGTGGCAACCTATAAGCACAGCATCGAGGACGTGTGGACCGCGCTCACCGATCCTTATGCGCTCGCCGAATGGCTGATGCCGACCACCGTTTTTGAGCCGACGGTCGGCAGCAAGTTCCGCTTTCAATATGATCCGGAGCGGCTCTGCCCGTCCGGTATTGCGGACTGCGAGGTCATCGAGAGCGAACCGCCGCACCGCCTCGCCTGGTCCTGGCAGCACCGGGCGGTCGAAGGCGCCAGACAGGCGCCGCCGATGCGCGTCGAATGGACGCTGACGGCGATCGCGGGCGGGACAAGGGTCGAGCTCGTCCAGTCCTACGAGAACCAGCCGTGGAAGATCACCTTCGCGATGGGCATGGGCTGGCGCTTCTACCTGCGCTGGTTCCTCCCCAAGGCGCTGAAGAATGTCAGCAACGGGGTCTTCCAGCGGGGCGCGATCCCGCTGAGGAAGCGCGCCTATAAGGCGACCAATCTGCCGGACGACGTGATTATCTAGGGGAAAACTCGGACGCCCGACACCCCCTCCCTACCATTGCGGCGCAGGTTCGTCCCCCGGACGAACCAAAGAGCGGCCGCAATCCTCGAGGGGGAGGGATCAAAACTGAACGTCGATATGGCCTAGCGCCGCCGCGCCGCCGAACGCTCCCGGACCGCGCGGAATTCCGACCCCGGACGCCAATGCGGCCAGGCGCGGCTGTTCGCCAGCTCCATGCCGATCCGGTAAGCCAGCGCCACGTCCTGCGCCGCGCCGCGCAGGTCCCAGTCCGGCGACCATTCGTCGCAGGTCTGGTGGTAGCAGCGGGCGGTGAACTCGCTGACCCAGCGTTCGCCCGCGTCGCGGCCGCCAGTGACCAGGTCGACGCCGCCGCCGAGCGCCATCAGGAGCAGCACCGGCACGCCGCGCTTCGCCAGCGGGAAATGGTCGGCGCGGTAGAAGAGGCCGCGCTGCGGCTGCGCGTCCGGCGTGACGGTGCGGCCCTGCCGCGCCGCGACCCGCGCGAGCCGGTCCTCGAGGTCGCTCTGCCCCCGGCCGATCAGGATCACGTCGCGCGCCGGGCCGGCGCTCTGCAGCGTGTCGAGCGTCAGGTTCGCGACCATCGTCTCGGCCGGGTAGAGCGGATGCGACGCATAATATTCCGAGCCGAGCAGGCCGCGCTCCTCGGCGGTCCAGGCGGCGAACAGCAGGGTGCGTTGCGGCCGCGGCCCGGCGGCGAAGTGGCGGGCGATTTCGAGCAGGCCGGCGATCCCGAGCGCGTCGTCATGGGCGCCGTTGCGGATCCGGTCCCCGTTCGCGTCCGGCGCACCGATGCCGTAGGCGTCCCAGTGCCCTGAGAACATGACCGTCTCGGCGGGACGCCTGGTTCCGGTCAGGCGGGCGATGACATTGTGGCTTTCGACGCGCTGCACCGTCACCGGCAAATTGGCCGAAAAGGTCGCGCCCAGGTCGATCGGACGGAAGCCGGCGACCCGCGCGCGGCGCTTCACCTCCTCGAAATCCAGGCCGGCGCGGCGGAACAGGTCGGCGGCGATGCCGCGCTGCAGCCAGCCCTGGAGCAGGACCGGCGCCCGCGCGCCGTCGCCCGGCACGACGTTGTAATTCTCGCCCGCCGGCGCCTGCACCGTGTTCCAGCCATAGCCGGCGCCCTCGCTCTCGTGGATGACGAGCGCGCCGAGCGCGCCGCGCCGCGCCGCTTCCTCGAACTTGTATGTCCAGCGGCCGTAATAGGTCATCGCCCGCCCGCCGAAGCGGCCGGCGACCGCATCGCCCGCCGCGGCTTCGAAATCGGGGTCGTTGACCAGGAAGACCGCGATTTTGCCTCGTAGGTCGACGTCGCCGAAATCGTCCCAGCCGCGCTCGGGCGCGGTCACGCCATAGCCGACGAAGACCATCGCCGCGCGGTCGATGCGGACCGCTTCGGTCTCGCGCACCGTGCTCACATAGATGTCGCGCGGCGAGCGCAGCGCAAGGGTCTCGCCTTGGCTGGCGACGCTGAACGCGGCCTCGGCCGAAACCTGCGTGCGGATCAGCGGGACGCGCTGGGTCCAGCCGCCATTCTCGCCGCCCGGCTCGAGGCCGAGCGCCTGGAACTCGGCGATCAGCCAGGCGATCGTCCGCGTCTCGCCCTCGGTGCCGGGCGCCCGGCCCTGCAGCTCGTCCGACGCCAGAGCGCGGGTCCATTCCGAGAGGCGCTGAGTGTCGATCGGCGCGTGGGAGGCGGGCGAGGCGGGATCGGCGCGCGGCGTCACGGTCGCGCAGGCGGTCAAAGCCAGCGCGCACAAGCCTGGGAGGAGCTTTCGCATGGCCTCCTCTTTGGCGGATTTCGCGAACCGCGCAAGGCTGCTAGATTGCCGAGGTCCCAGTCAGCGAAAGCCTTCTCTCATGCGTCTGTTCGCCCTCCTCCTTCTCCCTCTCGCCGCCTCCGCCTCCTTCGCCCAGCCTCCCGCCCCGCTCGCTTATCCCGAGACGGCCCGCGGCGACGTCGTCGAGGAGCAGTTCGGCGAGCGCGTCGCCGATCCCTATCGCTGGCTCGAAAACGACGTCAGGCAGGACCCGCGGGTGCGCGCCTGGGTGACGGCGCAGAACGAGCTCAGCGGCCGCTTCCTCGCAGCGCTCCCCGGCCGCGCCGCAATCCGCGCGAGGATGACGCAGCTCTACAATTACGAGCGCTTCGGCATTCCCGAACGCGCCGGCAGCCGCTATTTCTACACCCGCAATGACGGCCTCCAGAACCAGTCGGTGCTCTTCGTCCGCGAGGGGCTGGACGGCACACCGCGCATCCTGATCGATCCCAATACGTGGGCCCAGGACGGCGCCACCGCGCTCGCCGAATGGCATCCGTCACAGGACGGCCGCCATTTGCTCTATTCGTTGCAGGACGGCGGCACCGACTGGCGGACCGTGCGCGTGCTCGACGTCGCCACCGGTCGGCCGACCAGCGACGAGGTCCGCTGGGTCAAATTCTCCAACCTGGACTGGGCCAAGGACGGGTCGGGCTTCTTCTATTCGCGCTTCCCCGAGCCCGATGCCGCCGCGCAATTCCAGTCGACCAACGAGAATCAGGCGATCTACTTCCACCGCCTGGGGACGCCGCAAAGCGCGGACCGGCTGGTCTTCGCGACGCCCGCCCGGCCGCGCATCAGCCACCGCGCCGAGGTTTCCGAGGATGGACGCTGGCTGATCGTCTCCTCGTCCGAGGGAACGGACGCGCGCTACGAAATCACCCTGATCGACCTCACCCGGCCGGGCGCGCCGCCGCGGCGGCTGATCCCCGGCTTCGAGCATGGCTGGCACTATCTCGGCAACGAGGGCACGACCTTCTACTGGCGGACCAACAACGGCGCCCCGCGCCGGCGCATCGTCTCAACCAACATCGCCCGCCCGCGTCTCTTCATCCGCGAGCTGGTGCCCGAAGATGCCGCGACGCTCGAGGACGCCTCGATCGTCGGCCGCCGGTTCGTCGCCGAATATCTGGTCGACGCCAAGAGCGAGGTCCGCACCTTCACCTTCGCCGGCGTGCGCACCGGCGCGGTGGCCTTGCCGGGCATAGGCAGCGTCGGTGGCTTCGAGGGCGACCAGTCGAGCGGCGAGACCTTCTTCTCCTACACCAGCTTCACCCAGCCGGCCGCGATCTTCCGCTACGACAGCGCGACCGGCCGCGCCGCTCCCTTCGCGCAGCCGCGCCTCGCCTTCGATCCGGCGCGCTTCCAGGTCCGCCAGATCTTCTATAATTCGAAGGACGGGACCCGGGTGCCGATGTTCCTGGTCCACCGCCGCGACCTCGATTTGCGCCGGCCGCAACCGACTCTACTCTACGCTTATGGCGGCTTCAACGCGGCCGAGCTGCCCCGCTACCAGCCCAGATGGATGACCTGGGTCGACATGGGCGGCGTGCTCGCGGTCGCCAATATCCGCGGCGGCGGCGAATATGGCGAGGCCTGGCACGATGCCGGCCGGCGCGCCAACAAGCAGAACGGCTTCGACGATTTCATCGCGGCCGCCGAGCATCTGATCCGCGAGGGGCTGGCTTCGAACCGCACGCTCGCCATCGAAGGCCGCTCGAACGGCGGCCTGCTGGTCGGCGCCGTGGTCAACCAGCGGCCGGACCTGTTCGCCGCCGCTCTGCCCACCGTGGGCGTGATGGACATGCTGCGCTTCGACCGCTTCACCGCCGGCCGCTATTGGGTCGACGATTACGGCTATCCGAACCGCGAGGCCGATTTCCGCGTGCTCAGGGCCTATTCGCCCTATCACAACATCCGTTCAGGGGTGGCCTACCCGCCGATGCTGGCGACCACCGCCGACACCGACGACCGCGTCGTCCCCGGCCACAGCTTCAAATATATCGCCGCCATGCAAGCCGCCGACCCCAATGGCGCGCCGCACCTGATCCGCATCGAGACCCGCGCCGGCCACGGCTCGGGCAAGCCGACCGACAAGCAGATCGAGGAATATACCGACATGTACGCCTTCATCGCCCATTATACCGGGCTGCGCGTGGCCGGGGGCGCGCGCTAGACTCTCAGAAACCGTCATTAGACTCTCAGAAACCGTCATTGCGAGGAGCGCAGCGACGAAGCAATCCAGTCTGCGCCGCCGTCGGACTGGATTGCTTCGCTGCGCTCGCAATGACGGCGAGTTCAGTCCCGATGATCGGACGCCCTAACGCGTCCCGTAGGTCCGATCCCCGGCATCGCCCAACCCCGGCACGATATAGCCATGATCGTTGAGCTCCTCGTCCATCGCCGCGGCCCAGATCGGCACGTCCGGATGGGCGGCGCGGACCGCCTCCGCGCCCGGCCGCGAGGCGAGCAGGCAGACGAAGCGCATGTCGCAGACGCCGGCCTCCTTCAGCCGGTCGATGGCGGCGATGGCGGTGTGGCCGGTCGCCATCATCGGATCGACGATGATGACGAGGCGCTCGGCGCAATCCTCCGGCGTCTTGAAATAATATTCGACGCATTGCAGCGAGACCGGCTCCCGGTAGAGGCCGATATGCGCCACCCGGGCGGAGGGAAGCAGGTCGAGCATGCCCTCGGCCATGGCGAGGCCGGCGCGCATGATCGGCGCGATGATGAGCTTCTTGCCCGCGATCGCCGGCGCCTCGGTGACCGCGATCGGGGTTTCGATCGGAACCAGCTCGGTCTGCAGGTCGCGAGTCACTTCGTAGCAGAGCAAGGTCGCGATCTCGCGCACGACCGTCCGGAACAGCTGGATGGAGCTGGTCCGGTCGCGCAAGAGGGTGAGCTTGTGCTGCACCAAAGGGTGCGAGACGATCGTCAATCCGTCCATGGCTAGAATACCGTTCCGTCGCTGATGATGTTGAAGGGAGGCCCGCCGCCCTCGCGCAACTCGGCGGCGATGCGGCGGCCGGCGGTCCAGGTTCCGCCTTCGAGCATGCGGGCCAGAGGGAAATCCGCCTCGGCGAGGCCGAGCTTCGCCCGCACCAGCGGCACCAGCCGGTCGAGCAAAGCGACGGTCATCGCCCGCCAGGCCACGATCAGGGGATCGGAGACGGCGTGCGGCCGGCCGGCGTCGGCCGGATCGGCGAGGCGGAGCACGCCCAAGTCGACGAACAGGCCGCCATTGCGATATTCGGCTAGGCCGGTGAGCCCGTCTATGTCGAGCACCGCGATGCCGGCCTCCTCGAGCGGCTCGATCAGCGAATAGCTCAGCCATTGCGAGAGCTTGTGGAGCGGCACCAGCCCGTCGCTGGCGTCGCTTCTGCGGATCGCCGGATGGCGCCAGCAATCGCCGAGCGGCACGCCGCTTATTTCGAGCCGGTCCGCCCAGATCGGGCCGAGCGCCTCGAGCAACAGCTCCAGGATCGCCGGCGCCGGCAGCCTTCCTCCCTCGGCGCGCGCGACAAGCACGTCGTAAAGGCCTCCGAGACGTCCGCCCGCGAACAGATCGGGCCGCGCCAGCACCTGCATGCCGAGCCGGCGGAGCAGGGCCGCGCGGCCGTCGAGGCCCACCAGCGGATTGTCCTCGCCGACCTGGAAGCCCCGCGCCAGCGCCCCGGTCTCCAGCGTGGGGAGGTCGCCGAGGACGCCGGCCTCGAACATCCGCTGGCTCGCGACCGCCAGGCCTTCGGAGCGGGTGAAGGTCTCGCCGCCGACCGGATCCGCGAAACGCCAGCCCGGCCCGGTGCCCGCGTCGAGCAGGACCGAGAGGATGACGAGATCGAACATCGCGCGCGCCCTCTGCGCCGGGTCACCCTCGGGCAGCAGCGGCGCGCCGGCGACGAAATGGCGTCCGCGGGCGTGGAACGGAATATCGAGATCGGGAAAGCGCTCGCGCGTCACCCGTGCGACGAGATCGGCGGCGGCGTCGAGCCTGCCCAGGTCGACCCGCCAGCCTTCGACCCGCCCCGCGATGGCGAGGTCGAGCATCTCGTGCGCCCGCTCGCGCACCGCCGCCGCGCTCAGCAGGCCGCGTATCGGGTCGGCCGTGCCGTGCATCCCGGAGCCCCTAGCCGTCATTGCGAGGAGCGCAGCGACGAAGCAATCCAGCGGGCCTCGATGGCCGCACTGGATTGCTTCGCTTCGCTCGCAATGACGATTGGAAATCGGTCATCCGCCTCAGAACTTCCCGAGATCGCGGCCGACCACCTTCTTCAGCGCGTCCTCGCTCGGCGGCTTCTCCGACGAGAAATAGCCGGCCGCCTTCTTGGCCTCCATCTCGACGCTGGCATCCTGCGGCACCAGCCAGTCCGGAATCGGCACGCGCTCGCCGATCTCGACGCCGCCCGAGACGAGCGCGTCATATTTCATGTTGGACATCGACACGAACCGGTCGATCCGCCTGATCCCGAGCCAGTGGATCACGTCCGGCATGAGCTGCTGGAAGCGCGCGTCCTGGACTCCGGCGACGCATTCGGTGCGCTCGAAATAGGTCGCCGCCTGGTCGCCGCCGGGCTGCCGCTTGCGGGCGTTGTAGACCAGGAATTTGGTGACCTCGCCGAGCGCGCGGCCTTCCTTGCGGTTGTAGACGATGAGCCCGACGCCGCCCGCCTGCGCCGCCCTCGTCGCCTCCTCGATGCCGTGGGTGAGATAGGGCCGGCAGGTGCAGATGTCGGAGCCGAACACGTCGGAGCCGTTGCATTCGTCGTGCACGCGGCAGGTGAGCGTCTTCGTGCCGTCGCCGAGCGAGGCCGGATCGCCGAAAATGTAGAGCGTCATCCCGCCGATCGGCGGCAGGAAGACGCTAAGGTCCGGCCGGGTGACGAGCTCGGGATACATGCCGCCGGTCTGCTCGAACAGGCAGCGGCGCAGATCGCCTTCCTTGACCTCGAACCGCTCGGCCACGCCCGGCAGCCACCAGACCGGATCGACGGCGACCTTGGTCACCGAGACGTCGCCCGCCTCGTGGACGATCTCGCCGTCGACCTCGAGCCGCCCGGCGGCGATCGCGCCCTGGATCTCGCCCAGGGTCAGCCGCGCCCTGGTGATCGCGATCGAGGGCCGGATGTCGATGCCCTCGGCGATCAACTCGGCGAAATCCAGCGCCACCCTGTGCCCCCAGGGATCGAGCGAGACGATCTTGTGCGCGTCGGCCCATTGCGGATGCGGGCCGATCTCGCAGATCGGCGAGGTGTCGTGGAGGTCCGGCCGCGCCTCCGGGTCCATCGCCCCCGAGGAAATCGCCAGCGCCCGGTAGATCGAATAGGAGCCGCCATGGGCGCCGATCGCGTTGCGGTCGGCGCGCGCGTTGACCGTCGCCACCACCGGGCCGCGCTCCTTGGCATTGTCCGCGCCCCAGGCGAGCGGGAACCGCACCGGCCCGCGCGAGCCGGGATGCGAGGTCAGCCGGATATGGCCGCTCTTTCCCTCCGGTGGCTTCATCGACCCTCTCCACATCCTCTTCACGCGAGGCTTACCTGCCCCTGCCCGGACGCTACGCCAGCGGGAGCGGGGTGGCTAGGCCGATCGTTCGGCCTGCGGCGGGAGGGGAAAATGGTGGGCGTGGCAAGGATTGAACTTGCGACCCCTGCGATGTCAACACAGTGCTCTACCACTGAGCTACACGCCCACGCGGGCTGCGATGTAGCGAGGGGTCGGGGGAGGCGCAAGCCCGGCGCTCACCAATAAGCGATCAGGCGTCCGGCGGAGAGCGCCGCGAGCCAGGCGATGAGCGAGATGAGGCCCGCCCAGCGCCGCCGCCGGGCGAAGCGATCGTCGGTCCAGTCGCCGCCAAGCCGAAGCACGACCACGTTGACGAGACCGACCAGGACGGCCGAGAACTTGATGTAGACCAACGGGTTGGCGACATATTGGGTCGCCTGCACCGCGAACAATGCGGCGCCGCTGAGGATGGCGATCCCCAATCCGGTCGCGGCGACGCGGACGGCGGGCGGCCCCAGCATCGCCACCGGCACCGTGCGCCACAGCCCGATCAGGCGCAGGTCGAGCAGGACGATCGCGCCGACCAGCAGGGCGATGCCGAGCACGTGCAGCGTGTTGACGCCGGCATAGAGCCAGCCGCTGTCCTGCAGCAGCAAGGCGGGAGGCGTGCTTTCCAGCCAGGCGGCGAAGGCGTCGATCTCGCTCAGCGGCGTTCCGGATAGAGATCGAAAATGCGGTTGCCGACGATCAGCCGCTCGGTCTTCATCTCCAGCCGCCTGGGATCGCGATGGCGATGGCCGCGCGCCGTCACCCGGGTGCCGCGCGGCACCGAAGCGCGGGTGAGGCCGGCGCGCTGGATGCGGGTCGGCGGCGCCAGCACCACGTCCCACACCGCCCGCCCGGCGCGCACTCGCAGGAGCCCGTGCGGCCCGCCAAGATTGGCGCTCTCGACGGTCCCGGTCAGCGCGAATTCCTCATCCAGATACCCGCCCCAGCCATGATGCGCGGCCGAAGGGACAGCGAGCGCCAGGACGGCGACGGCGGCGGCCGCGGCGACAAGAGCTTTCCTCATCCTTTTCCTCCCGTCCAGAATCCCGGACAAGTCACCTTAGCGCCGGAAACGGGGACAGTCACTTTCAGGCTGCCAGCGACGACCATGTGCACCGCCGCGCGTGAAACTGACTGTCCCCTGCGCTTACGACGCGCTGCGATGCGATGCGATGCCGTGCAGAGCGTCGGCAAGGTCCGCATCCAAGCTCGATTCCCTTATAAGGGAGCGCCCTTATAAGGGTATGCCAGGATGGCAGTCCGTTCTTTAGTGGAGCTGGATCAATGGAGACGGCTGGGCCGGCCGCCGCGGGCCTCATCCGGACTGACAGTCGCGCCCCCTTAAAGCCGCCCGTGCTGGTCCTCGCTCAGGAACATGCGCTCGACCTCGGCGACGAGGTCTCTGAGGTGGAACGGTTTCGACAACACCTTGGCGTCGGGGGTCTTGCGGCCCGCCTTGAGCGCGACCGCCGCGAAGCCGGTGATGAACATGACGCGGATGTCGGGCGCGATCTCGGCCGCCTTCTGGGCGAGCTCGATGCCGTCCATCTCGGGCATGACGATATCGGTCAGGAGCAGGTCGAACGGCTCGCTTTCGAGCAACGGCAAAGCGGCGAGGCCGTTGTCGACCGCGACCACATGATAGCCGACCCGCTCCAGCGCGCGGGCCAGATAGACCCGCATCGATTCGTCGTCCTCGGCGAGCAATATTCTCAGCATCCAACTCCCCTGCCCGCTTTATGCGCGAAGGTTGTGCGATTTGCCAGCCGCCTGCGCGCACCCGATTGCACCCGTCCCAGACCGGGCCTAATCGTGGACCGGACATGACCGATCCCGCCTTTCCGCCTTTCTTCCGGATCGGGCCCGAGCGGCCGGCCTCGCCGGTGATCCTTTCGGTGCCCCATGCCGGCCGCGATTACGGCTCGCGGCTGCTCAAGGCGGCGCGGCTGTCGCAGGCCGTGCTGGAGACGCTCGAGGACCGGCTGGTCGACCGGCTGATCTGGCGCGCCACCGCCGCGGGCATGACCGCCTTCGTCGCGCGCGCGCCGCGGCTCGAAATCGACCTCAACCGTGAGGAGCGCGAGATCGATCCGGCGCTGATCGCGCCCCCTCTGCCCTCCGGCGGCCTGGTCCAGTCGGCGCGCACGCGGGGCGGGCTCGGCCTGATTCCGTCGCGGATTCCCGGCGCCGGCCCGATCTGGCGCGAGCGCATCCCCCGTATCGAGCTCACCCGGCGGATCGAGCGGATCCACCAGCCCTATCATGAAGCGCTCCGGGCGGCGCTCGCGGAAGCGCGCGCGCGCTTCGGCGAGGCGGTGCTGCTCGATTGCCACTCGATGCCGCCGCGCCACCGGGCCGACAATGACGGGCCGCGCGCGGCGACGATCGTGTTCGGCGACCGCCACGGCACCACGATCAGCGCCGATCTGCTCGACGCCGCGACCGCCGCGTCGCGCGCCATGGGCTACCGCACCGCCTGCAACGCCCCTTATGCGGGCGGCTATATCGTCGCCCGGCATGGACGCCCGCGGCAAGGCATCCACGCCCTCCAGATCGAGATCGACCGCTCCGCCTACCTCGACGCCGATCTGCGCACGCCGGGGCCGGGCTTCGAGGGCATGGCGCGGCTGATCGCGGGCGTCGCCCAGGCGATCGAGCAAAGGCTGCTGGCGGGGCAGGATGCGCTGGCGGCGGAATAGGGGACGGGAGCGCGACCCTCCCGGAGAAGGAACCGCTCGCTGTTCGCCGCGCCCGGTATGCCATATTCGTCGGAGTGTTGATCGAGGGGTGCTGGCCTGATCGGTGACCAGGATGATCGAGCCCTGGTGGTCGGCGAGCAGGTTGCGGCGTCCGCTGCGGCGGTGCCGGCGCCCTGGTACCAGACCAGCGGGTCGTCGGCGCCGGCATTGGGGCCGTGGACGTAGCGGTGGGCCAGGGTACCGGTTGCGCCATATTCCGCGACCAAAGCGTCGCCGTCGTAGAGGTAGGTCGTCGTCCCCGAAGCGCCGCCCGAGGTCCGGAACAGCCGCCCGAGCGGGTCGTAGGTCAGCGTGACGCCGCTGGACGCCCCGACCAGCCTGTTCTCAATGTCGTAAGTGTAGGTCGTCGTCGCGCCGCCCCAGGGCGTCTCCGAGGCCAGATTGCCGTTGGCGTCGTAGGTGAATCCGACGCTTCCGGCCGTATTGGGCTGTCCGGTCCTCGCATACTGGTTGAGGCCGTTGGTCTCATAGGGCCGGGCGGCGTTGTAGGCGCCGGTCCAGGCATAATCGTCGTTCGAGCGCCAGGCGCTGGCGATCTGGGCGGCCGGATTGTGGGTGAACACCCATAGCGTTTCGAGCCCGGGGGCGAGATAATGCGACAGCGTGAACAGCCGGCCGTCGCCGGTGACCCAATAGCCGGTGGTCGCGCCGGGCCGGCCGAGCGAGACCGGCGTCCCCATCGCCTCGTAATTGCTCAGCGTGATTCCGCTGCCGAGCGGATCGGTCATCCAGGTCGGCCGGTTCAGCGCGTCATAATCCGTCGAGA
>JBKJZJ010000225.1:0-3970 GCA_046715355.1 Allosphingosinicella sp. | reverse complement strand
CGATTATTCGGACGATCTCCCCTTCTGGACCAAGGCGGCGGGGCGCAGCCACCTCATCGTGCCTTACTCGCTGGAGACCAACGACATGCGCTTCGCCTCCGCGAACATGCATACCGGCGATCAGTTCTTCGCCTATCTGCGCGACACGTTCGACATCCTCTATGCGGAGGGCGAGGAGCGGCCGAAGATGATGTCGGTCGGGCTCCACTGCCGGCTCGCGGGGAGGCCGGGCAAGATCGCCGGGCTCGAGCGGTTCCTGCAATATGCGGCCGGCCACCAGGACGTCTGGTTCTGCCGGCGCATCGACATCGCGCGTCACTGGCGCGCCGCGCATCCGCTTGGCGCCTGACATGTTCGAAGACCTGCGCCGGCACTACATCAATCTCGCCCAGCCCCGGCTTGGGGCCGAGGTGACCTATGCGACCGACGATTTCTTCGCCGACAAGGCGCGCCTGATCGATCCCGCCGACCCGGCCTTCATTCCCGGCAAATATGACGAGAACGGCAAGTGGATGGACGGTTGGGAAAGCCGGCGCAAGCGGATCCCGGGCCACGATTGGTGCGTGGTCCGCTTGGGCGCGGCGGGGCTGGTCGCCGGCTTCGAAATCGACACCCGGCATTTCACCGGCAATTATCCGCCGGGCGCCGAGATCGAGGTTTGCCGCAGCGGCGAAGCGGTTCCGGGCGAGGAGGCAGGCTGGACGAAGGTTACCGAACGCCTCGCGCTCAATGGAGACGACCGCGTCTACGTCCAAGTCGAGCATGATGAGGCCGTCACCCATGTCCGCCTCCACATCTTTCCCGATGGCGGCGTTGCTCGCGTCCGCGTCTGGGGCCGGGTCGCCAAGGACTGGTCGGCGGTCGACGCGGACGCGCGCATCGACCTCTTGGCGATGGAAAATGGTGGCCGCGGCATCATCGCCAATGACGAGCATTACGGCTGCATCGAGAATCTCACCGCGCCGGGGCGCGGCGTCAACATGGGCGACGGCTGGGAGACGCGGCGGCGGCGCGAGCCCGGCCATGACTGGGCGGTGCTGGAGCTGGGCGCCGCGGGGGTGATCGAGGAGGTCGTCGTCGACACCGCGCATTTCAAAGGCAATTATCCGGACCGCTGCTTCCTCCAGGCGGCGAGCGACGCGACCGGCTCGCCCGAGGAGATCGCGGCGGCCTCGGAAAGCTGGCCGCTGTTCCTCCCCGAAGCGAAGCTCGAGGCGGACAAAGTCCACGTCTTTCGCGACAATCTGGCCGACCTCGGCCCTATCCGCTTCGTGCGGCTGAACATCATTCCCGACGGGGGAGTCAGCCGGCTGCGGCTGATCGGGCGGGTCGCCCGATGAGCGCGCTGTTCGAGCACTCGCCCTGGGTCGAGGCGCGCGCCGATGCGGGTGCGTCCTCCGGCGACCGGCATGCCGATCTGATGGCGGTGGTGCGTGCGGCGACGCCTGAGGAGCAGCTCGCCTTGATCCGCGCGCATCCAGAGCTCGCGGGCAAGGCCGCGGTCGCCCTCACGGAGGCCAGCGCCGCCGAGCAGGCGAGCGCGGGGCTCGACCGGCTGACGCAGGAGGAATATGGCCGCTTCCACGCGCTCAACGCCGCTTACCGGCAAAAATTCGGTTTCCCCTTCATCATCTGCGTGCGCCTGACCGACAAGGCGGGCATTCTCGCCGCGATGGAACGCCGCCTCGCCAACGACCGCGACACCGAGATCGCCGCCGCGCTAGATGAGATCGGCGAGATCGTCCGCCTGCGACTGGAGTGCACGCCATGAACACGCTCTCCACCCACGTGCTCGACACCATGCACGGCCGACCCGCGGCCGGCCTGGTGGTGATCCTTACCGGGCCGAACGGCGAGATCGGACGGGGCACGACCAACGCCGACGGCCGTTGCCCCGATCTGGCGCCGGGCGCGCTCGCAGCCGGACGCTACGCGCTCCGCTTTGCCGTGGCGGACTATTTCCGCGCTTTGGGCGTGGCGCTGCCCGATCCGCCCTTCCTCGACGAAGTGACGGTCGATTTCGGCATCGCGGCGGATGGCGGGCATTATCATGTGCCGCTGCTGGTCTCGCCCTACGGCTATTCGACTTACCGGGGCAGTTGACCAATGCCCTTCGACCTCGGCGAATGGCTCAACCTCGCGCTTCGATGGCTGCATCTGATCACGGGCATCGCCTGGATCGGGTCAAGCTTCTATTTCGTCTGGCTCGACAATCATTTGACCAAGCCGGCGCAGGGCGGCGCTTCGGGGGAATTGTGGTCGGTGCATGGCGGCGGCTTCTATCACAACCAGAAATACCAGGTCGCGCCGAGCGAGATGCCGGAGCGCCTGCACTGGTTCAAATGGGAGGCCTATTTCACCTGGATCAGCGGCTTTTTCCTGCTGGTGCTGATCTATTATGCCGGCGCCGAGAGCTTCCTGATCGACCCGGCCAAGGCGGGTTTGAGCCCGGCTGCGGCGATCACCATCGGGCTGGCGGCGCTGGCGCTCGGCTGGCTGGTTTACGACCTGTTGTGCCGCTCGCCGCTGGGATCGCACAATCTGCTGCTCGGCCTCTTCTGGTTCATCTGCCTGCTGTGGGCCGCCGCCGTGCTCGACGGCCTGTTCAACGCGCGCGCGGCCTATATGCATATCGGGGCGATGATCGGCACGGTGATGGTCGCCAATGTGTTCTTCGTTATCATTCCCAACCAGCGCAAGGTCGTCGCCGATCTGGTCGCCGGGCGCACGCCCGATCCGGCGCTCGGCGCGGCGGCGAAGCAGCGCTCGCTGCACAACAATTACATGACGCTGCCGGTGCTGTTCATCATGATCAGCCATCATTATCCGATGACCTATGGCGCCGGGCGGCCGTGGCTGGTGCTGGCGCTGCTCGGGCTGACCGGGGTGGCAATCCGCCATGTTTTCAACCTGCGCCATCGCGGACAGGCGACGGGTCCGGCCATGGCCCTGGCGGCGGCGCTCGCGCTCGCCAGCGTAACCTATGTGACGCTGGAGAAGGAAGGCGGCGCACCGGCGCCGGCCCAAAATCTCACCTATGCCGAGATCGCCCCGATCCTGGCGACGCATTGCGCCGCCTGCCACAATTTGCCCCGGCCACCGCTCGGCGTGGCGCTGGACAGCTGGGAGCACGTCAGGGCCGCGTCGGCGCGGATCAGGCGGGTAACGGTGGACAGCCAGGCGATGCCGCTTGGCAATCCCACCCGCATGACCCCGGCCGAGCGGCAGACGCTGGGCGCCTGGATCGCGGCGGGGAGCCCGAGATGATCCGCTTCCTGCTCGACGGCAAGACCATGACCGCCGACACGAGCGACCCGGCAGCGACCGTGCTCGACCTGCTGCGCTACGAGCTGGGCCGCACCGGCACCAAGGAAGGCTGCGCCGAGGGCGATTGCGGCGCATGCACCGTGCTGCTCGGCGAGTTGGACGGCGACGCGGTCCAATGGCGCGCGGTCAATGCCTGCATCCTCTTCCTGCCGATGCTCGACGGCAAGGCGCTCAAGACCGTCGAAAGCCTCGGCGGAACGCATCCCGTCCAGCGCGAGCTGGTCGAGCGCCACGGCTCGCAATGCGGATTCTGCACGCCCGGCTTCGTGATGTCGCTCTACGGCCGAAGCATCGGCGCGGCGGGCACTCGGAACGTGCCCGTCGGAGACGTCATCGCCGGCAATCTGTGCCGCTGCACCGGCTACGGCCCGATCCTCGCGGCCGGCGAAGCCGTTCCGGTCTCGGCGGAGGACGACCGGGCCATATTCGAGGCGCTCCGCGCCCTTCGCCCCGCCTACGGCCATCCCGCCACCGCCGACGAGCTGGCCGACCTCATGCTCGCCAATCCGGAGACCCGGATCGTCGCGGGGGCGACCGATGTCGGCCTGTGGGTCACCAAGCAGCTTCGCGACCTCGGCCCGACCGTCTTCATCGGCGACATCGCCGACCTGAGACACGTCGAGGAAACCGCCGAGGCGCTCAC
>JBKJZJ010000224.1:0-25125 GCA_046715355.1 Allosphingosinicella sp. | reverse complement strand
GACCTGGGCGGCGACGACGATATCGGCGTGCCGAAAGCTGGGGACGAAGAGGAAGTTTAAGCTTCTTGCGAAGGGTAGCCGCCTCGCCTAAATGCGGCGCCACCACCAGCCTTCCGGTGCGAGAAATCGCGCGGGAGACCTGATTTTTCGGGGCCGTAGCTCAGCTGGGAGAGCGCTGCAATGGCATTGCAGAGGTCAGGGGTTCGATCCCCCTCGGCTCCACCAGCCTTCGCCGCTGCGCGGCTTCGGCTGGCAAGCCAGCCGGAGCTGAGCAAGGCGAAGGCTGCCCGCCGTAGCCTTGGCGAAGGAGGGCTACAGGCGTATGAACTACGTCTACATCCTGCAAAGCATCAGCCATCCCGACCAGTTCTACACCGGCTTGTGCAAGGACATTGAATCCAGGCTCGCCGCGCACAATGCCGGCCAGTCGCCCCACACATCCAAGTTCAAGCCCTGGCGGCTTCTGACCTACCACTATTTCGAACGTCCCGAGGCGGCGGGCGCCTTCGAGCGCTACCTCAAAAGCGGGTCGGGCCGGGCCTTCGCGAACAAGCACCTGCGTTAGAACCGCTCAGGCGGCAATAACCTGCACCACATCTGACTCGGCGCCACCAGCGAGGCACATTTAAGCGAACAGATTTCGAAGGCGCCGCTTCGAATTTCGCCTCGCCCATGCTAGATGAGGACCCGACAGCGAGAACAGGCTTTTCCAGGAGAGCGATCATGAACGAGATGACCCGCATCAGCGCCCAGCCGGCTTATTCCGACGCCGCCGCCAAGGCGCTGGCGCGCAAGCCGCAGCTCTTCATCGGCGGCGAATGGGTCGATTCGACCGGCGGCGCGACCATCGCCGCGATCGATCCCTCGACCGGCCGCGAGGTCAGCCGCTTCGTCGACGCGACCGACGCCGATGTCGACCGCGCGGTCGCCGCCGCGCGCATTGCGTTCGACGACGGCCGCTGGACCGGCCTGCCGCCTATCATGCGCGAGCGGATGATCCAGAAGCTGGCCGACCTCCTGGAGGCCCATGCCGACGAATTCGCCGAGCTGGAGGCGATCGACAACGGCAAGCCCAAGAGCATCGCCGGCGCGGTCGATATTCCCGGCGCGATCGGCATGCTGCGCTACATGGCCGGCTGGGCGACCAAACTCGGCGGCGAGATGATCGATCCGATGGCGGCGCCTCCCGGCAGCTTCCACGCTTATGTGCGGCGCGAGCCGATCGGCGTCGCCGCGCAGATCGTGCCGTGGAACTTCCCGCTGCTGATGGTCTCTCTCAAGATCGCCCCGGCGCTCGCGGCCGGCTGCACGTTGGTGCTGAAGCCCGCCGAGCAGACCTCGCTGACCGCGCTCAGGCTCGCCGATCTGGTGTCGGAGGCAGGCTTTCCGGCCGGCGTGATCAACGTGATCACCGGCATGGGCGAGACCGTGGGCGACCGGCTGGTCCGCCATCCCGACGTCGACAAGGTCGCCTTCACCGGCTCGACCGACGTCGGCAAGATCATCAACAAGGCGGCGACCGACAGCCTCAAGCGGGTCACGCTCGAGCTCGGCGGCAAATCGCCGGTGATCGTGCTGCCCGACGTCGACGTCGACGCGGCCGCGGGCGGCGCCGCGGGCGCGATCTTCTTCAATTCGGGCCAGATCTGCGTCGCCGGCTCACGCCTGTTCGCGCACCGCTCGATCTTCGACAAGCTCGTCGAGGGCGTCGCCAGCCATGCGTCGCATTGGGCGCCTGGGCCGAGCCTCGCCGCTGAGACGCGGATGGGCCCGCTGGTCTCCGACGAGCAGCAGAAGCGGGTGATGGACTATATCGACCAGGGCAAGAAGGCCGGCGCCTCGGTGCTGACCGGCGGCGACGCGCCCGGCTCGGAGGGCTATTATGTGAACCCGACCGTTCTGGTCGACGTCCATCCCGACATGTCGGTGGTGCGCGAGGAGATTTTCGGCCCCGTATTGGTCGCGCAGCGCTACGATGATCTCGACGAGGTCGCCAAGGCCGCGAACGACACCCTCTACGGGCTCGGCGCCAGCATCTGGACGAAGGACCTCTCCAACATGCACAAGCTCGCCGCCAAGATCCGCTCGGGCACGGTCTGGGGCAATTGCCATTCGATGATCGACCCGGCCCTGCCGTTCGGCGGCTACAAGCAATCCGGCATCGGCCGCGAGCAGGCGCGGCAGGGAGTCGAGGCCTATACCGAATTGAAGACCGTGATCATCGCGCTCTGATCCGATGCGGCTCTACTGGCCCTGAGCGCGGCAAAGGCGTAGCGAGGGGTCATGGATCGCAAGCCCGATTTGATCGACAGCTTCGGCCGGCGCGTCAGCTATGTGCGCCTTTCGGTCACCGACCGCTGCGACCTTCGCTGCCGCTATTGCATGGCCGAGAAGATGCAGTTCCTGCCCCGCGCCGACCTCCTCACGCTCGAGGAGATCGTCGCGCTCGCCGAGGCCTTCATCGCCCGCGGCGTGAGGCGCATCCGGCTCACCGGGGGCGAGCCTCTGGTGCGGCGCGGGATCGGCGATCTCGTCGCCTGGCTGGGCGAGCGGCTCGGCCACGGCCTCGACGAGCTGACCATGACCACCAACGGCACCCAGCTCTCCCGTTTCGCCGGCCGCCTGCTCGCGGCGGGCGTGCGCCGGGTCAACGTCAGCCTCGACAGCCTCCGCCCCGAGCGCTTCCGCCACATCACCCGCCTCGGCGAGCTGCCGCAGGTGCTGGACGGCATCGCGGCGGCGGCCGCGGCGGGGCTCAAGGTCAAGATCAACATGGTGGCGCTCAAAGGCCTCAACGAGGACGAGATCGAGGAGATGCTGCTTTGGTGCGCGGACCGAGGCCACGACCTCACCCTGATCGAGACGATGCCCCTGGGCGCGGTCGAGGATGATCGCACAGATCGCTACCTCCCCCTCGACGCGGTGAAGCGCCGGCTCGAGCAGCGCTTCACGCTGACGCCCTCGCTCCGCCGCACCGGCGGGCCGGCGCGCTATTATGAGATAAGCGGGCTCGGCGTCCGGCTCGGCCGGATCACGCCGCTCACCGGCAATTTCTGTGACGGCTGCAACCGCGTCCGCGTCACCGCGACCGGCACGGTTTATGGCTGCCTCGGCCAGGACCAGAGGGTCGAGCTCCGCGACCTGATGCGCGCCGGCATCGCCCTCGACGGGGCGCTCGACGCGCTGATGGCGGGAAAGCCCAAGGGCCACGATTTCCGTATCGGCGCGCCGCGCCCGGCGGTGGCGCGCCACATGAGCGTCACCGGCGGCTGATGGATCCCGGCACCGTCGCCCTGATCGCCGCTTTGATGGCGGTCGCGGCGGCGCTCTATTCCTCGGTCGGCCATGGCGGCGCTTCGGCCTATCTGGCGATCATGGCCCTGTTCGCGGTGGCGCCGGAGACGATGCGGCCGACCGCCCTGGCGCTGAACCTGGTCGTCGCCGGGATCGGCGCGGCGCGCTACTGGCTGCGCGGCCAGACCAACTTCCGGCTGCTGCTCGCCTTCGCGGTGACGGCGATGCCGGCCGCTTATCTCGGCGGCTCGATCCAGCTCCCGCCCGAGTATTACAAGCCGCTGGTCGGCGCGCTGCTGCTCGCGGCGGCGCTGCGCCTGTTCTGGCAGCCAAGGCGGCTCGCCTGGCGCGAGACAGCGGCCCCGAGCCTCTTCGTGACCCTGCCGGTCGGGGCCGCGCTCGGCCTGCTCGCCGGGCTGACCGGAACCGGCGGCGGCATCTTCTTGAGCCCGCTCATCATCCTCTTCGCCTGGGAGCAGCCGCGCCATACGTCGGGCGTGGCGGCCGGCTTCATCTTCCTCAATTCCGCCGCGGGCCTGCTCGGCAATGTCGCCTCGGTGCGGGTCTTGCCGCCGGAAATGCCCTGGTGGATGCTCGCGGTCGCTTTGGGCGCGCTGCTGGGCACTTGGCTCGGCGTCGAGAAGCTGCCGCGCGAACGGCTGCTGCAGGCGCTCGGCCTCGTATTGACGCTGGCCGGCATCAAGCTGATCCTGGGCGGATGAGGATCGTCATCCTCGCGGGCGGCGAGGGCCGCCGAATCGGCGGCGGCAAGCCGCTGCGCATGCTGGGTGGGCGAAGCCTGATCGACCGCGCCCTCGATGGGGCGCGCTGCTGGTCGGACGCGGTGCTGGTCGTTGCGCGCGAAGGCGGTGATTTAAGGGACGACCCGGCCGTCGAGGGCCCGCTCGGCGGCGTCGCGGCGGCGCTCGCGCTAGGCGGCGACGTGCTGACCATCCCGTGCGACATGCCGCTCCTGCCGGACGATTTGCCCGTCCGGCTGACGAGCGCGAAGGCCGCGACCCTGGCGGCGAGCGGCGGGCGGCTGCACCCGGTCTGCGCGCTGTGGAAGGCGGAGGCGGCCGCGGGGCTCCCCGCCTACCTCGCCACGGGACGCCGCTCGCTGAAGGGCTTCGCGGAGGCGGTCGGCTATGAGGCGGTGGAATGGCCGGTGGAGCCCTACGACCCCTTTTTCAACATCAACGAGGAAGCCGATCTGGCTCGCGCGGAAGCGATGCTCAGAAGTCGATAATCTCGACCGTCTCGCCCGCTTGCGCAGCTGGAGCGCCGGCCCGGCGGCGGATCAGGAGGTCGGCGGCGGCGAGCGTCCGCTGCGCGCTCGAATCCTGGTTGGAGAAGGCCCTTACGGCCTCCCCGTCCCAGGCCGCGCGCACGAAAGTCTCGCGGTCGCCGCAGGGGCCGATCGCTTCGGCCAGGAGCGCCCGGCGCCAATGCAGCTCCGGGCGCCGGCCGCCGAGCCCGGCGATCAGCGGCGCGAGCAGCAGGCGGGCGGTCACCATCGCCGAGCTCGGATTGCCCGGCAGGCCGATGACCAGCCGGTCGCCCACCCGCCCGAGCCAGACCGGCTTGCCCGGCTTGATCGAGACCTTGGAGAAGATCAGCTCCAGCCCCAGAGGCGCGAACATCGCCTTGGCGAAATCCTTCTCGCCGACGGAGGCGCCGCCAGTGACGACCACCAGATCAGCGGCGTCCAGCGCCTCGGCGGCGGCGCGCTCCAGGGCCGGGAGGTCGTCCTTCAGCCGGCGCGTGGCGATGACCTCGCCGCCCCAATCCTGCGCCAGCGCGGCGACGCCGGGCGAGACGCTCTCCGGGATCGCGCCCGGCACCTCGCGCGCCGTCCCGGGCTCGGCCAGCTCGTCGCCGGTGCCGAGGATGACCAGCCTTGGCCGCCGCCAGACCTCCAGCGCGCCAAGGTCGGCGCCGGCGGCGGCGACGAGCGCCCGGGCTCCGATCCGCGCGCCGGCCTCCAGCAGCACCTCGCCGCAGGCGAAATCGCCTCCGCGCCTGCGGATATGGCGGGCGGAGCCAGGCTCCTCGAAGATCGCGACGCCGCCTTCGCGCGCGACATCCTCCTGGATCACCACCCGGTCGGCGCCGTCCGGGATCGGGCCGCCGGTGAAGATGCGGATGCACTGGCCCGCCGCCAGCTCTCCGGTCCGCCCGCCGGGGAAGGATTCGCCGGCCACCATCAGCCGGCCGGGCAGATCGGCATCGCGCACGGCATAGCCGTCCATCGCCGAGACGTCGCATCGCGGCGAATCGACCTGCGCGATCACCGGGGCGGCGAGCCAACGGCCCTTGGCCAAAGCGAGCGGCGCGCTTTCGTGGCCGAGCGGCCTCGCGGCCTGCGCGACCAGAGCCAGCGCCTCGTCGAAGGTGATCACCAGGCCCCCGATTTGCCGCCGGTCTTGGAGGTCACCTCTATGCCGCCAATCTCCATCGTCCTGTCGACCGCCTTCAGCATGTCGAACAGGGTGAGGCCCGCGACGCAGACCGCGGTCAACGCCTCCATCTCGACGCCGGTGACGGCCTGGGTGCGCACCTCCGAGACGATGCGGAAGCCTGGCAAGGTGTCGTCGGCCTCGATCGTCACCGCGACCTTGGTGAGCGGCAGCGGATGGCAGAGCGGGATCAGCTCGGCGGTGCGCTTGGCGGCCATGGTGCCGGCGAGCTCGGCGGTCTGGATCACCGCGCCTTTGGGCGTCGTTCCGGCGCGGACCTGTTCGAGCGTCTCGGGCCGGCAGCGAAGGTAGCCCGCCGCGGTCGCGACGCGCAGCGTGGCCGTCTTGTCCGACACGTCGACCATAAGCGCGCGGCCGTCCTCGCCGACATGGCTGAGCTTCGTCACGGACAAAGGTCCCTCAGGCGCGGGATCTGCCCCGCGAGCGAGCAGGGCCGGTAGCGGCTGTCGAGCTCGAGCGCGAGGACGAGGTCCCAGCCGTCGCGGCAGGCGCCGGTCGAGCCCGGCAGGCAGAAGATGAAGGTGTCGCCGATCTGCCCGGCAAAGGCGCGCGACTGGAGGGTGGAGACGCCGATCGTCCCTTCGCTGGCGCGGTGGAAGACCGAAGCGAAGCCGTCCATCTCGCGCCGCAGCAGGGGCTTCACCGCTTCCGGCGTCACGTCGCGCGGCGCGAAGCCGGTGCCGCCGGTGGTGATGATGAGGTCGACGTGCGGATCGGCGGCCCAGGCCGAGACCTGCCCCGCAATCGCGTCAACGTCGTCGGGCACGATCGCGCGGCCCGCCAGTTCGTGGCCCGCGCCCGTCACCCGCTCGACCAGCAGGTCGCCGGATTTGTCGGTCTCGGGCGTGCGCGTGTCCGACACAGCCAGCACCGCGATCCGAAGCGGATAGAAAATCAGGCTCTCGTCTAGTCCGGGCAAGGCTCGCTCCAGCGCGCTCGGTCGGCGCGGTCGCCTTCGGTTGGCTCGATCCAGCGCGCCCCGTCAACCCCGTCCTCGCGCTTCCAGAAGACGGCATCGGTCTTGAGCGCGTCCATCAGACAGTCGACCGCCTCGAAGGCGGCGCGGCGGTGGCGGGCAGCCGCCGCGACGAACACGATCGCCTCGCCCGGCGCGACCGCGCCGCAGCGGTGGACGATGCGGACGGCGGCGACCTCGAAGCGCGCGGCCGATGCGGCGATGTCATTGAGGGACTGCTCGGTGAGCCGGGGGTGATGATCGAGGAACAGCCGTTCCACCTTCGCCCCGTCCGCGGTCTCGCCCCTGGCCAGCCCGGTGAAGCTCACCACCGCGCCGGCGCCGTCGGCCGCAAAGCCTGCCAGCTCGCGCTCGGGCCGGAACGGCGCCTGGGCCAGGCGGGTCTCGATCCTCACTTCATCCCCCCGACAGCGGCGGCAGGAAATCGACCCGGTCGTCCGGCCGCACGACATGGTCCTCGCCGGCCGTCTCGTCGTTGACGCAGGCGCGGACGGTCGCGCGATCGAGCCCGTCGAAGCGGCTCCGCAACGCGGCGATCGTGCAGCCATCGGCCGGCAGGTCGATCTCGACCTCGCGCCCGATCCGTTCTGCGAGCTTCCCGTAAAATGCGATCTTCGCCATAGGTCGTCATTATGCAGCAACGAAGGCCATTTGCCACCAGCCTGCCCGCCCGACGCATTGCCGCCGACGGCGAAAATGCCGCGCGGCAGAGAATCGTTGCCGCGGAGACGCCGGTCGCGATCAGCGTGCTCGGGCTCGGCTATGCGGTGATGATGGCGACGCCCGCCGACCTCGAGGATTTCGCCTTCGGCTTCGCGCTCTCGGAGCGGCTGATCGATTGCGCCGCGGACGTGGTCGGCATCGAGATCCGCGCGGAGGAGAGGGGCGTCCTGCTCGGCATCGAGCTCGTGCCCGAACGCCACGACCGCGTGCTCGCGCGGGTCCGGCACCGAGTCGGCGACTCGAGCTGCGGCCTGTGCGGCATCGAGAATCTGGAGCAGGCGCTGCGGCCCCTGCCGATCGTGCCCGCTCCGGCGGCGATCGCCCCCGAGGCAATCTTCCGCGCGCTCGATGCGTTGCGCGCGCATCAGCCGCTCAACGCCGAGACCGGCGCCGTCCATGCCGCCGCCTTGTGCGACGCGCAAGGCAATGTGGTCGCCGCGCGCGAGGATGTCGGCCGCCACAACGCCTTCGACAAATTGATCGGCCATTGCCTGCGCGAGGGCCGCGACATGGGCGCGGGCTTTGCCCTCCTGACCGCGCGCTGCTCCTACGAACTGGTGGAGAAAGCGGCGCTGGCCGGAATGCCGTTGCTGGTCACCATTTCCGCGCCGACGAGCCTCGCCATCGAACGGGCCAAGGCGGCGGGGCTGACCCTGATCGCGCTGGCCCGGCCCGATTCGATGCTGGTGATGAGCGATCCGCATACCCTCTTCAGTCACCCCGGCGCAGGCCGGGCCCCATGAACCCAGGCGCAGGAAGTTTCCACATCCGTGGTCATGGGCCCCGGCCTTCGCCGGGGTGACTCCCGGGATCAATGCAGCTTCAGCCTCGGCCGCACGATTGCGTTGACGCGGCCGACCAGCATCAGCGTCAGGCCCTTCAGCCAGCCGTGCACCGCGATCAGGTGCATCCGGTAGAGCGACTTGTAGACGAAGCGGGCGAGCCGTCCCTCGATCGCCATGCGCCCGCCGATCAGATTGCCCATCAGGCTGCCGACGGTGGAGAAGCGGCTCAGCGAGACGAGCGAGCCATGATCCTTGTAGGTGAAGGCACGAAGCGGCCTGCCTTTCGCCAGCCGGTCCAGATTCGCGAACGCGGCCGAGGCCATCTGGTGCGCCGCCTGCGCGCGGGGCGGCACCGGCAGGTCGCTGCCCGGCGGGACATGGCAGCAGCAGTCGCCGATCGCGAAGATCCGTTCGTCGCGGCTGGTCTGGAGCGTCGGCCCGACCACCAGCTGGTTGCTCCGGCTCAGCTCGAGACCGTCCATGCCGGCGGGAAGCGCGCCCTTGACGCCCGCCGCCCACAGCTTGAGCTCCGCGCGGATCCGCTCGCCGCCGTCGGTGACGATCGCATCGGCGGTGACTTGCGTCACCTTGACCGAGGTCAGCACCCGGATGCCGAGCGCCTCAAGCTCGGCGCGCGCGGCATCGGCCAGCCGCTCGGGCAGGGCCGGAAGGATGCGCGGCCCCGCCTCGATCAGGGTTACTTCGAGGCGGCCCTCGTCGAACACTTCGAGGCCGTAATGGCGCAGCGCGCCTGCGCTGTTGTAGAGCTCGGCCGCCAGCTCCACCCCGGTCGCGCCGCCGCCGACCACGCAGATGCGGACATGCGCGTCCGCCGCCGGATCGGCCTGCATCGCGCGCGAGACGACCAGGCAGCGGTTGAGCAGCTTGTGGCGGAAGCGGTCGGCGGCGTTGCGGTCGTCGAGGGAAAGGCAATGTTCGAGGGCGCCGGGCGTGCCGAAATCCTCGCTCACCCCGCCGAGCGCGAAGACCAGATAGTCGTAGCGGATGCGATGGGCGCCGATCAGCTCGCGGCCCTCCTCGTCCAGCAGCGGGGCGACGACCACTTCCCTTTGGCGCCGGTCGATCCCCTCGACCGTGCCGAGGAAGAAGCGGTAGCCCCAGCGATGGCCGTGACTGCGATAGCCGATCTCGTCGAGATTGGCGTCGAGCGATCCCGCCGCCACTTCGTGCAGCAGCGGCTTCCAGACATGGGTCGCATTCTTCTCGATGAGGATGATGTCGTGCCGTTTGCGGCCGTAACGAGCGCCCAGCTTGCGCACCAGTTAGAGCCCGGCCGCGCCCCCGCCGACGACGACGATCTGGGTCTTTCGGTCCATCGTTTGTCGTCCCCCCGAGGCGCCCGCCCTTGGCTTAGCCCGCGTCCGACATGGTTTCGGCTTCGTCGCCGCCCTCATCGTTGAACTCGGTCGCCTGTGTCCTCGGTTCCGGCTCCACCCGCGTGGCAAGCTTGGCCACCGCCGCCTTGGCGATGTCGCTCAGCCCTTCGCCGCCCGCCGCCAGATGGGCGACGATCATCGCCCGCATCCTCGGGTCCCAGAAATGCCAGAGATGGTCCCAGGTCGCCTCGGCCGCGTCGCGCGGGCGCTGGCCGGCGAATTCGCGCGCGATCTGGTTGGCCATGTAGATCAGCTTCTCCAGCGTGCGCCCGCTCACTCCGCCGCCTCGGCCGCGATCCGCCGGCTCCGCGCGGCCTGCGCCTCATAGGCTTCCTGCCAGTCCGAGGGCCCGTTGGACGGGCTCACCTGGACCGCGGTCACTTTGTATTCGGGGCAGTTGGTCGCCCAGTCTGAATATTCGGTGGTGACCACGTTGGCCTGGGTCAGCGGGTGGTGGAAGGTGGTGTAAACGACGCCGGGCGCGACCCGGTCGGTGATCGTCGCGCGCAACGTCGTCTCGCCGGCGCGGCTGGCGAGCTTGACCCAGTCATCCTCGCCGATGCCGCGATTCTCTGCGTCGTGCGGGTGGATCTCGAGCCGGTCCTCCTCGTGCCACACGGTGTTGGCGGTGCGGCGGGTCTGCGAGCCGACATTGTACTGGCTCAAGGTGCGCCCGGTGGTCAGCAGCAGCGGAAAACGCGGCCCGCTCTTCTCGTCGGTCGGCACATATTCGGTCATCACGAACTTGCCCTTGCCGCGCACGAAATGGTCGACATGCATGATCGGCGTGCCTTCGGGCGCCGCCTCGTTGCACGGCCATTGGATCGAGCCCAATTCGTCGAGCCGGGCGAAGGAAACGCCGCTGAAGGTGGGCGTCACCGCGGCGATCTCGTCCATGATCTGCGAGGCGTGGGTGTAGGTCCAATCGAGCCCCATCGCGTTGGCGAGGAGCTGGGTGATCTCCCAATCGGCGAAGCCGTTCTTCGGCGCCATCACCTTGCGCACCGGCTGGATGCGGCGCTCGGCATTGGTGAAGGTCCCGTCCTTCTCGAGGAAGGTCGAGCCGGGCAGGAAGACATGGGCGTAATTGGCGGTCTCGTTGAGGAAGAGATCGTGGACGACGACGCACTCCATCGCGGCGAGCCCGGCGGCGACGTGGGAGGTATTGGGATCGGACTGGAGGATGTCCTCGCCCTGGATATAGACGCCCTTGAAGACGCCGTCGCGGGCGGCGTCGAGCATGTTGGGGATGCGCAGGCCCGGTTCCGAGTCGATCGGAGCGCCCCACAATTTCTCGAAGAGGTCGCGTGCGGCCTCGTCGGAGACGTGGCGGTAGCCCGAAAGCTCGTGCGGGAAGCTGCCCATGTCGCAGGCGCCCTGGACGTTGTTCTGGCCCCGCAGCGGGTTCACGCCGACGCCCGGGCGGCCGATATTGCCGGTGACCATGGCGAGATTGGCGATCGCCATCACCGTGGTCGTGCCCTGGCTGTGCTCGGTGACGCCGAGCCCGTAATAGATCGCGCCGTTGCCGCCGGTCGCATAGAGCCGCGCGGCGCCGCGCAAATCGGCGGCGGGCACGCCGGTATATTTCTCCATTGCTTCCGGGCTGTGGTCCGGGCGGGCGACGAATTCGGCCCATTCGGCATATTCGTCGAGGTCGCAGCGCTCGCGGATGAAGGCTTCGTCGGCCAGCCTCTCGGTGACCACGACATGCGCCATGGCGGTCAGCACCGCGACGTTGGTGCCGGGCTTGAGCGGGAGATGGTAGGACGCTTCGATATGGGGCGTGCGGACCATGTCGATCCGCCTGGGGTCGATGACGATCAATTTCGCGCCCTGGCGCATGCGGCGCTTCATCCGGCTGGCGAAGACGGGGTGGCCGTCGGTGGGGTTGGCGCCGATCACGATCATCACGTCGGCCTGCTCGACCGAATCGAAATCCTGCGTGCCGGCCGAGGTGCCGAAGGTGGTCTTCAGGCCGTAGCCGGTCGGCGAATGGCAGACGCGCGCGCAGGTATCGACATTGTTGTTGCCGAAGCCGGCGCGGACCAGCTTTTGCACCAGGAAGGTCTCCTCGTTGGTGCAGCGCGACGAGGTGACGCCGCCGATCGAGCGATTGCCGTAGGTCGCCTGCAGCCGGCGGAATTCCGACGCGGTGTGGGCGATCGCCTCCTCCCAGCTCGCCTTTTGCCAGGGTTCGTCGATCGAGGCCCGGATCATAGGCTCGAGGATCCGCTCCTTGTGGGTCGCATAGCCCCAGGCGAAGCGGCCCTTGACGCAGCTGTGGCCGCGATTGGCCTTGCCGTGCTTCCAGGGGATCATGCGGACGACCTCCTCGCCCTTCATCTCCGCCCTGAAGGTGCAGCCGACGCCGCAATAGGCGCAGGTGGTGATCGCGCTGGTCTCGGGCAGGCCCACCGACTTGACCGCTTTCTCCTGCAGCGAGCCGGTCGGGCAGGCCTGCACGCAGGCGCCGCAGGAGACGCATTCGGAGGTGAGGAAGGGCTCCTCCTGGCTCGCCGAGACGTGGCTGCCGAAGCCGCGGCCCGAGATGGTCAGCGCGAACGTGCCCTGAACCTCGTCGCAGGCGCGCACGCAGCGCGAGCAGACGATGCACAGGCTCGGGTCGAAGTCGAAATAAGGGTTGGAGGTGTCGCAGGGTGCGCCGAGATGGTCGGCGACCGGCAGATAGCGGCTCTTCGCGACGCCGATCATCTCGGCCATCTCGCGCATCTCGGTCGCTTCCTCCGGCGCCGGATGATCGGACAAATAGAGCTCCATCACGCCCCTGCGCAGGCGTTCCAGTCGGTCACTCTTCGTGACCACCGTCATGCCGTCGGCGACCGGGGTGGTGCAGGATGCGGGCGTGCCGGCGCGGCCGTCGATCTCGACCAGGCAGATTCGGCACGAGCCGAACGCCTTCATACTGTCGGTGGCGCACAGCTTCGGGATCTGATTTCCCACCTGGCTCGCCGCGCGCATGATCGAGGTGCCGACGGGCACGGTCACGGGCTCGCCGTCGATGGTCAGCGTCACGCTCTCCGCCGCCGGCGAGGCAGGCGTACCGTGATCGGCGTCGCGGATCAGGGTCATGACGCGAAATCCTCGGGGAAGTGCCGCAGCGCCGATAGTACCGGATAAGGAGTGAAACCGCCAAGCGCGCAGAGCGATCCGAACTTCATCGTCTCGCACAGGTCCTCAATGAGGGCGATATTGGCGGCGACGTCCTCGCCGGCGACGATCCGGTCGATCACCTCCATCCCCCGCACGGAGCCGATCCGGCAGGGCGTGCCCTTGCCGCAGCTTTCGGCGGCGCAGAAGTGCATCGCGAAGCGCGCCATGCCGGCCATGTCGACTGTGTCGTCGAACACGACGATTCCCGCATGCCCGATCAGCCCGTCGGCGGCGGCGAAGGCTTCATAGTCGAAGGGGAGGTGGAACATGGAGGGCGGGAAATAAGCGCCCAATGGCCCGCCGACCTGGACCGCGCGGACCGGCCGCCCCGACAGCGTGCCGCCGCCGATGTCGTTGACCAGCTCGCCAAGTGTGATCCCGAAGGCGGTCTCGAACAGGCCGCCATATTTGATATTGCCGGCGAGCTGGATCGGCATCGTTCCGCGCGAGCGGCCCATGCCGTAATCCGCATAGGCCTTGGCCCCTTCGGCGAGGATGAAGGGCACGGCAGCAAGGGTCAGCACGTTGTTGATGATCGTCGGCTGCCCGAACAGGCCGACATGGGCGGGCAAGGGCGGCTTGGCGCGGACTTCGCCGCGCCGGCCCTCGATGCTTTCGAGCAAAGAGGTCTCCTCGCCGCAGACATAGGCGCCGGCGCCGACGCGGACCTCAATGTCGAAGGCGGGACCGAGCAGGCCATGCGTCCGCGCGGTCTCGATCGCCCGGTTCATCGCCCGGATGGCGTGCGGATATTCGGAGCGGATGTAGATATAGCCGGAGGTCGCGCCGACCGCGAAGCCGGCGATCGCCATGCCCTCGATCAGCATGAAGGGATCGCCCTCCATCACCATCCGGTCGGCGAAGGTGCCGCTGTCGCCCTCGTCGGCATTGCAGACAATATATTTCCGGGCGGCCGGCGCGGCGGCGGCGGTGCGCCACTTGATCCCGGCCGGGAAGCCCGCGCCGCCGCGTCCGCGCAGCCCCGAGTCGAACACCTCCTCGACGGTCGCTTCGGGGCCGAGCGCGAGCGCCCGTTCGAGGCCCTTGAAGCCGCCATGATCGCGATAATCCTCGATCGACTGGGGGTCGGTGATGCCGCAGCGGGCGAAGGTGAGGCGGGTCTGGCGCTCGAGGAAGGGCAGCTCCTCCACCAGGCCCACGCATTTGGGATGGTTCGCACCAGGGCCCAGGATTTCCGGAACGTCCTCCCCCGTCACCCGCGCATAGCCGACGCGGCCTTCGGGAGTTTCGATCTCCAGCAGCGGCTCGAGCTCGAACATGCCGCGCGATCCGTTGCGGACGACGCCCTCGCCGACCGCCGCCGCCACTTCGTCGGCGCCGACCGCGACCGCGGCGGCATCGCCGGGGACGAAGATCCTCACGCCGCCGCCTCGTCGATCAGGCGCCGCGCGGAGGCCTCGTCGAGCCGGGCGAAGACCCGCTCGCCGACCATCGCGGCGGGGCCGCTCGCGCACAGGCCGAGGCAATAGACGGTTTCGACCTGGATCCTGGAATCGCCCTCGAACAAAGGCGCGAGCCTCGCGACGCCACGCGCCTGGCAGGCTTCGGCCCGGCACAATTTGATCACCGGCCGGCCGGCCGGGACGCGCTTCAGATCGTGATAGAAGGTGACGACGCCATGGACCTCGGCGCGCGACAGGTTGAGCGCTTCGGCGACGATCGGCACGGCGGCGTCGGGGACATGGCCGAACGCGGCCTGGACGTCGTTGAGGATCGGCAGCAGCGCGCCGGAGCGGTGCGCGTGCCGGCGCAGGATTTCCTCGATCTCCTCGGGCGCCCAGCTATGGATGGATCGGCCGGTCACGTGCACTCTCCTGCGCACCGATTAGGCCGGCGCGCCCGAGAAATCAAAGCGGCGGATCGGGAATGTCCCTAATGTGTGAGATAGTCGGTCAGCCGCTCGACCGCATCCTCGGTCAGCTCGACCAGCCGCGTCTTGCGCGAGCGCGGCGCGCGGCGGCGGCTGATCATGCCCTCCCGTTCGAGCTGGTCCAGCAGCCGGCGCCCGGTCGTGTCCGATACCCGCGCCGCGCGATAGGCCAAGGAGAGAATGATCGCCTGGCCTTTCTCGCGGGCGATGAACAGCGCCAGCAGCAGGTCCCAGGCGGGCTCGCCGAACAGGCCGTCGGGGAAGCGCTGGTCGCGCCGTCGGCGCTCGGCATAGAGCCGCTCGGCCCAGGCCCGGGCATGGCTGCGGTCGGGCTCGCCGCGCCCGGCGGCGCCCGCCTGGCGGTCGAGGCCGGCGGCCTGCGGCATCAAAGCAGCCCCGCCGCGCTGAAGCTGAGCCAGCCGGAGCGCGCGACGATGACATGGTCGTGCAGCCGGATGTCGAGCGCCTCGGCGGCGGCGGCGACGAGCCGGGTCCCGCGGATCTCGTCGCTGCTCGGCCCGGGATCGCCCGAGGGATGATTGTGGGCGAGGATCAGCGCGGTGGCGCCGACCTCGAGCGCGCGGCGCATGATCTCGCGCGGATAGATGGGCGCGACGTTGATCGATCCCTCGATCACGGTCTCGTCCTGGAGCAGCCTGTTCTTGGTGTTGAGATAGAGCACGCGCAACTGCTCGACCGGCTCGTGCGCCATGCTGGCGAAGAGATAGTCGATCACGGCCTTGCTGTTGCCTAGGACGGGGCCGTTGAGCGCCTCGGCGCGGAGAGCGTGGAGCATCGCCCCGCGGATCGCGCCGAGAAAGGCGAGCGCCTGACGTTCGTTGCCGAGCACCCGGCGCTGGGCGAGCGGCCCGGCGGCGAGCACGCCGGCGAGCGATCCGAACTCCGCGACTAACCGGTCGGCCCACCCGGCGGCGCCCGCCCCGAGCGGGCGGAGGAGGTCGACCAGGAGGGATCGGCACCGTTGAGGGCCAGTCGTTGCTGATGCCGCCATGTGCCCAGCGCGATCAGCAGGAGCATCGGATAGCTCCAGAACCCCAGCGCGAATGCGTAGGCCCTGCCGATAATTGCGGGATCGACCAGCCGCACGGCGTGTGCCGCAGCTCCGATAAGTTGCAGCGCTGTTATCCATAGCGGCCAATACCTCTCCGCCCGGAGCGCAAGGACGAGGAAGGCGAGAAGGCAGACCACGTCGATGACGATGACCCACGTGGCGACCGACCGATATTCGTTGGTCCGACCCGAAAGGGCGAGAAAGGTAAGAACCGAGCCGATCGCGAGGATGGCCGTCCCGATGCGCTCAGGAGCGCCGCCCTTGAGGAACACGAAGACGCAGCAGAGCACCAGCAGCGCGTAGTAGAACCAGATCGACATGGGCCGAGCGAAACATGCCGAGGCGGCTCGGTCAAGCCTGCCATCCCTCGCGGTGCTCCGCTCGCTGGCTCGCCAGTTGAAGAGAGGCGAACCGCTCTTTGCTTGGCATCTCGAAAATCGTTCAGCACAGCCTTCACCTCTGCCAGCATTTCATTGACCAACTGTCGAGCACTCAGGCGACCGCTTTGAGGTGCCGTTCCGCCAGTTCCTCCAGGACCCCGGGCTTCTCCGGAACGTCGCCGATATCGACGGTTCGCAGACCCATTTGGATCTTCGTTTCGCTCAGGCGCCTGTGGGTCTCGACGATGTCGCAGCGCGCGCGGGCCAAGGCGGCGAAGGCGGCGGCTGACACTTCGAAGGCGTCCTGTCCGACCACGGCTGACAGGTTCGCCTCGCCCCGGGCGGTGACCATGTTGCCGTTCAATTCTGCGGCACGCGCCAGCGCGGCATCGATCGCCGCTTCGGTGGCCCACAGGCTTTCCGCGACCTTGATCGCGGCGGTACGACGGGCTTTCAGCATGATTTTTCCCCCTGCCGCGCAGCAATGCCGCGCAGTCTGTTTGGTTTGTCGTTTTTGGAATTGTGCCGACTTAGCGCCAAAGGAGCCTTGTCAGCGCTTCCACTCCCGTGATCAGGCCGCCGAACGCCACGGCAATCCCGATCGTGATGGCTGCGATCCACGCCAGCCTTCTGCCCACTCCTACGTCATTTGGCCTCGCTCCCCCTATGGGCAGCGGCAGCGCGGGTCGCCTGGCAAGCGGGACTGCCTCGAAGGCAGCTTGATCTTCCCGCATCGCCTCGCCTGAAAACCCGCTTGGCCGCTCGCCCTCAGTCGATGGGCCAAATGTCGCCGGATCGGGGGCGATGGCAATGTCCCGTGGCGGGTATACCAATGGCGGGTAGGGCTCCGTCCCTTCATGTTGGGCGAGGATAAGCGCGGCATCGCGCCTGCGGTCGACGCCGAGGATCCGCATCGCGGTCTTGATTCGCTGAGTGACGCCGTCCGGGCTGATGCCCAGGACCCGTGCGATTTCCTTCGTCTCCATGTGACGATAGACCATGCGCAGGCAATCGCGCTGGCCTTCGCTCAATCTGGCGACGAGGTTCTGATCCATGGCGCCGCGAGAATACCCTCGGAACCGAGTTGAAGGAATGGATTAATGCGGGGCCAGCGGGACAAAGCCCGGACTTGACCGGGCCGCGACGGGATGTTCCGTTCCGGCAATGCTGCCGCTGCCCGTCTATTACACGCTCCTGGCCCTATGCCTGTGTTTTGCCGTGGTCCGCGGCGGCCGGCCTGAGCGAATCGGAGTCGCCATTCTGGCCGTCGGGTCGGTCATATCCCTGACTTTGGTCTGGAGCCGTCCGGACCGACACAGGGCGATCGAAACCGGGGTTCTCCTGATCGATGTCGTCTGCTTCGCGGCCTTTACGATCCTAGCGCTACGCGCCGATCGCTTCTGGCCGATATGGGTGAGCTCGCTGGCCGGACTGGGCATATTGGGGCATGCGGGACGGTGGTATCTCGGATCCGACATCGGCCGAGGCGCCTATAACATCAGCCTGGTGATCTGGAGCTATCCGATCCTTGCCGTCATCGCGATTGGCACGTTCAACCACCACCGCCGTAAACGCAGTAGGGTCCGAATCGGAGATGGCTTGACGGCGCGGTGAGCGCGTGTTTCGCGAGAGCGATGCTGCCGAGGCCGACTTTCTACATTCTGGCGAACCTGTGTTGGATATACGCCGTGCTGAGGGGTGGTCGGGCCGAGCGGGTCGGGGCCACGATCGTGATCCTGGGCACCGCCGCATCCTTTCTGGCGACGTCCCAGGCGCCTGATCGCTTCAGCGGCCTTGAGCTCGGCCTGGTGCTGGTGGATGCGGCCGCTCTATCCGCCTTCGTTCTGCTCGCCCTGCGCGCCGACCGCTACTGGCCGATCTGGGCGAGCGCGCTAGCGGGCCTGGGGCTCCTGGGGCATTTGGGCCGATGGTCGCTCGGGCCGGGACTCGAACCGAGGATCTACGTCATAAGCATCGCCGCTTGGAGCTATCTCATCCTCGCAGTCATCGCGATCGGCACCTTCAACCATCATCGGCGCATTTCGCGTGGAGTGGCAGAGGCACGCGGGCCCGGTTGACGCGAAGGCCGGCGCATGGTCCGATCCTCGCATGTTCGGGGGCAAGCCCTACTTTGTGTTCTTGGTCCTCTGCTGGGGCTATGCGCTGCTCAAGGGCGGTCGGCCGGAGCGGATCGGGACGACGATCATCGCGGTCGGTTCCGTTTTTTCCGTGGCCTTCGTGCCGCGGTGGGTTGCCCGCGCGGAGGCGATCGAGAGTGGCATCCTCCTCGTCGATCTCGCCTGCCTGGCCGCGTTCATCCTTCTAGCCATGCGCGCCAATCGCTTCTGGCCGATCTGGGTTAGTGCCTTGGTCGGCCTAAGCGTGCTCGGCCATCTGGCGCGATGGTATGACGGATTCGAAATCAGCATGCGCGTCTATGCGATGAGCCTTGCAATCTGGAGCTATCCGATGCTGGCGCTGATCGCGATCGGCACCTTCAACCACCACCGCCGCGCCGCCCGCGGCCCCGAGTCAGCACGCAGCGCTAGCGGGGCGACTGTATAGGACGGGAAAATCTAACACCTCGACAGAGACGAAGCCCCATAGTATGAATATGTATGAATAAGTAGGCGGTGCATTCCATGTCCAAGCTCGAACGAATTACCGTGACCCTGCCCTCCGACATGGCGACCGTCTTGAGGGAAAGCGTGGCGGAAGGCGAATATGCCACCGCCAGCGAGGTGGTGCGCGAGGCCCTTCGTGAATGGACGCGCAGGCGGGATCAGGAGCAGCGCGACCTTCACGCGCTCCGCGACCTCATCCGCGAAGGCGATGAAAGCGGCCCCGGGATTCCGGCCGAGGAGGTCTTCGCCGAGCTGCGCCAGCTCATTGCCGAACGGCGCGCCAAGCAGGCATGAAGCCCGTCGCATTTCGCCGGCCGCCCGCGCCGACCTTGCGTCCATCGCCCTCTACATAGCAGACGATAATCCGGCCCGCGCCGAGAGCTTCGTGGCCGAGCTGGTGGAGCGCGCGAAGGCGATTGCCGAACATCCGTCGAGCTTTCCGACGCGCGACGACATCAGCCCCGGTCTGCGCCGCGCCCGGCACGGGCGTTACCTGATCTTCTTTCGCGACCTTCCCAGCGTCGTGCGTATCGTCCGTGTCCTCCACGCCGCGCGCGACGTGGCCGCTTTGGGGGAGCAGGGCGGCTTCGCATGAAGCCCGAACGGCCGGACGCTATTGCACCCAGGGCGAAAGCCTGAGCGCCGCGAGCAGGTAGGCGCGCATTTCGTCGGTGCCGGCTTCGGTGAGGGCGACTAAAGCGCGCGACTCGTCCTCACCGCGGGGCGTGCGGACGACCATGCCGCGCCCGGAGAGCCATTCGATCCAGTGCAGCGTCGCGCCGAGCGGGATCTGGGTCGCCGCGCTGAGCCCGGTCACGTCGAGCCGCTCGCCTTCGAGCCGGTTGGCGAACAGCTCCAGCAGCAGCGCCCACGCCGCCTCGCTCATCGACGGCCAGAAATATTGGTCGCGCAGCCGCCGCACGGCGATGATCGAGCGGGCGGCGGCGCCGGTGATCTCGGATGAATGGCCAAGCGCGAGGTCGCGAAGCTGCTCGGCTTCCGCGAGCCGGCGCAGGACCGGCACCCAGCTGAACAGCTCCCGACTGACCTCGGCGAGCGTCTGGGCGCTATGGGTGAGCCCTTCCTGCTCCGCGGCCGGCGCGCTGGCCGTGGGGCCCTCGGCGGGCGGTTCGTCGCGGTCGCGCCGCGCAAGATCACGGAAAAAGCGCATATCTGGCCGGCCCCGCCCCCATAGTTCCAATATGGAAATCGCCGGCTTGGTGCAGGCTTGGCCAGATCCTGCGCCGGCAATTCCTAGTCGATGCGCGACTGTCGCCGGTTTCGCGGCGGGGGCAATGCCCGGTATTTGGTATACCAACGGCTGGATAGCGCGTTCGCTGTCTCCAATAAGCCGCGGCGTCGATGCGTCCAGGTCCCCAGCGCGATGAGCGCGAGAATCGGATAGCTCCAGATCGTCAGCGACACCGCATAGGCCCACCAGAACAGGTCCGGCTCGACCGCTCGCGCCAGATGGCCGAGCATGCCGAGCCCGAGCAGGGCGCTGACCCAGATCGGCCAGAAACGGTCGGCGCAGAGGGCGATGAGGCAGAACAAGGAGAACGTGACCACGTCGATGGCGAGCACGCCGGATTGAATCTCATGCCACGTTGCCGCCCTCGCCCACGACGCATAGGTCGCGACGCAGGACAACGAATAGAAGAGGGCCCCGATCCGCTCCGGTGCCCCGCCTGCAACCAGGGCATAAGCGGTGCAAAGCACGAGCAGCGCGATGAAATAATAGTTCACTAATGCCGGCCGACCCTGGACAGCGCTTCCAGCCCCGCCAGGAACACGCCGAAGGAGAGCGCGATCATCAGCATGATCGCGAAGATCCAGGCGAGCCTGCGCAACGGGCCGAGATCGCTCGGCTTGCCGCCCCAGATCGGCAGCGGCGGCTGGAACTTTCGGGACGGCGTCATCGGTTCCGCCTCGAAATCCGCCTGCTCCTCACGCATCGCCAGCTCCTCTCCCGGCGCCGCCGTCCCCTCATACTCCGCCAGCATCCGCGCCGCCGTGCGCCGCTCGCCGACGCCCAATACGCGCATCGCCGCCTTGATATGCTGGTCGACCGAGCCCGGCTCGATGCCGAGCCGCGGCGCGATCTCCTTGGAGGTCATGTGGCGATAGACCATGCGCAGGCAGGCGCGCTGCTGTTCGGTCAGCCTGTCGAGGCGCTCGGTTTCCATATGCTCCTCATTTATCGCCGAAGCCGTGCCCGGCTTTCAACGTTTTTCATGGTGTCCGGCTGCTCCGAATCGGGCCGGACAGGGGTGGGCGCCGCCTATTGGCAAGGGCGGCGCGAAGGGGCAGTATCCGCGCCATGAAGCGAATCGCGATCGATCCACGCCGAAAAGCGGCCAGCGGCAAGGGCATAGGCCTCAAAGCATGGGCCGCGGCCGCCGCCGCCTTCATCTCGTCGAGCGCCGCTTCCGCGCAGGACTCGCTCTCCGACCCGGCCGGCTCGAGCGTGATCGTGCGCGCCATGCAATGGCTGCAGGGCACCTTGCTCGGCACGATCGCCACCGTCGTCGCGGTGATCGCGGTCGCCTCGGTCGGCTTCCTGATGCTGACCGGGCGGATCAACTGGCGCTACGGCGCGACCGTCATCCTGGGCTGCTTCATCCTGTTCGGGGCGGCCAGCATCGTCGCCGGCATCCAATCCACCGCCGGCTACGGGAATTGAACCGTGAACGGGCTCGAACGGGACACTCTGTTCGTTGCCTTGACGCGGCCCCAGATGTTCGCCGGCGTCACCTACAGCTTCTTCATCGCCAATGCGGTGATCGCGACTGAGCTGTTCCTGATCTTCAAGTCGATCTGGGCGCTGGCCGCCGCGCTCCTCATCCACCTCGCCGGCGTCCTGCTCTGCCTGCGCGAGCCGCGCTTCTTCGATCTGTGGCTGACCAAAGCGGGCCGTTGCCCGCGCATCAAGAATTTCGCGATCTGGCGATGCAACTCCTATCGCCCCTGACCCGCGACCGTAAGGCCGTCGAGCGCGAGCGCGCCGCCGGGCATCACCTTCCCTATGCGCGCCACGTCGACGACCACACGATCGAGACCCGCGACGGCATGCTGATGCAGACCGTCCATCTGCGTGGCCTTTTGTTCGAGACGGCGGACACGGACGAGCTCAATTACCGCAAGCGCCTGCGCGACGCGATGCTGCAGGCGATCGGCACCTCGCGCTTCGCCCTCTATCACCACATCATCCGGCGGCGGATCGACGTCGGGCTGGGCGGCGGCCATCCCGATCCCTTCTCGAAGCAGCTCGACGCCGCCTGGCGGGCGCGGCTGGCGACCAAGAAGCTCTATGTCAACGAGCTCTTCCTGACGCTGATCCGCCGGCCGCTCCAGGGCCGGGTCGGCGGCTTCGACCGGCTGCGCTCCATGCTCGGCCGCGCCGGCGGCGACGGCGAGGCCAATGCGCTCTACGACACGCGCCAGCTCGACGTCGCGCGCGAGGCCCTGGTCGCGGCGCTCGGCAATTACGGGCCGCGGCTGCTCGGCGTCTACCAGACCCCGGCCGGAATCTGTTCGGAGCCGCTCGAATTCCTCTCCGCGCTCTACAACGGCGAGATGCGGCCGGTGCTGCTGCCGGTCCAGGATCTGGGCGCCTATCTTCCCTATCGGCGGGTGAGCTTCGGCGAGGAGACGGTCGAGCTGGGCCCCGCCGGGCCGAGCCCGCGCAGCTTCACCGGCCTCATCTCGATCAAGGATTATCCCGGCCAGACCGCGCCCGGCATGCTCGACGAAATGCTCAGGCTGCCCTTCGAGCTCACCGTCTCGCAGAGCTTCGGCTTCGTCGACCGCCAGGCCGCCTTGTCGCGGATGAACCTCGCGTTGAGAAGGATGCGCTCGGCCGAGGACGAGGCGGTGAGCCTGCGCGCCGATCTGTCCAACGCCAAGGACGACGTCGCCGCCGGCCGCGCCGGCTTCGGCGAGCATCACATGACCATCGCGCTCCGCTCCGAAACGCCGGCCGGCGTCGACGAGGGCGCCGCCGAAGTGCAGGCGGCGCTCGCCGATCTCGGCATCATCGCGGTGCGCGAGGAGATCGGGCTCGAACCCGCCTTCTGGGCACAATTCCCCTGCAATTTCAAATATATCGCCCGACGCGGCCTGGTTTCGACGAGCAATTTCGCGGGGCTGGCGAGCGGCCACAACTTCCCCCTGGGCCAGGCCGACGTCAATCATTGGGGCGAGGCGGTCACGCTGCTCGAAACCACCGCCGCCGGCCCCTATTATTTCAATTTCCACCAGGGCGACCTCGGCAACTTCACCGTCATCGGCCCGTCGGGCTCGGGCAAGACCGTGGTGCTCAACTTCCTGCTCGCCCAGGCGCGCAAATATCATCCCCGCATCATCTTCTTCGACAAGGACCGCGGCGCCGAGCTCTTCATCCGCGCGATCGGCGGGCGCTACGACGTGCTGCGGCCCGGCGAGCCCTCCGGCCTCAACCCTCTCCAGCTCGACGACAATCCGGTCAACCGCCAGTTCCTGATCGACTGGCTCTCGCTGCTCGCCGGCGGCGCCGACATCGACGAGACCGCGCGGATCAAGGATGCGGTCGACGCGAACTATGCGCAGCCGCCTGAGCATCGCCGGCTGCGCCACCTCGCCGAACTGTTCCGCGGCGGGCAACGGCCGCACGGCGCCGATCTGTGGGCGCGGCTGAGGCCCTGGTGGGGCGAGGGCGAGCGCGCCTGGCTGTTCGACAACGAACGCGACCTGACCGATCTCAAGGAGGATACGGTCGGCTTCGACATGACCCAGATCCTCGACGATCCGGCGATGCGCACCCCGGCGATGATGTACCTCTTCCACCGCGTCGAGGAGCGGCTCGACGGCACCGCCGCGATCATCGTCGTCGACGAGGGCTGGAAGGCGCTGGACGACGACGTCTTCGTGCGGCGGATCAAGGATTGGGAAAAGACGATCCGCAAGCGGAACGGCATTGTCGGCTTCGCCACGCAAAGCGCGCAGGACGCGCTCGAAAGTCGGATCGCCAGCGCGATCATCGAGCAGGCGGCGACCCAGATCTTCATGGCCAATCCCAAGGCGCGGGCGGCCGACTATATCGAAGGCTTCGGGCTGACGGCGCACGAATATGAGCTGATCCGCACGTTGCCCGACAACGCCCATTGCTTCCTGATCAAACATGGGGCCGAAAGCGTCGTCGCGCGGCTCGACCTCACCGCCGAGCGCGACATCCTCATCATCCTCTCGGGCCGCGAGCGCACCGTCAGGCTGCTCGACGAGATCAGGCTGACCAGCGGCGACGATCCCGCCGCGTGGATGCCGCGCCTGCTGGAGGTCGCATGATCGCGCCGCTCTGCCAGGCGCCGCCGCCCCAATCCGGCTTCCTCCAGGGGCTGCTCGCTTTTGTCGATTGCCAGGCGCAGTCGATCGGCGCCAACGGCTATGAGGCGCTGGCCGCGCCGGGGTCGACTTTGTCGCTGGTCATCACCGGCTTCCTCACCCTGTTCGTCGCCTTCCTGGGCTACCGCATGCTGTTCGGCCAAACCCCGACCGTGCGCGAGGGCGTGCTCGCCTTGCTCAAGATCGGCATCGTGCTCGCCTTCGCGACCAGCTGGGCGGTCTACCGCACCCTGGTCTACGACGTCGCGCTCAGGGGCCCGGCGGAGATGGCGGCGCAGATCGGCCAGCCCGCCGCTCTGCCCGGCTCGGGCGGCGGCCTCGTCGAGCGGCTCGGCTATACCGACCGCGCCTTGGTGCAGCTCGCCATTCTCGGTCCGGGCAACATCGCCGCAGTGACCCCGCAGGCCGATGCCGCCGGCACCCAGGCCGCCCCGCCGCCCTTCGCCAATTTCGACAGCTTCGCGATCGGCGGCTCGCGCATCCTCTATCTCACTGGCGCGATCGGCGCGCTCGCCTCGGTGCGGCTGATCGCGGGCCTCTTGCTCGCGCTCGGCCCCTTCTTCATCGCCTTCCTCTTGTTCGAGGGGACGCGGGGTCTGTTCGTCGGCTGGATCCGGGCGCTCGCGGCGGCGGCGCTGGGCGCGCTCGGCACTTCGATCGTGCTCGGCGTCGAGATGGCGCTGCTCGAACCCCGGCTCGCCGAGCTGATCGCCTTGCGCACCGCCGGCCAGCCGATTCCGGGCGCGGCGATCGAATTGTTCGTGATCGCGCTCGTGTTCACCCTCGTCCTGCTCGCCATGCTGATCGCGGCCGCCAGGGTCGCGCTCGGCTTCCGGCTGCCCGAATCCTGGCGCTCGGCGCCGGCGCAGCTGGCCGAGGCGGTGCGGGGCGACCGCATGCGCTTCGCCGCCGCGCCCCGCGAGCCGGCCATGGCCGGCGCCGACCGTTCG
>JBKJZJ010000223.1:0-3142 GCA_046715355.1 Allosphingosinicella sp. | reverse complement strand
CTGCTCGCCGCCGAGGACGACCGGCCGCAGCCGCGCCGCAATCTGGCGCTGGCGCTGGCGCGGCGGGCGCAAGGCGCGCCGGCGGCGCAGGCGCGCGCCGACTTGGCCCGCGCGATTTCGCTGCTGACCGAGGTGGTGATGACGCCCTGGGACGGCGCCTATCAGGGGATCGAGATGATCTCGCTGATCGAGGCGAACCGGCTGATCCCTCGCTACCGCGCGCTCGGCGGCCGGGAGATCGGCCTCGATCCGCGGCTGATCGCCTTGCTCGATTTCGACCTGCGCGTGACGATCGAATGGCAGACCGAGGCGAGCGACGTCGATCTTTGGGTCGACGAGCCGGGCGGCGAGCGCGCCATCTTTTCCAACCCGCGCACGGCGATCGGCGGCCGCCTCTCCAACGACATGACGCAGGGCTATGGGCCGGAGGAATATCTGCTGCGCCGCGCGCCCGCGGGCGCCTATGAGATCCGCGCCAACGTGTTCGCGGCTGACCGGCTCAGCCCCAATGGCGCGCAGCGGGTGACCGCGCGCATCGTCCGCGATTATGGCCGCGCCACCGAGCGCGAGGAGCTGATCGATATCGAGCTGCTTCCCGACGATACGGAGCGCGAGCGCCGGGTCGGCACGGTCACGTTCGGGCCGCGGGCAGCAGGTCCGGTTCGTCCGCGAGCGCGCAATAGAGCCCGGAGAGCTCCGCGTCGGTGAGCAGGCGGAGCAAAGCCTTGAAGCTGGGAATCACGAAATAGGCCTCCTGGAAGGCGTCGGAGCGGTAGCGGGTGCGCAGCACCTGCCTGAGGTCGAAGGGCGAGCGCCGCGGCTTCGGGCTGTCGAGCGCGAAGCGGCTCTCGCCGAAGCTGGAGAGCAAACCGGCGCCGTAGATGCGGGTCTCGCCATTTTCGAGCGCCAGGCCGAATTCGACGCTGTACCAATAGAGCCGCGCCAGCCGGTGCAGCGCGCCGGCGCGCATCGCCGCCAGCCCCTCGGCGCCCATCGCCTGCATGAAATCGGCGACCGCGGGCTGGGCGAGGAGGGGGACATGGCCGAAGACGTCGTGGAAGACGTCGGGCTGCTCGATATAATCGAGGCTGTCGGCGGCGCGGATGAAATTGCCGGCCGGGAAGCGGCGCTGGCTCAGATGCTCGAAGAAGATGTCGTCGGGGACAAGGCCGGGGACCGAGACGATCGTCCAGGCGGTGCGCGCATGCAGCCGCTCGTTGAGCTCGTCGAGCTCGGGGATGCCGGGCCTCGACAGGCGCAGCACGTCGAGGCCGCGGAAGAAATCGGTGACCGCCCTCCCCTTCAGCGCCTCCTGCTGACGAGCGAACAGCGTGTCCCAGACGCGGTGCTCCCCGGACGTGAACCGGTCCCAGTTCTGCGGGATCGTCCAGTCGGCCGCGGCGCCCGGCGGCGGCGCGCTCTTCGCTTCGATCATCTCTTCGGTCGGCATGGGGTCGTTCCTCGCAAAGAAAAACCCCGCCCGGAGGTCCGGACGGGGTGAAATCTGAAATCCTGGCTTGTTAAGCGCGCGTCAGATCGGTCCCGCCCGGGCGAGCCGATAATAATAGGTCGAGGCGATCATCGTGCGCATCGCCCGCCAAGGTCGTGCCGATCGGCCGCGCTGTCAAGGGGCGGCCAAGCTGCTATGCTGGCGCGGCGATGGAAGCGGACCAGGACAGCCAGGCGGCCGACGCGCCGGAAATCGTCACCCGCCACCGGCTCTCGACCCGGATCTGGCACTGGCTGAACGCGCTCACCGTCTTCGTCCTGCTGATGAGCGGGCTGATGATCTTCAACGCCCATCCGCGGCTCTATTGGGGCGAATATGGCGCCAATGCCGATTATGCCTGGCTCGAGATCGGGTCGTTGACGGACTCGGGCTATTTGCGCGTCGGATCGATGACCCTTCCGACCACCGGCTTTCTCGGCCACCGCACGAACGCCGCCGGCCAGGTCGACCGGCGCGCCTTTCCGGGCTGGGCGACCATTCCCTCCACCTACAGCCTCGCCGCGGGCCGGCGCTGGCACCTCGCTTTCGCCTGGGTGCTGGCGATCGGGCTGCTCGCCTATTGGATCGTCATCCTGATCAACCGCCACTGGCGCGGCCTGCTGCCGCACCGCGCCGAATTGAAGCCGCGCCATTTGTGGCGCGAGGTCAAGGACCATGCCCGGCTGCGCTTCCCCAAGGGCGCGGCGGCGCTCGCCTACAATACGCTCCAGAAGCTGAGCTATGCCGGCATCCTGTTCCTCGTCCTGCCGGCGGTGATCCTGACCGGGCTCACCATGTCGCCGGGGATGAACGCCGCCTGGCCCTGGCTGCTCGACCTGTTCGGCGGCCGCCAGTCGGCGCGCTCGATCCACTTCATCTGCGCCTTCCTGCTGCTCGGCTTCATCCTCGTGCATCTGGTCATGGTGGCGCTGACCGGGCCGCTGAAGCAGATCGGCGCGATGATCACGGGCCGCTGGAAAGTGCAAAAGGAGCAGGGCGAATGATCACGCGGCGCACCCTGATCGTCGGCGGCGCCGGCGCCTTGCTCGCCGGCTGCGACAAGCTCAACGGCAGCCCGGCCTTCCGCGACCTGCTGCGCGGCGGCGAAGGCCTGACGATGGGCGCGCAGCGGCTGATCACCAGCCGCTCGGCCGCTGCCCGCGAATATAGCGCCGCCGAAATGTCGCCCGTCTTCCGCTCCAACGGCACGTTCAATCCGGACACGCCCGATTATCAGCGCCTCGCGGCCGGCCGCTTCGCCGACTGGCGGCTGACGGTGGACGGCCTCGTCCGCCGCCCGCTGTCGCTGTCGCTGGCCCAGATCGGGCGGATGCCGCGGCGCACCCAGATCACCCGCCACGATTGCGTCGAGGGCTGGTCGGCGATCGGCAAGTGGACAGGGGTGCCGCTATCGCTGCTGCTCGATTTGGCGGGCTTGCGCGACGAGGCGCGCTACATAATCTTCCACTGCGCCGACCGGCTCGGCGGCCGGCCTTATTATGAGAGCATCGACCTGATCGACGCCTTCCACCCGCAGACCATCCTCGCCTGGGCGCTCAACGACCGCCTGCTCCCCATCCCCAACGGTGCGCCGCTCCGGCTCCGCGTCGAGCGCCAGCTCGGCTACAAGCACGCCAAATATCTGATGCGGAT
>JBKJZJ010000222.1:0-6003 GCA_046715355.1 Allosphingosinicella sp. | reverse complement strand
CCCATGAACTCGGAGGCCGGCGGTAATGGGTCCCGGCCTTCGCCGGGATGACTCGTGAGGAGGGCGTCCCGCGCTTCCTCCCGCGAATCCCAGGCCGTGACCTCCGCCCCGCTCGCCACCAGCGCCTCGACCGTCGCCAGCCCCGAGCGGGCCAGGCCGAGCACGGCGTAGCGTCTGCCGCGAAAGGCGGGGCTTGTGATCATCGTCCTCCCTCCATGCTCCTGCGCAAGCAGGAGCCCAGAATGGCCTTTTTGCCTGGACCCCCGCTTGCGCGGGGGTGCGGTGATGGCGTTGCTGATCGCATCGCCATCACCGCAGCTTCAGCGTGGAGAGGCCGGCCAAAGCCAGCACGAAGGCGATGATCCAGAAGCGGATCACCACGGTCGGCTCGGACCAGCCGAGCTGCTCGAAATGGTGGTGGATCGGCGCCATGCGGAAGACGCGCCTGCCGGTGCGCTTGTAGACCAGGACCTGGATGATCACGCTCATCATCTCGACGACGAACAGGCCGCCGACGATGCCGAGCACGATCTCGTGATGGGTGGAGACGGCTATCGCGCCGAGTGCGCCACCCAAAGCAAGGCTGCCGGTATCGCCCATGAAGACCGCGGCCGGCGGCGCGTTGAACCACAGGAAAGCGAGGCCGGCGCCGATGATCGCGCCGCACAATATGGTGAGATGCGCGGTGCCGTCCACGAATGGGATGCCGAGATAGATCGCGAACTTCGAGCTCCCGACCAGATAGGTGATGATGATGAAGGCCAGGCTGGCGATGATCACCGGCATGGTGGCGAGCCCGTCGAGCCCGTCGGTCAGGTTGACCGCATTGCCGAACGCGACCACGACGAAGGCGGCGAAGACGATGTAGAAGGGCCCGAGATCGACCACCGGCCCGTTGTAAAAGGGGATGTAGAGCTCGGTGCCGGCGCCCTGCAGGATGATCCAGCAGCCGATGCCCGCGACGACGAACTCGGCGACCAGCCGCATCCGCCCGGAAATGCCCTTGTGGCTCTTCTTCTTGATCTTGTCGTAATCGTCGAGGAAGCCGATCAGGCCGAAGCCGACCGTGATCAGCATGCACGCCCAAAGGTAGCGGTTGGAGAAATCCATCCACAGGAACATCGCGACGGTCAGGGACGTCAGGATCATCAGCCCGCCCATGGTCGGCGTGCCGCGCTTGGCGAGGTGCGACAGGGGGCCGTCGTCGCGGATCGGCTGGCCCTTGCCCTGGCGGACGCGGAGCCAGCCGATGAACTTGGGGCCGATCACCAGGCCGACCAGCAGCGCCGTCGCCGTCGCCGCGCCCGCGCGGAAGGTGATGTAGCTGAAGAGGTTGAACACCCCCGGATAGCCAAGCTGATCTGCGATCCAAAGAAACATCAGTCTTTCCCGCCCGCCAGCGCCTCGACCAGCGCCGCGAGCCCGATCGCGTTGGAGCCCTTGACCAGCAAGGCGTCGCCCGGGCCGATCGCCGCGCGGGCGAGCGGCAGGGCCGCCGCCGCGTCGGCCACATGCGCCATTTTGACCTGGCCGCCAAGTGCCTTTGCCAGCGCCTCCATCTCGCTTCCGACGAGGATCGCATAATCGACATGCGCTCGTTCGAGCCCGTCGGCGAGCGCGGCGTGATATTCGTCGCTGTCGGCGCCGAGCTCGCGCATCGAGCCCAATATGGCGATGCGGCGGCCGGCGATCTTCTCCTCGCCGAGCACCTTGAGCGTCGCCGCCATCGACGCCGGATTGGCGTTGTAGCTTTCGTCGATCAGCAAGGCGGCGCCGCCTTCCACCGCGACCAGGTGGCGCTCGCCGCGCCCCTTGAGGCCGCCCAGTTCGGCGAGCGCGAGCCCGGCCTGAGCGAGGTCGCCGCCCACCGCCTCGACCGCCGCCAGCACCGCCAGCGCATTGGCCACCCAATGTTCGCCGGCCTGGCTCAGTGTGAAGCTCAATTGCGCGCCGGGCAGGCAGGCGGTGACCATCGAGCCGCCGCGCGGCCCTCGGATGACGTAGGAGGCGCGCACGTCCGCGCCTTCGCCGAGGCCGAAGGTCAGGATACGGGCCGCGTGCGGCCGCGCCGCCGCGATCAGCCGGTCGCGGTGCGGGCTGTCATAAGGGATGATCGCGGTGCCCTCGGGCTCCAGCCCCTGAAATATCTCCGCCTTGGCGTCGGCGATGTCGGCGTCGCTGGCGAAAAACTCGCGGTGCGCCGGCGCGATCGTGGTGACGATGGCGACATGGGGCCGCACGATCCGGGCCAGAGCGGCGAGCTCGCCTTCATGGTTCATGCCCATTTCGAACACGCCGTGAAGGGCGGCGCGGGGCATGCGGACCAGGCTCAACGGCACGCCGACATGGTTGTTGTAGCTCTTCACCGAGCGGTGCGCGCGCCCCGGCGCGGCGCGGTCGAGCGCGGCGAACAGGGCTTCCTTGGTGCCGGTCTTGCCGGCCGAGCCGGTGACACCGACGATCCTGGCGCCGCTGCGCTCGCGCGACGCCCAGGCGAGGTTGTTGAGCGCGATGGCGGTGTCGGCGACGCGGACGTGCGGATGCGCGATCTCCTGGGAGACCAGGGCGCCGGACGCGCCGGACGCGAAGGCCTGGTCGACGAAGCGATGGCCGTCGGTCGCCTCGCCCTTCAGCGCGATGAAGAGGTCGCCCGGCCCGACCTCGCGGGAATCGAACGCGGCCCCGGCGGCGTCGAAATCGCCTCGGACGGTGCCGCCCGTGGCCTCGGCGATCTCGGACGCGGTCCACAAGGGGCTCATGCCGCTTCCTCCCGGGCCACGGTAACGTCGTCGAAGGGTAGCACCTTGTCGCCCACCGTCTGGCCCTGCTCGTGGCCCTTGCCGGCGAGCAGGACGATGTCGCCTGGGCCCGCTTGTGCGATCGCCGCGCGGATCGCCTCGCGGCGGCCGCCTATCTCGGTCGCGGCCGGCGCGCCGGCGAGCACGGCGCGGCGGATCGCGGCCGGATCCTCGCCGCGGGGATTGTCGTCGGTGACGATCACCTTGTCGGCGAGCCGCGCCGCCGCTTCGCCCATTTCGGCGCGCTTGCCCTGGTCGCGGTCGCCGCCGGCGCCGAAGACGATGATCAGCCGGTCCCTGGCATGCGGGCGCAGCGCCTCGACCGCCGCGACGATCGCGTCGGGCGTGTGCGCATAATCGACATAGACGGGCGCGCCGGCGGGCGTGATCACCGCGCGCTCGAGCCGCCCGCGCACCGGATGGACCCGGGCGAGATTGGCGAGCGTGGCCTTCAAATCGCCGCCGGTGGCGACGACCAGGCCGGCCGCGGTGAGCGCGTTGGCCGCCTGATAGGCGCCGATCAAGGCGAGGTTGACGACCTGCGCCGTTCCGTCGACCTCGATGGTCAGCTTCTGCCCGAGCTGGGTCGGCTGGCGCGCGACGAGCCGCAGCGTCTCGCCCTTGGCGCCGACGCTCAGCACCTCGAGCCCGCGCGCCCGGCAACGCGCGATCACCTCGTCCGAGCGCGGATCGTCGGCCCAGACCACCGCCTTGGCGCCGGGCGCCAGCACCTCCTCGAACAGCCGCATCTTGGCCTCGAAATAAGCGTGCATAGTGCCGTGATAGTCGAGATGGTCGCGGCTGAAATTGGTGAAGGCCGCGGCCTGCACCGGCAGCCCCTCGGTGCGATATTGCGACAGACCGTGGCTCGACGCCTCGAAGGCAGCACGGGTGATCCCCATCCGCTCGAGCCCGGCCATGTTGGAGAGAAAGGTGACGATGTCGGGGGTGGTCAGCCCGGTAGTCACGCAATCGTCCGAAGTGGTGACGCCCAGCGTGCCGATGCTCGCCGACGGGTGACCGGCCATCCGCCAGAGCTGGCGGACCAGCTCGACGTTGGAGGTCTTGCCGTTGGTGCCGGTAACGGCGACGATCGTGTCGGGGAAAGGCGCGAAGAATCTGGCTGCGAGCCGCGCGAATTCGCGCCGCGGCTCCTCGGCGCTGATGTGGACCGCGCCCTCGACCGGAATTTCCGGCCGCGACACCACGGCGACCGCGCCCGACGAGACGGCGTCGCGGATGAAGTCCTCGCCGTTGAACCTCGCGCCCCGGAAGGCGCCGAACACGGTGCCCGGCGCGACCTTGCGGTGATCGATCGCGAAACCGGTGACGGGGGCCGTTTCGCCGCTGCCGGTCAGCGCGCCCAGGTTCATCAGTGCCCCGCGGCGGCTGTGGCGACCGGCGGCATGAGTTCGGAAGTCGGGATGTCGCGATTGAGATCGGGAATGATGCCGAGCAGCGGGCCGGTGCGCGAAATCACCCGCGACACCACCGGCGCCGCCGTCCAGGCGGCGGTGGTCACGCCGGAATTGGCGGCGGTTCCGCGGGGAGCGTCGATCATCACCAGCACCACATAGCGCGGCGCGTCCATCGGGAAAGCCGCCGCGAAGGTGGAAACGTTGACGCTGCGATTATATCCGCCCGCGTTGGAGACTTTCTCGGCGGTGCCGGTCTTGCCGCCGACGCGGAAGCCCGGCGCATTGGCGTTGCGCCCGGTGCCGCGCATGACCACCAGCCGCAGCATCTGGCGGAGGCGGTAGCTGGTCGCCTCCGAATAGACGCGGCGGCCCCGCGCCGCCTGGCCCGGCTCGACCCGCATCAGGGTTGCCGGCCGGTAGATGCCGCCATTGACCAGGGTCGCATAAGCGATGGCGAGGTGGAGCGGCGTCACCGCGATGCCGTGGCCGAAGCCGGAGGTCAACACCGTCGCCCTGCCCCAGTCGCGCGGCCACAGGGTGCGGCCGCGCTCGCCCAGCTCGATCGGCACCATGGCGTTGAAGCCCAGCGCCCGGAACGCCGCCTGCATCCGCTCGGGACCCATCGCGTCGGCGACGCGCGCGGTCGCGATGTTGGAGGAATGGACGATCAGCTCGGGCACGTTCAGCGGCCGGTTGAGGGCGTGGCTGCCGTCGCTGATCCGGAAGCGGCCGATCGGGATCGGCGCCGAGGCGTCCCAGCGCTGGCGCATCGAGGTGATCACGCCCGCCTCGATCGCCGCCGCGACGGTGATCGGCTTGAACGTGGAGCCGAGCTCGTAGACGCTCACCGTCGCGCGGTTGAGCAAAGCGTCGGGGCCGTAGCGGCCGGAATCGTTGGGGTTGAAGGTCGGCGCCGAGGCCATGGCGATCACTTCGCCGGTCTGGACGTCGAGGACGATACCGGTGCCGCCTTCGGCGTTCATCGAAGTCACCGCCGTCGACAGCTCCGATTCCATCACCGCCTGGACGCGGCTGTCGATCGACAAGGCGACCGGCTCGCCGCGATGGGCGGGGTCGATCAGGCGCGCCTGCAGCGCCTTCTCCATGCCGCCGATGCCGCGCCCGCCGGTGTCGGTCCAGCCGATGACGTGGCCGGCGAGAGCGGTCTGCGGATAGAGCCGCTCGGGCTCGCGGCTGAAGACGATGCCGGGCTCGCCCAGGCCGTTGACCGCGGTCACCAGCTCGGGCGAGGCGGGCCGGGCGAGATAGACGTAGGGCCGGGGATCGTTGAGCAAGGCGAGATAGTGGGCGGCGCTGCGCTCTGGGATCAGCTCGTGCAGCCGGCGGGCGAGGTCGCGCCGGTCGCCGATGATCTCGCGCGGCCGCGCCCCGATCGACCAGGCCTCGATGGTGCGGGCGAGCGGCACGCCGTTGCGGTCGACGATGTCGCCGCGCGGCGGCAGCAACGGATTGGCGCTCTGCGCGGCATGGGCGCGGTCGGTGAACAATTGCAGCATGGCAAGCCGGCCGACGATGACCATGGTGACGCCGACGAACAGCAGCATCACCAGCATCAGCCGGTGATAGGTCAGCCCGAGGCCATGGGGCTGCTCGGCGGGCGCGCTTGGCCGATCGAGATGAGCGGCAAGCGTGGCCATCAGTCCCGCGTTCCCCGCTGGCGTTCGCCGCGCGTCTGGCGGGCGGCCGATGTGGCGGCGGCGGGACGAGCGCGCGACGTCTGCGCGGCGGCGGTCCGAATCGCGGCAGGGGTCGCGGCGGGGCGGCGG
>JBKJZJ010000221.1:0-4643 GCA_046715355.1 Allosphingosinicella sp. | reverse complement strand
GGGTCCCGGCCTTCGCCGGGATGACTATTCCATCCTGGTCGTGCGCCCCGCCGATTCAATGAAAATCCCGCGAGCGGATTCGCATTCCGCCGTCGCGGCCGGCGAGATTGGCGTAGCGCTCGCGCGGATCGTAGCCGCCGTTGCGGGCGCCGTCGCCGGGGCCGGTGCGGTGCGGGAAATCGAGCGCGCCGACCCGGGTGAGCAAATGCGTCAGATCCTCCAGCGTCTCGGTCACCACATGGATCACCCTGCCTTCCTTCTGCAGCCTGCCTTGCACGCCGATCATCGCGGCGGCGAGGATCGTGCGCCGGTGCGCCTCGAAGATGCGCTGCCAGGCGATCGCATTGGCGATTCCGGTCTCGTCCTCCAGCGTGATGAAGGTGACGTTGCCGGCGCCCGGGCGCTGGCGAACGAGGACGATGCCGGCGACACGGACGCGGGCGCCGTCCTCATGGTCGCGCAAGGCGGCGCAGGGGAGAATGCCGCGCCGGTCGAGCTCGGTGCGGAGGAAGGCGAGCGGATGGGCACGCAGGCTGAGCTGGAGCGCGCGATAATCCTCGACCACCTCGCGGCCCTGCGTCAGCGGCGTCAGCGCCACTTCGGGCTCCGCCGCGCGCGCGTCGGCGAAGGCGAAGAGCGGCAGCGGCCTGGCGCCCAGGCCCCGCACCTTCCACAAGGCCTGCCGCCGGTCGAGCCCGAGGCCCGCGAAGGCGTCGGCGTCGGCGAGCTTCTCCAGCGCCGCCGCCGGCACGCCCGACCGGCGCCAGACCTCGTCGATCGAGGTAAAGGGCGCGTCCATCGCCGCGGCGGCGATCATCGCGCCATGGTCGTTGGAAAGGCCCTTCACCATCCTGAGGCCGAGGCGCAGGGGGAGTAAACCGCTCGAGCCCTCCTTTTCCTCCAGCGTGCAATCCCAGCGGCTGCGATTGACGCACACAGGCCTGACCTCGACGCCATGCTCCCTGGCGTCGCGGACCAATTGGGCCGGCGCGTAGAAACCCATCGGCTGGGCGTTCAGGAGGGCCGCGCAGAAGATGTCCGGATGGTAATGCTTCATCCAGGACGAGGCGTAGGCGATCTTGGCGAAGCTCGCCGCGTGGCTCTCGGGAAAGCCGTAGCTGCCGAAGCCCTCGATCTGCCGGAAGGTCCGTTCGGCGAAATCCCTTGTGTAGCCGCGCGCGACCATGCCGCCGATCATCTTGTCCTGAAAGCAGCTGACCCCGCCGGTCGACTTGAACGTCGCCATCGAGCGCCTGAGCGCGTCCGCCTCGGCGGGCGTGAAGCCGGCGCCGACGATCGCGACCTTCATCGCCTGCTCCTGGAAGAGCGGCACCCCCAGCGTCTTTTCCAGCACGTCCCTGAGCTCAGGGGAGGGATATTCCGCCAGCTCCCTGCCCTCGCGGCGGCGCAGATAGGGATGGACCATATTGCCCTGGATCGGCCCCGGCCGCACGATCGCGACCTGGATGACGATGTCGTAGAAGATGCGGGGCTTGAGCCGCGGCAGCATCGACATCTGGGCGCGGCTCTCGATCTGGAAGGTGCCGATCGTGTCGGCCTCGCAGATCATGTCGTAGACGGCGGGATCGTCCTCCTGCATCTCGGGCGAGGCGAGGGTCAGCCGCGGCCCCTTATGCTGGCTGAGCAGATCGAAGGCGCGGCGCATGCAGCCGAGCATGCCCAGGCCCAGCACGTCCAGCTTCATGATCTTCAATTCCTCGAGGTCGTCCTTCTCCCATTCGATGACGGAGCGGTCGACCATCGCCGCCGGCTCGATCGGGACGAGCGTGTCGAGCCGGTCGCGGGTGAGGACGAAGCCGCCCGGATGCTGGGAAAGGTGGCGGGGCGTGCCGATCAGCCGGCGGGTCAGCTCGAGCGTCAGCGCGAGCCGCGGATCGCGCGCGTCGAGGCCGAGCTCGGCGACATGGCGCTCGGCGACGCCCTCGTTCGACCAGCCCCAGACCTGGCCCGAGAGGGTCGCGGTCACGTCCTCGGAAAGGCCCAGGGCCTTGCCGACCTCGCGGACCGCGCCGCGCGTCCGATAGCGGCTGACCACGGCGGTCAGCGCCGCATGATCATGGCCGTAGGTCCGGTAGATCCACTGGATCACCTCCTCGCGCCGCTCATGCTCGAAATCGACGTCGATGTCGGGCGGCTCGTCGCGGTCGTCGGAGAGGAAGCGCTCGAACAGCAATTTGTGCGCGACCGGATCGATCGAGGTGATGCCGAGCAGGTAGCAGATCATCGAATTGGCCGCCGATCCCCGCCCCTGGCAGAGGATCTGCTGGCTGCGCGCATATTGGACGATCGAATTGACGGTCAGGAAATAAGGGGCGTAGCGCCAGCTCGCGACCAGCCCCAGCTCATGCTCGAGCAGGTCGGCATAGGCCTTGGGAACGCCGTCCGGGAACAGGCGGGCGAGCGCGTCGCGGGCCAGCCGTTCGAGCGCGTCCTGCGGGGTGCGGCCGGACATGACGATCTCGTCGGGATATTGGTAGGCGAGCTCGCGCAGCGAGAAGGCGCAGCGCTCGGCGATGTCGGCGCTGGCGCGGATCGCGTCGGGGAAAGCCTCGAAGCGGCGCTCCATCTCCGCCGGCGATTTGAGGTGGCGGTCGGCGAAGCGCTCGCGGCGGAAGCCCAGTTCGTCGATGGTGACATGCTCGCGGATCGCGGTGACGACGTCGTGGAGCATGCGCTTGTCGGGCGCGTCGTAGAGCACGTCGCCGGTGGCGAGGCCGCGCAGCCCGAAGCGCCGGGCGAGCGCATCCAGCGCATGCAGCCTTTTCGCCTCGCCCGGCCGGCGCCGGTGGGTGAGCGCGAGATGGCCGCGATCCCCCAAAATATCCGCCATCTGGGCGAGCGCGATCTCGGCCGGCCGGTCCGCCTCGCCGGGAATCAGGGCCGCGACCAGCCCGTCGCTCCAGGCGGCGACATCCTCCCAGTGGAGGAAGCATTGCCCCTTCTCGCCCTTCTTCCGGTCGACCCGGCTCTTGCCGAGCGTGAGCAGGCGGGTGAGCCGCGACCAGGCGGCGCGGTCCTGCGGCCAGACCAGCAATGCGCTCCCGTCCATCAGATCGAGCCTCGCGCCGGCGACCATCCGCACACCGGTCGCGTCGCTGGCGCGCAGCCCCTTTATGAGGCCGCCGACGCTGTTGCGGTCGGCGAGGCCGAGCGCCGGATAGCCGAGCATGGCGGCGGCCGCGAACAGCTCCTCCGCGCTCGAAACCCCGCGCAGGAAGCTGAAATGGCTCGCCACCTGGAGCTCGACATAGCAGCTCACGATTGCAATTCCCGCTCAATGTGACTATATGAAGTGACCAGTTGAGGAGGCGAAAATATGAGCCGGAAGATCGGGGCAGCCGAATTCAAGACGCATTGCCTGCGCATCCTCGACGAGGTCGAGCGCAGTGGCGAATCCGTGACCGTCACCAAGCGCGGACGGGTAGTGGCCGAAGTAAAAGCCGTGAAGAAGAAAGAGCGCCGATCAATCATCGGCGCGATGCGGGGCTCGGTCATTCGGATCGGAGACATCGTCAGCCCGGCATATGAACGGCGCTGGGATGCCGAACTGGGCGTTTGGGAACCAGAGTGATCGTTCTCGACACCCACGTGCTGGTCTGGGCCATGGAGAAGCATCGCTATCTCGGCGCCGATGCCGCTGGCTTGATCGATGGAGCGACCTTTTCCGATGGCGCCTATGTCTCGGCCATAACTTGCTGGGAAATTTCCATGCTGGCGGACAAAGGAAAGCTGGAGTTCCGCCAGGGGGTCCGCGCCTGGGTGGACGGGGCATTGGCGAAACCCGGTCTTTTCCTCGCTCCAATCGAACCCGCGATAGCCATCGATGCAGGACAATTGCCGGGCAGTCCCCATGGAGATCCGTCTGATCGGATCATCATGGCCACGGCTCGGGCGCTTGGCTGCCCGCTGCTGACGGCCGATGAGGCCATCCTGGAATATGCGGCCGCCGGCCATCTGGAGGCGATCGATGCTCGACGCTGAACCTCTCACGCGAACACCCCCTGCAGCCACCAGCTGAGATCGCCCGTCCCCGGATCCTCGCCGTCGCCTTTGCGGAACAGCCAGAAGCGGGCGCCATCCTTGTCCTCGACCTGGAAATAATCGCGGACCGCGGCGCGCTCGCCGGCGCGGCGCCACCATTCGCCATAGACGCGCTCGGGCCCGTCGGCGGCGGCGACCCGGTAGGAACGGCCGCGCCATTGGAAGCGGACGGGGGCGCCGTCGGGGAGCTCGGACATCACCCCCTCGACCGGCTCGGGGGGATGGAGCAGGCGGACCGGGCGCGGCCATTGGGGCCAGGCCGCCGGCGTCTCAAGCGGGCCGGCGCGGGCGATGCTGCGCTCGGGCAGGTCGCTCTCCAGCGCCGAAAGCCTATGGACGCGGCGCGCGCCGAGCCGGGCGGCGAGCCGGTCGACCAGCAAGGCGAGATCGGGCGCCGGTGCGGCGCCGGCCATCTCGCCCTCGATCGGCTCGGGCGCGAGCGGCTCGACCCGGGCGGCGGCGAGGCGGAGCCGCTCGATGCCGAAGCCGGGTTCGATCGTTTCGATCATCGCGCACAGCAGCTTGTGGAGATGCGGCCCGTCGCGGGTCGCGCGGGCGGTGCTGACGATGACCTGCTGGGC
>JBKJZJ010000220.1:0-8047 GCA_046715355.1 Allosphingosinicella sp. | reverse complement strand
GTGTTCATGGGTCCCGGCCTGCGCCGGGATGACTCCGGTGGCAGCGGTTCGAATCCGAGCAGGCTGACCGCCAGATCGTCCCAGAACGGATTGTCCGCCTCGATCAGCCGCACTTTCCACGCCCGCTGCCATTCCTTCATCCGCCGTTCGCGGACGATGGCGTCGCTGATGTCGTCATAGGTTTCGACATAAACGAGGCGCTTGACGCGGTACCGCCGCGTGAAACCGGGCACCAGCTCCTCGCGATGCTCATAGACGCGTTTGGGGAGATCGGTTGTCGCGCCGATGTACAGCGTGCCATTGCGCCGGCTGGCGAGGATATAGAGGTAGCCGGCCATCGGAAAACGTGTAAATCAATACAGCGGTTCATGCAAAACGCGAGTCATCCCGGCGAAGGCCGGGACCCATGAACGCCGCGGCGTGAGGTGAAACGGGAGCGTGTCCGCCTCAATTCCTCCAACCGTGTTCATGGGTCCCGGCCTCCGCCGGGATGACTCCTTCCAGGTTTCCCCCTCAGAATCAGAAGAACACCGACCAGCCTGTTTGCTCCACGAGAGCCTCCAGCGCCGCCGCCCCCGCCGCGCTGGTCCCCGCTTCGTTGAGCGCCGGCGACCAGGCGGCGATGGCGCCGTGGCCAGGCGCAATGGCGAGGATGCCGCCGCCGACGCCGCTCTTGCCGGGCAGGCCGACGCGGAAGGCGAACTCGCCGCTATTGTCGTAATGGCCGCAAAGCATCATCACGCTGTTGATCCGCCGCGCCCGGTGCGACGGGCAGACTTGTGCGCCCGTTTCCGGGTCGCGGCCGTCAAAGGCCAAAAAGAGCCCGGCGCGGGCGAGCTGGCGGCACGACATCGCCACCGCGCATTGCCTGAAATAGGCGCCGAGCACGGTCTCGACGGGATTCGCCAGATTGCCGGAATTGCGCATGAACCAGGCGAGGCTGCGGTTGCGCGCGCCGGTCTCGCTCTCCGAGGCCGCCACCTCCTCGTCGACCATGATGCTCCCGTCGCGCGCCTGGTCGCGGAGCAGGGCGAGCAGGGCCTCGATCGCCCCGTCGGCGTCCCCGCCCTCCCCGATCAACGCGTCGGTGACCACGATCGCGCCGGGGTTGATCAGCGGATTGCGCGGGATGCCCTTCTCGGTCTCCAGCTGGACGATCGAGTTGAACGCGCTCCCCGAAGGCTCGCGCCCGACCCGCTCCCACAAGCCGATGCCGACCTTGTCGAGCGCCAGCGCCAGCGTGAAGATCTTGGAGATGGACTGGATCGAGAAGGGCTCGTCGCAATCGCCCGCGCCGTGCACGACGCCGTCCGCGCCGGCGAAGGCGATGCCGAGCCTGGCCGGATCGACCCGCGCCAGAGCGGGAATATAATCGGCGACCTTGCCCGCGCTCCGCAGCGGCGCGGCCGCCGCCAGCGCCTCAGTCAGGATAGGTTTCATTGGCCGGTTCGTCCGCTTCGAAGCTGCCATTGGCGTCCGCGACCAGATTCCCGTCGTCAAAGGAATTATTGTAGGCTGCGTCCGGCATGGGATCTTCCGCGCCCATCACCCCCGCCCGCATCAGAAATGCGGTAAAGGCTTCGCGGCTCAGCACAGGACCGGTCAAGGCGAACATCGCGTCGGTGAGCGGGCGGCTTTCGATGCTCTGCAGCCGCATCTCGCCTAACCGGAGCGGCGTGCCGCGGGCGAGCAATTCGCGGAAGGCGACATAAGGCTGCGGCGCGCTGCCCGCCACGGCGACGACGGGCGCGCGCAAGCTGTCGTAGAAGCGCAGCAGCTCGCGCCCGACCGGCGCCAGCCGCGGCGCGGCGGCGATGACGATCTCGAACGGCGGCGCGCGCGTCCCGCCCTCGATCAGGGTGAGCCGGTAGACGTCACCGGTGACGCCCGCGATCCGCTCGGTCCCGGCGCGGACGATTTCGAGGCGCTGGCGGGCCAGCCGTTCGATCTTCGCGCGGTTGATGGCGCCGTGCCTGCCCACCGCCATCAGCGCCAGCATGTGCTCCTGGCGGCCGACGCTGCCATGCTCGTCAAAGTCCACGACATAGCCGACATTGTCGCGGGTCAGGAACCTCATCCCGCCATGCCCGGCCGCCATCACGGCGCGGGCGCGCCCGCGGTCGTCGGCCCAGACTCCCACCAGGACCCGTTCGACTCCCCGGCCCGATTCATAGGTGGCGAAGACGCCTGGACGCGTCCCTTCCGGCGGGCCGGCGCCGAGCCCCGCCGTCAGCAGCAGCGAAAGCAACCAGCGGATCATTGCGGATTGGGCGGCGCCGTTCCGGGCGTTGGCGGGGCCACCGGCACGGGGCCGGCCTGGCCGGCCGGCGGCCTGGCCGGCATCATCGCCGCCATCATCTGGCCGAGCTGCTCGCGGGTCCACACCCGCCCGGGCAGAACGAAGCGGCTGTCGGGCACGTCGGCGGTGCTGACCGAGTCGAGCACCATCGCGTTGCCGATGCGGAGCGGCACGCCCATGCCGAGCAGCGCGCGGACCGCGCCGAAGACGCGCGGCTCGCCGCCCGTCACAGCGACCAAGGTGGGCCGCAGCGAGTCGACCAGCCGCACCAGCTCCCGCCCCGCCGTCGCCAGCCTGGGGTCGCTGGAAAGGACGATGTCGAGCGGCGGACTGCGCGTCTCGCCGCTGACGATGACGACGCGGTAGAGATTCCCCCTCACTCCCGCGACGCTTTCCGCGCCGACGGGCACGATCTCGACGCGCTGCCGCATCGCTTCCTGGACGCCGTCGCGGGCCGAGCCGGCGGCGAGGCCGGCGGCCATCGGAGTGAGCAAGGCGAGCGCGTCTTCCTGGCGGGCGACGATCTCCTGCCCGGGTTGCGGGCCGGCGAGCGCGAGATAGCCGACGCCCTCGCGGGTGATCAGCGCAACGCTCGGCGCGCGGCCGCCGGCCGGCGCGCCCGGCGCGGCCATCTCGATCCGCGCCTGGCCGGCATCGTCGGCCTCTATGGTCATCGCCGGCGCGTTGGCGCGCGCCTCCGCCGTCGCGGTTTGCGGCATCACGGCCCGGTAACGCAAGGTGACATCGGCCCAGGCGGGCGCGGACGCTCCCAGCCCGAGCAACGCGAAGATAGCGATGAGACGGCGCATGGCGAACCCTTTCCGAAAAACCCCGAAGTCGAACGGAGCTTATGCCCTATGCGGGCGCCGGAGAAGAGAAATTGAAGGCCGGGAAAATGGATGCCCCGCGAGGATTCGAACCTCGATAGACGGAGTCAGAGTCCGTAGTCTTACCGTTAGACGACGGGGCAATAGGAGGGGCGCGAGATAGGCAGGCGGGCCGGGCCTGTCAACGCCGGTCGCGGCGCGGCGCGGAGCACTCCGGCCCCGCCGACGCCCTGGTTAACGCCCCATCCTTGCCGCCTCCCGCCCCCTCATGTACAAAGGCCCCAAGTCAGAGGGCGGCTTCGGCTTCCCGAAACGAAAACATAACGAGAAGTCCGCATCGATGCCGCAGCAAGCCGTTCAGGCTCCGCAGGCGCCGGCTCCGGGACCGGCCGAGGAGCATCCCCAGGACCCGAATTCAGCCCGGCGCTGGACGCCGCGCCACACTTATGGCGCGATCGATCTCGGCACCAACAATTGCCGCCTGCTCGTCGCCCGCCCCACCGAGGACGGCTTCACCGTCATCGACGCCTTCTCGCGGGTCGTCCGCCTCGGCGAGGGCATGGCGACCTCGGGCAAGATCAGCGAGGGGGCGATGGACCGCGCCGTCGCCGCGCTCTCCGTCTGCTCCGAGAAATTGCGCCGCCGCCGCGTCAGCCTGGCCCGCTCGGTCGCGACCGAAGCCTGCCGGCGCGCGGTCAACGGCCGCCATTTCGTCGAGCGGGTGCGGCGCGAGACCGGCATCTGCCTCGAGATCATCGCGCCGGAGGAGGAGGCGCGCCTTGCCATGCTCGGCTGCCACCGGCTGCTCGAGCCCGGCGACGGCCCCGCCTTGATCTTCGACATTGGCGGCGGCTCGACCGAATTGGTGCTGATCGATACCGACCGGGGCGAGCCCAGGATCAAATGCTGGTGGAGCGCGCCCTGGGGCGTGGTCTCGCTGACCGAGAGCGAGGGCCGCGACTTCGCCACCGTCGAGGAGCGGCTCGCCGCCTACGGCCGGATGCGCGAACGCGTCCGCCACGCCTTCCGCCACTTCACCGAATTGCTGCCCGAGAAGAAGGACGACATCCGCCTGATGGGCACCAGCGGCACGGTCACCACTTTGGCCAGCGTCTACCTCGCATTGCCGAGCTACGACCGCAGCGCCGTCGACGGGCTCAAGATGCCCGCCGCCGCGATGCGCGAGGTCAGCGCCACCTTGTCGTCCATGGACCATGCCGGCCGCGCCACCTTCCCCTGCATCGGCCAGGAGCGCGCCGATCTCGTCGTCGCCGGCTGCGCGATCCTCGAGGCGATCATGGACATCTGGCCGGCCGAGACATTGGGCGTCGCCGACCGCGGCATCCGCGAAGGCATATTGCGCTCGCTCATGGCGAGGGACGGGCATCGGCTGTGAGCATGGCGCCGCGCGAGGGGGACAGTTCCCGATGACCCGCCCCCCCACCAGCGCCAACAGCGGCCTCCGCACCCGGGTGAAGACCGCGAAGGGGCGCAAGGTCGGCTCGACCCGCTGGCTCGAGCGCCAGCTCAACGACCCCTATGTGAAGCGCGCCAAGGCGGAGGGCTATCGCTCGCGCGCCGCCTATAAATTGATCGAGCTCGACGAGCGCTTCGGCTTCCTCAAGGGCGCCAGGCGGATCGTCGACCTCGGCATCGCGCCCGGCGGCTGGACCCAGGTCGCCCGCCGGCGCCTGCCGCAGGCGGTCATCGTCGGCATCGACCTCTTGCCCACCGACCCGATCGAGGGCGCGACGATCCTGCTGATGGATTTCATGGACGACGCCGCCCCGGAGCGGCTCCGCGAAGCGCTCGGCGGCCCCGCCGATCTCGTCCTCTCCGACATGGCCTCCAATACGGTCGGCCACCCGCAGACCGATCATCTGCGCACCATGGGCCTCGTTGAAGCCGCGCTCGACTTCGCCGCCGGCATCCTCCAGCCCGGCGGCGCCTTCGTCGCCAAGGTGCTGGCGGGCGGCGCCGATTCCGGGCTCGTCGCAGAGCTCAAGCGCCGCTTCGCCACCGTCAAGCACGCCAAGCCGCCGGCCAGCCGCAAGGGCTCGTCCGAATGGTATGTGGTGGCGCAGGGGTTCAAGGGGTAAACAGTCATCCCGGCGAAAGCCGGGACCCATGAACACGGAGTTGGAAGCGTCGGGCGACAGCGCTTTCGCCCATTTCTCCCTAGGCGGAGTTCATGGGTCCCGGCCTCCGCCGGGATGACTCCGTTTCCTATACTGTCCCCATTTAGGAGGCTCGCGGCCGCGCCCGCGCCGCCGCGATCGCCGCCTTGAGCGCGTCATAGCCGACCGCGCCCTGGAGCACCTGGTCGCCGACGACGAAGGTCGGCGTGCCGGTGGCGCCGATCGAGCGCGCCATTTCGATGTTGCGGGACAGCTCGGCGCGAGCCTCGGCATTCTCGGCCTCGCGCCGGACGCCGGTCTCCTGAACCGCCTGGACGACGACGCCTTCGCTCGGCCGGCCAAGCGCGAACATGCGGTCGTGGAACTGGCGGAAGCGGCCCTGCCGCGCGGCGCCGAGGCTGACATAGGCCGCGGCCTGGCTGTCCGGCCCCAGCACCGGCAGCTCGCGCCAGACCACCTTCAGCCGGGGATCCTCCCTCAGCAGCCGCTCGACGACGGGATTGGAGACGCGGCAATAGGAGCAGGCATAATCGAAGAATTCGACGAGGACGACGTCCCCATCGGCGGCGCCGGCCCAGGCGCTGTGCCAGGGGCGCTCGAACGCGGCCCGCTGCCGCGACACCGCCGCGGAGGCCTGGCGCTGCTCGAGCCGCTCCATCGCCTTGGGCAGCAACTCGCCATGCTCAAGAATGTAATTGTGGACGATCGCCTCGGTTTCTTCGCGGCCCGGCACGCGCACGCCGTAATAGAGCGCGACCGCGAGGCCGCCGATCAGCACGCCGCCGGCCGCGGCGGCGAGGCCCATCTTCCAGCCCCCGGAGGCGGGGCCGCCCTTCGCATTGTCCATCAGCGATTCCGCCCGCCGCGCTGGCGCTGGACGGCGTTGCGCGAGACCATCGAAATGTCCTGGGCGCGCAGCCAGTCGGGCGTGCCGACCGGCAGGCCCATCATCGCCCGCTCCGCATTGGGCAGGGCGAATTGCGGCTGGCCGATCAGATTGTAGCGCTCGGCGGTGGCGAGCGCGGCGCGCGCCTCGTCGCCTTCGCGGTCGTAGACGATGCCGAGCTGATACCAGGCGAAGGGGTTGGTGTTGTCGCGGCCGACTGCGATGCGCAGCACCCGCTTCGCCTCCTCGAAATTGGCCGGATCCTCGGTCGAGATCAGGGCATGGCCGAGCAAGGCGGCGATCAGCGGCTGATCGCCGGAGCGGGCGACCGCTTCGCGCAGCGCCACCACCGCATCGGCCGCATGGCCGGATTCGAGCAGCACCTGTCCCCGCAACTCGAGGAAATAGGGATCGTGCGGCGCAATCGCGATCAGCGCCGCGACCTCGCGATTGGCTTCGTCCGGATGGCCGGAGCGGTGATAGGCATAAGCGCGCGCATAATGGCCGGGGACCGAGCGGTCGCTCGGCGGATAGCGGCGCAGCACCAGAGCGGGATCGTCGACATAGCCGGACAATTTGGCTTTGACCCGCTGGAAGCGCGCCTCGAGCGCGGGGTCGGTCGGCCGGTCCCAGGCGGGATCGCTGCGGTAGTTGGTCTGGAGGACGGCGATGCGCTCGGCGTTGAGCGGGTGGGTGCGCTGGTAGCTGTTCTCCTGGGCGATCCCCATCCGGAATTCGATATTCTGCAGCCGCTCGAAGAAAGCGAGCGAGCCCCGCCCGCTGATCCCGGCGCGGCTCAGATAGAGGGCGCCGGCCTGGTCCGCGCTATTCTCCTGGATACGGGTGAAGGAGAGGAAGCGGCCCATCGCCGCCTGCTGGCCGGCGGCGATGATGCCCATGCCTGCCTCGCCGCCGCCCGCCGCGATCGCCGCGGCGCCGAGCAGCAGCGAGAGGATCATGATCCCGGTCGCCTGCTGCGCGCCTTCCTGGATGCGCAGGATATGGCCGCCGGTGATGTGGCCGAGTTCGTGGGCGATGACGCCCTGCACCTCGTTGACGTTGGCGGCGGCGGTAAACAGGCCCGAATGGAGATAGACGATCTGGCCGCCGGCGACGAAGGCGTTGATCTCGGGATTGCCGAGCAGGACCACCTGCACGTTCTCGGGCTGCAGGCCCGCGGCGATGATCAGCGGACGCGATATTTCGCGCAGCAGCGCCTCGGTCTCGGCATCGCGCAGCACCGCCTGCGCGGCCGCCGGCTGGATGCCCGCCGCGAAGCTGATCGCGAGCAGCATCAGCAGCCGGGCGAGCAAGGTCGCAGTCCGGTGCGTCCTGAAGGAAGCCTCAGCCATCGCGCTCGATCTCCAACTCAACGCCTGAACCCCAGATGAAGTCAGGCGCCAAAGGTGCGCTGCCACCAGCCCCGGCGCGGCGAACCGTCCTCATTCACGCCCTCGTCGTCGTCGGCGCCTTCGTCGGCGGGCGCGGCTGCGGCCGCCACCGCCTTGGGCGTGGCTTTCGAGCGGCGCCGCTTGGGCGGCGCGGCGTCGTTGGCGGCCTCCGGCGTCGGCGTTTCGGCGGCGGGCGTGTCGATGGCGGCCTCGACCGGGACCTCGACCGGCGCATCGGCCTTCTTGCGGCGGCCACGGGGCGGCCTGGGCTTTGGCGCCTCCTCCTCCTCGGCGGCCGGTTCCGGGGCGGGCTCGGGCTCGGCCGCCGCTTCGGCGGGCAGGGCCCCGGCCTCGACGGCCTCATCCTCGCCGCGCTTGCGGGCGCGAGGACGGCGGCGGGTCTTGCGGACGGGCTCGGCGCCCTCCTCCTCGGCGGGCGCGGGCGCCTCCACCTGCGCTTCGTCGCCGGCCGTCACCTCGTCGGCCGGGGCCTCGCCCTCGCCGCC
>JBKJZJ010000219.1:0-6288 GCA_046715355.1 Allosphingosinicella sp. | reverse complement strand
GCGGCGAGCAAGGCGGCGAGCAGATAGTGGCTGCGAGTCATGTGCTGGTCCCTTGCCCGATGCGATCCGGCGATATTGCGGGCCGGCGCGGCTTTGCGCAAGCCTCCGGAGCCGCGTGGCGCCATGTGGCAATTTTGTCACGGGCCGGAGAAATGCCCGATTTCAAAGGGCAGGGGAATTGCGTCGCTTTGAATTCATCTCGTAAAGAAGGGGCTGCTTCGCTGGACCTGTCCCGGCGCAAGAATCGCGGCTTTGCCGAGTTAAGGGGACCGACATGAGGAAGAATCCGTATCTGCGCAGCTTGCTCGCCACGACGATCATTTGTGGCGCCGCGAGCATTGCCACGCCCGCTTTCGCACAGGACGACCAGGCTCCGTCGGGCCCTGCGGAGGCCCAGACGCCGGATGAGGACGAGCAGGACGTCACCGTCACCGGGACGCGCATTCCTCGTAACCTCACCGCGGTCAGCCCGGTCACGGTCATCAACAGCGCCGACATCCGGCTGCAGGGCGTGACCAGGACCGAGGATCTGATCAACTCGCTGCCGCAGAGCTTCGCCGGCCAGGGCGGTAACCTCGCCAACGGCGCCAGCGGCACCGCGACGGTCGATCTGCGCGGCCTCGGCTCGAACCGGACCCTCGTCCTGATCAACGGCCGCCGGCTCGTCCCGGGCGATCCCTCGCTGCCGACGCCCGACATCAACGTGATCCCGTCCTCGATCGTCAACCGCATCGACGTTCTGACCGGCGGCGCTTCGTCGGTTTACGGCTCGGACGCCGTTTCCGGCGTCGTCAACTTCATCATGGACACCGAGCTCGAAGGCGTTCGCGTGGATGCCCAATACAGCTTCTACCAGCACGACAACCGGTCCGACACGGGCATCCGGGCCGCGCTCGACGCGCGCGGCTTCGGCTACCCGACGGGCAGCGTCGCCGATGGCGGCACCTACGATCTCAGCATGGCGATCGGCGCCTCGTTCGCCGACGGCCGCGGCCATGTCACGGCCTATGCCGGCTACCGCAAGCTGAACGCGGTCACCCAGGGCCGGCGCGACTATAGCGCCTGCGCCAGCCAGGCCCGCACCGCCCCGGTCGCGGGCCCGACTCCGCTCATCACCTGCGGCGGCTCGGCGACCTCGAGGAACGGCACGATCATCCTCAACAATAACGGCACCTCGACCTTCTTCCAGATCGGCCCGAACCGGACCCTGATCCCGGGCTTCACGCCGTACAATTTCGCGCCGACCAACTTCTTCCAGCGGCCCGACGAGCGCTACACGTTCGGCGCGTTCGCCAATTACGAGATCAGCCCGGCGCTGAAGCCCTATCTCGAGGTGATGTTCATGGACGACCGCACGGTCGCCCAGATCGCCCCGTCGGGCGATTTCGGCAACACCTTCTCGATCAACTGCGGCTCGCCCGCGGCGCCGCAGGCCAACTCGCCGGGCGTCGGCAATCCGCTGCTCTCGGCTCAGCAGCGGGCCCTCCTCTGCGATGCCGAGAACCTGCTGATCGACCGCGAGGGCAGCGTCGACAATGACCCGCCCTTCACGCCGCCCCAGGTGTTCATCGATCCGACCACGGGCCTGCCCTACACGCGCGGCTTCGCGCAGATCCTGCGCCGCAACGTGGAAGGCGGCGGCCGCCGGAGCGATCTCCAGCACACCAATTACCGCGTCGTCGCCGGCATGCGCGGCGAGCTGAGCGAAACCTGGTCCTACGACATGTATTACCAGTTCGCGCAGACCAACTACGCGCTGACCTATACCAACGACTTCTCGGTGACCCGTCTGGGCCGCGCGATCGACGTCATCGACGATCCGCGGACGCCGGGCGTCGTCGATCCGATCTGCCGCTCGGTGCTCGACGGCTCCGATCCGAGCTGCGTGCCCTGGGACATCTTCGCCACGGGCCAGGTCACGCCGGCGGCGCTCGCTTATCTGCAGACTCCGGGCTTCCAGCGCGGCAGCGTCCAGCAGACGGTGGCGAGCGCCTCGCTGACCGGCGATCTCGCCAGCTGGGGCATGAAATTCCCCTGGGCCGAGAATGGCGTCGGCGTCGCGGTCGGCGTCGAGTATCGCAAGGAAAATCTCGAACTGCTGACCGACGTCGCGTTCCAGACGCTGCCGTCGAGCGACCTCGCCGGCCAGGGCGCGCCGACGCTGCCGGTCTCGGGCAGCTTCGACGTTCGCGAGGCCTATGCCGAGGTTCGCATCCCGATCATCGAGGACAGCTTCATCTACAACCTCTCGCTGGAAGCCGGCTATCGCTACTCCGATTACGGGATCGGCGCCCGCAGCGTGAGCACCGACACCTACAAGATCGGTCTCGATCTCTCGATCGTCCGCGATATCCGGTTCCGGGCCGCCTACAACCGCGCGGTTCGCGCACCGAACATCCAGGAGCTGTTCGCGCCGCAGCGCGTGGCCCTGAACGGCAACGGCGATCCCTGCTCGGGCGCCGCGCCGGCCGCGTCGCTCGCCGCCTGCCAGGCGATGGGCGTCTCCGCCGCGCAATATGGGACGATCGCTCCCAACCCGGCGGGCCAGTATAACGGCCTGGTCGGCGGCAACCCGAATCTCGACCCGGAAATCGCCGACACCTATACCCTCGGCGTCGTTCTCCAGCCGAGCTTCATCCCGCGGCTGGCGATCACGGTCGACTGGTTCAGCATCAAGATCGACTCGCCGATCCAGCCGGTCGGCCAGGACGTGATTCTCGCGACCTGCGCTGCGACTCTGAACCCGACCTTCTGCGGCCTCGTCCAGCGCGACCAGTTCGGCTCGCTGTGGCGGACCGGCACGGGCTTCGTGCGCGACCTCAACATCAACGTCGGCGAGTTCAGCACCCGCGGCATCGATGTCGGGGTCAGCTACTCGATGGAGCTCGGCGGCATGGGCGGCCTCAGCCTCAGCCTGATCGGCACCTGGCTCGACGAGCTGATTACCGACAACGGCGTCTCGGAGCCTTATGATTGCGCCGGTCTCTACGGCCCGATCTGCGGCATTCCCAATCCGGAATGGCGCCACAAGTTCCGCGTCAGCTACTCGCATCCGAGCGGCCTCGGCCTCTCCATGCAGTGGCGCTACTTCGCCGGCGTGGACGTCGAGAATTCGAGCGATCAGGCGACGCTTCAGCAGGCGTTCGCGCCGTTCAACGAGCATATCCCGTCGCAGAGCTACATCGATCTGACGTTCACCGCCCGCATCGGCGACCATTATAATTTCCGCCTGGGCGTGAACAACATCTTCGACCGGGAGCCCCCGATCGTCGGCGCCAACGGCGGCAGCACGGTGATCAACGCCTGCGCCGCGGTGGTGTGCTCGGGCAACACCTTCCCGAACGTCTACGACGCCATGGGCCGGTACATCTTCGCCGGCGTGACGCTCGACTTCTAGGACGGCGGAACGAACCAAGACTGACGGCGGGCCTCGCGGCCCGCCGTTTTCTTTTGTGCGGGCGACGCGCTAGAAAAGCAGGATGGACGGGCAGGTGGACCAGAGCGGCGACGCCGCGGCCTTGGAGGCCGAAGCGGACCGGGCGGCCGGGCGCGGGGACGCGGCGCGTGCGCGCGCTTTGCTCGAACAAGCGACCATCGCCGATCCGGGCCGCGGCGAGACCTGGCTGAAGCTCGCCGCCATGTGCCGCGCGCAAGGCGATCTGACGGCCGCGCTCGCCGCCGTCAGCGGGGCGCTCACGGTGGATCCGCTGGGCTTCATGCCGCTGCTGCTGAAGGCCAGCCTGCTCGAAAAGACCGGCCGGCGGGACGAGGCCGGCGAGACCTACGGCCATGCCCTCGCGCAGGCCCCGGCGGCGATCCCGCCCCATCTCGATGCGATGGTCGCGCATGCCCGCAAGGTCCACGACGCGCACATCGCCGCCGCGGCCGCGCGCCTTGCGGAGGCCGCGGCCGGCGCCGCTTTGTCGGATAGCGAAGCGGCCCGGGTCGCGCGCTTCCGCACCAACATCCTGCGCAAGACGAGGCCCTATCATTCCGAGCCGACCCATTTCCATTATCCGGGCCTTCGCGAGCGGGAATTTCACGACCGCGCGCACTTCCCCTGGCTGGAGGCGCTCGAAGCGGCCACGGCAGAGATCACCGAGGATTTCCATCGCGTGATGGCGGCGGAGCGGGCCGAGCTCGTCCCCTATATTCAATATCCGGACGACGTGCCCCTGCGGCAATGGGCGGCGCTCAACCGCAACAAGGCCTGGACCGCGATCCACCTGGTCCAGAACGGCGTGACGATCGAGGCCAATGCGCGCCATTGCCCGGCGGCGATGGCTTTGCTTCCCGATCTCGGCCAGCCGGCCATTCCCCGGCGCGGACCCAATGCGATGTTCTCGCTGCTCGCGCCCGGCGCGCATATCCCGCCCCATGAAGGCGTCGCCAACACCCGGCTGGTCTGTCATTTGCCCCTGATCGTGCCGGAGGGCTGCTGGTTCCGGGTCGGCGACGAAACCCGGCCGTGGGAGGCCGGCAAGGCCTGGATCTTCGACGATACGATCGAGCATGAGGCGCTGAACCCGAGCGACGCGCTGCGCGTCATCCTGATCGTCGACACCTGGCATCCCGATCTTTCGGCGGCCGAGCGCGAGGCGGTGGCCGCGGTGATGGCGGCGACCGACCCGACCGACGCGACGGAGGGGCTGTGAGCGACTCTGCCGGCGTCCGCCACTTGCTCCGGACCACCGACCCCAGGCAAGCCGACCAGGTCTTCCGCGCCGTCGTCTTCGCCAATCGCGAGGGCCTGGCGGCGGAAGCGCTGCCGCTGGCCCGCGCCGGCGCCGAAGCCAGCCCCGCAGATGCGCGCATGTGGCAGGTGCTCGGCCTCGTCCAGCGCCGGCTCGAAATGCTGGCGGACGCGGTCGCGGCGCTTGGGCGGGCGGCGGCGCTGGCGCCGGACGAGCCGCTCATCGCCCATAGCCTGGCGCGCGCGACCATGGAGGCCGGCCTGCCGGCGGTCGCTTTGTTCGAGCGGGCGCTCGCGCTGGCGCCGGCCGACGCCGCGGTCATGCTCGGCTGGGTCGCCGCCAAGTTCGCGGATGGCGAGATCGAGGAGGCGATCGCCGGCCTCGAAGCGCGGCTGGACGCCAATCCGGGCTGGATCGAGGGCCATGGCTCGGTCGCGCGGCTGCGCTGGCTGCTGGGCGAGCGCGAGACCTTCACGTCGAGCTTCGAGCGGGCGCTCGCCGCGGCGCCCGCGGCGATCCCGATCTGGCGCGAGCTGGCCGATGCCGTCATGCATGCGGGCTTCCACGACCGGGCGCTGGCCGTGGTCGCGCGCGGCCGCGCCGCCGCCGGTCAAAGCCCGATCTTCGACGCGATCGAGGCGGTCTGCCTCGCCGAGCTGGGCGAGACCGAAAAGGCGGACCGGGCGTTCGCGGCCTTGGGGCCGATCGAGCATGTCACCATGGCCGCGCGCTACCTGCGCCACTTGCTGCGCGCCGGCCGCCCCGCCGAGGCGGCCGCCTTCGCCGAAACCTGGCGGGACCGCGATCCCGCCAATTTCACCACGCCCTACCTCTCGGCCGCCTGGCGGCTGACCGGCGATCCGCGCTGGCAATGGCTCGAGGGCGACGAGCGCCTGATCGGCATTTACGATATCGGCGATCGCCTGCCCTCGCTGGACGCGCTCGCCGAGCGTCTGCGCGGCCTCCATCTGGCGCTGCACCAGCCGCTCGAACAATCGCTGCGCGGCGGCACCCAGACCGACGGGCCCCTGTTCAGCCGGATCGAACCCGAAATCCAGGCCCTGCGCGCGCTCATCGTCGAGACGGTCGAGCGCCACGTCGCGCAGCTGCCGCCGCCCGCGCCCGGCCATCCGACCCTGATCGCCAGGCGCGCCCCGATCCGCTTCGCCGGCTCCTGGTCGGTGCGGCTGAGCGGCGAGGGCTTCCACGTCAATCACGTCCACCCCGCCGGCTGGATCAGCTCCGCCTTCTACGTCGCCTTGCCCGAAGCGGCGATGGGCGGCGAAGCCAATGCCGGCTGGCTCTCGATCGGCGAGGCGAGCGAGCTGGGCCTCGATCTGCCGCCAGTCCGGCTGATCGAGCCCAGGCCGGGCCGGCTGGTACTCTTCCCTTCCTCGATGTGGCACGGTACCCGGCCGTTCGCGACCGGCGAGCGGCTGACGGTCGCTTTCGACGTCGCCAAACCCGAGCAATAGAGCCGCGATGACCCAGCAGCCCCCCGAGAATCTCGCCCCCGCGCTCGAGCGGATGCGCCGCGGCGACCGGCCCGGCGCCCGCGCGGCGGTCGAGGCGGCGCTGGCGAAGGAGCCCGACG
>JBKJZJ010000218.1:0-9606 GCA_046715355.1 Allosphingosinicella sp. | reverse complement strand
GCGCGCTCGAGGACCAGATCCTCGTCGATCCCAACCTCGTCGGCCAGTCGCAGCCGAACAGCGCGCGACCGGCCGAAGCGCCGCTGCAGGCGCAATATCCCGAAGGCCCCGATCCCACGCGGCCCGGCGCGACGGCCGGCGGCGCGCGCCTCCAGCAGGCTTCGGGCACCAGCGGCGGCGTGCAGGGCGTCTCGGGCTGCGGCGCGAATTATCAATATGGCCCGGAATGGGCGAACCGGCTGCCCGCCGAATTCCCGGCCTATCCGGGCGGCCGCGTCACCGAGGCTGCCGGCAACGACCATGGCGATTGCCGGATGCGCGTGGTCACCTTCACTACCGCCGACGCGCCGGCCCGGGTCCTCGAACGCTATCGCAGCGTCGCCGCGCGCGCCGGCTATTCGGCCGAGCAAAGGCAGCGCGGCGGCGACCAGGTGCTGGGCGGGACCAGGGGCAACAGCGCTTATTATCTGATCGTGACCCGGGTCCGCGCGGGCTCGGAGGTCGCGCTCATCGTCAATAACGGGCGCTAGCGACCGGCCACTGGCGGAGCGCGGCCCGCATCGCTACATCGCGGCGATGTCCGCCGACCAGGTCCGCAGCTTTACCGTCCAGGAAGAGGATGACGACATCAGGCTCGATCGCTGGTTCCGGCGCAACCTGCCGGAGGTCAGCTTCGGCCAGGTGTCGCGCTGGGCGCGGACCGGCCAGCTGCGCCTCGACGGCAAGCGCGCCGCGCCCGGCGACCGGATTCTCGCGGGCCAATCGATCCGCGTGCCGCCGCAGGGCGAGGAGGCGCCGCCCGCGCCGAAGAAGCAGGCCCCCAGGCGCGAGACGCTGAGCGCGGACGAGATCGAGTTCGTCCGTTCGCTCGTCATCCATCAGGACAGAGCGGCGATCGTGGTCAACAAGCCGCCCGGCCTCGCCACCCAGGGCGGCACCAAGACCAAGGACCATCTCGACCGGCTGCTCGACGGCTTGGCCGAGGGGGACGCACCTCGGCCCAAGCTCGTGCACCGGCTGGACAAGGACACGTCGGGCGCGCTGGTCGTGGCCCGTACCCCACGCGCGGCCGCCTTCTTTTCGAAGAGCTTTTCGGGGCGGACGGCGCGCAAGGTCTATTGGGCCCTGGTCGTCGGCGTGCCCGCGATCGAGGACGGCATGATCGAGCTGCCTCTGGCCAAGCAGCCGGGCTCGGGCGGCGAGAAGATGCATGTCGACGAGAAGGAAGGGCTACCGGCCCGCACGCGCTACCGCGTCATCGAGCGGGCCGGCAACCGCGCCGCCTGGGTCGAGCTCCAGCCTTTTACCGGCCGCACCCACCAGCTGCGCGTCCATATGGAGGCGATCGGCCACCCAATCGTCGGCGACGGAAAATATGGCGGGCCCGACGCCTTCCTGACCGGATCGATCAGCCGCAAATTGCATCTCCACGCCCGCCGTCTCAGGATCGATCATCCGGACGGCGGCCAGGTCGACGTCACCGCGGAGTTGCCCGACCATTTCGCGGCCAGCATGGCCTCGTTGGGCTTCGACCTCGCGCTCGGCGATCTGCCGCTCGACGAGGTCAAGTTCTCGGAGACGCCCGAGGGCAAGCGCAAGGCGATCTCGGCCGCCGCCAAGTCGCGCCGCAAGGACCGCAAGGGCGAGCGCCGCTCGCGCCGGCGCGGCTGATGCACCCCAATCGCGCCTTCGCCTGGGAGGACCGGGACGAAATGCTCGGCTTCGTCGCCGCTATCGCCTTCTGCACCGTGGCTGCCGACGGGCCGATGGTCGCGCACGTCCCGGTCGTCGTCGCTCCGCCCGACCGGATCCGCTTCCATGTCGCGCGCGGCAATCGGGCCAGGCTCGACGGCCGGCGCGCGATCGTCTCCTGCCTGGGGCCGGACGCCTATGTGAGCCCCGATTGGTATGGGACGCCCGAGCAGGTGCCGACCTGGAACTATCTTGCGGTCGAAGCGGAAGGCCCGCTGCGGCGGCTGGACGAGGCCGAGCTCACGGCCCTGCTCGACGCGCTCGGCGCAGCCCACGAGGCCCGCCTCGCGCCCAAGCCCGCATGGACCCGCGCCAAGATGAGCGTCAGCCGCTTCGAGGCGATGCTGAAGGAGATCGCCGGCTACGAGCTCCTCATCGAGGATCTGCGCGGCACCAGGAAGCTCGGCCAGCACAAGAGCGACGCCGAGCGCGCCGCCGCCGCGAACGGCCTGGCGCCGTTCAACCCCGAATTGGCCGCCTTGATGCGGCCGGACCCGAAGGCGAAGCCATGATTCCCGAACGAGACGAAGCCTATTGGCGCAACCGCTTCATCGTCATGAACCTGATCCGGATCGGCGCGACCCTGGTCGTCCTGTTCGGCATCATGCTCTGGCAGAGCGATCTGATTGTCGAGGGCGGCTCGATCCTTGGCCTTCCGATCGCTTTGGCCGCTTTGGTGGCGAGCTTCTTCGCGCCCAAATCCTACGCCCACCGCCACCGGACGCCGCCGGCCCCGTGAAGCGCTTCTACAAGGAGGCCATGGTCGGCGAGGGGAACCGGATCCTGCTCGACGGGCGGCCGGTGCGGACGCCCGGACGGGCGCCGCTGGCCCTGCCCAACGCCCGCCTCGCCGAGGCGATCGCCGAGGAATGGAACGCGCAAGGCGAGACGATCGACCCGTTGGCGATGCGGCTGACCGGCCTCGCCAATGCCGCCATCGACCGGATCGCGCCCGATCCGGCTGGCTTCGCGGCGGGCCTCGCCGCTTATGGCGAGAGCGACCTGCTCTGTTACCGCGCCGAGGGCCCGGCGCCGCTCGTCGCCCGCCAGGCTGCTTCCTGGGATCCGATCCTCGCCTGGGCGCAAGCGCGCTACGACGTCGCGTTCGAGATCGTCACCGGCATCCTCCACAAGCAGCAGCCGGCCGACACCGCGGGGCGCCTCGCCGCGGCGGTCGAGGCGCGGGGCCCGTTCGAGCTGGCCGGGCTCTCGCACTTGGTCACCGTCTCGGGCTCGCTGATCGTCGCGCTGGCGCTGGCCGAAGGCGCGATCGGCCTCGAGCCCGCCTGGGCGGCGGCCACGCTCGACGAGCATTGGCAGGCCGAGCAATGGGGCGAGGACGAGGAGGCGGCGAAAGCGCTCGCCGGCCGCCGCGCCGATTTCGCCGCCGCCGCGCGCTTCCTCGGCCTGCTCTAGGCTTCCTCGCGCGCCTCGGTCGCCGCCGCCGCCTGCGCCTCGGGCGGCGGCTTCAGGAACCAGGCGACGATCACGCCGGCCGCCGCCAGCATCAGCCCGTCGGCGATGAAGGCGTAGAGGAAATGCGGCCAGTCGTGATGATAATAAAGCGGCTCGGCGAGGTGGACGAAGGCCGACCCCGCTATGCCGACGATCGCCGCGACCCGCGCCCGCGATCCGAAATCGGTCACCCGCCCGTCTATGCCGATCAAGGCCAGGCCGATGAGCAAGGCGATGGCGAAATTGAACACGAAGCCCTTGCCGATCGTCGCCGGGTCGAGGGCCGCCACGAAGCCGCTGCTATTGTAATGGACGGTGGCGATCGGGCCGTTGCCGTACATGGCCGTCTGGCCGCCGGATCGCGTGTCATTGGGGATCAGATAGGTGCCGGTCCGCGGCAGGTTCGCCTTCAGCACCTGCTGGATGGCGAGCGCAGGCGCGTCGTCGACGCTCTTGGTCGCCAGAGTCTTGAGGCCCAGCGGCCCATAAAAAATGAAGCCGATGATGAACATCGCGATCGCCGCGACGAACGAACCCCAGATGACGCGGATCATGCAATCCTCCCCTGTTCAGACGAGGAAGCTACACCTTTGACGACGCGCTGGAAACAAGCTGTGAGGGGCTTCTATCTGCCTTGCCGCCGGCGCCGCTTTGTCGGCGCCGCCGCGGTCATGATCACACCGCCCCCACCGCGCGGGCGAAGGCGAGGCTGTCGAACAGCTCCATGAAGCGCGTCACCCTGCCATTTTCGAAATGCCAGATATCGACCTTGGGCGTGTCGACCTCCTCGCCGGTCGCCCGGTTGCGCCAGGCGCAGCGGCCGACCATCACCACGTCGTCGCCGTCGGCGATGAACTGGTAGACGTCGAAATAGATCATCTCCCACTCGCGGGCGATGGCGGCGAAATAGTCGGCGGCGCGGGCGCGGCTGAGATGCGATCCGGCGAGCTCGCTCGGCAGCGCGTCGCTCAGCACGGAGCGCATCTCGACCTGCTCGTCGAACAGCGCCAGGATCTCGTCGGCGGAGCCGCCCTTGGTCTCGTTCCAGCGCGCATAGGCATGTTCGAGCGCCTCGACATTGGGGTTGCGCGGGATGGGCATAAGCGTGTCTCCGTCGAACGGGGCGTCCTCCTCAGAGGCGCGAGAGAATCTCGGCTTTCTTGGCGTCATAGTCCTGGGCGGTAATCAGGCCCTGATCGCGCAACGCGCGCAGCTGGGCGAGGCGCTGCGCGACGTCGTCGTCGCCCGGCGCGGGGGTGGTGGCCTCGTGGACTTCGACCCTGGCCGCGCCACGCTTCACGGCTTCTGAAACGCGCCCCAGGATGGCGCCAAGGTCGGCCGCCGACGCGGTTGCGCCGAGGCCCGTCGGCGCGATCCCGCGCGCGGCCTCGAGCGTGCGCTCGACGCGGCGCCTGAGCAGCGGGCGCACGACGAACTGCAGCAGCAGGAAGACGATCGCCGAATAAAGCAGGAAGCTGAGCCCGGCCGCCTGGAAGGTGATCTCGTCGCGCCGGGCGTTCTTGCCCTCGCCGGTCTGGCAATAGAGCGTGCGGGTGACGGTATATTCGCCGGGCCGGTAGGATGCGCCGCGGGATTCGTAGATCACTTCGCCTCCGCCGCACAGGATCGCGGCGCCGGGGGCGGCCATGCGCGGCCAGATCGCGACGCCCGCGCTGGCCAGCATCAGCGCGATGAACAGGGCCGCCGGCAGGACGATGCAGCCGGTCTTGCTCAACCCGGAGGGGACGCTGGAGCCCAAGCGCATGCCTGCTTCCTTCCGCGCTCAATGGTAGAAATAGGGATCGAGTACGCTGACTTCGTGAATGGCGTCGACCGGGACTCCGTTCCTGGCGCCGACGCTGCGGATCGCCTCGGGCGAGGGCGCGTCGTAGACGCAGAAGGTGCGCTTCTTGTCGGCGCTGACATAGGAATGGACCCAGCTCACCCCCTCGGCGGCGTTGGTCGCGACCACGCCCGACAGCGCCTTGGCGCCCGCTTCGTTGACCGGGAGATGGAACCCGTCGGGAAAGCTGCGTTCGACCATGTAGCGCGGCATATCGGCCTCCTGCTGATGGGCGGACAGGATAGCGGCAGCAGGCGGAGGTGCCAACGGCGGGCCGCAACGGCAATATGGCGGGGGCACTATGGCGGGCGATGCGCCTGCACTATTTCATCGCCCCAAACGAAAAACGGGGCCGGTGTTGCCACCGGCCCCGTAATCGGGTTCCGGCCGGGGTCTTGCGACCCCGGTCGGTTCCCAATCGGGCGCCCGTTGAAGCAAGCTCCAACTGGTTTCCCGATTTCGGGTCCTATCGAAGCAAGCTCCGATGGGTCCCTTTGCGGTTCCTTCGCCCGAAGGCTCCGGTTCCGCCGGACTCCGGGAAAAGTGGGTTCGGATTTGGGTTGCCCCGCCTCCTCGCGCTTCTTTCCCGGCTGCCCCACCACTGCTTTCATGGCTTCCGTCCCGAAGGACATCCGCCGCTTCCGCGGTGGCGGCACTCAGAAGCATTCGTCCGTTTCCGGGCGGCCGCTCCTGACCGCGAAATGCCAATATGGACAGCGATTCCGATTCGCGGAAGCGGATTCTGCCTGTGGATAACGAGGATAACGGGGATAGAATCGCGCCGCGGAGGATCCGGGCCGGCGGCGACCGGGCGACTGGGCCGCGGCGGCGCGATGCGGTAGAGGGGGGCCGTGGACGGTTCGACTCTCGCGCTCGTTCTTGCCGGCGCCGCTGCAGCGGCGGCGCTGCTGGTCTGGGCGCGCCGGGTCGACGCCGCCGAGCTGATCCGGCCCCGGCGGCCCGATCCTGGCCCGGCCGACCCGTGCTGGACCGAGGAGATCGGCCGCGAGGGCGAGCTGCGTTACTGCCGCGGGCAATGCGTCGACGACCTCCTGATGGAAACCGACGCCCGCGCCGCCCGCGGCGAGTTTCCGGTCCCGCGGGGAGATTGAGGCGGGCGCGCCGGGCCGAACCGGCGGCGGCGCGGCGGGTTTCGCCCAGGGAACGAATGCGCGCGCGCGCCGGTTGGACGGCGAAGGAGCGAGGATGGCGCGCAAGCACGACCCTGCAGATCCGCCGCGGCTCGACGAGCATCCGGGCGAAGGCGCGGTGCGCGGCACCCAGCGGATGGAGATCTTCGCCGACGCGGTGTTCGCGATCGCCTTCACCTTGCCGCTGGTCGAGCTGCCCATGCCCGAGGCGGGCCCGGATTTCGGCGCCGAGCTGCTCGCGCTGTGGCCCTCCTATCTCGGCTATGTCCTCTCCACATTGGTGATCGGCCTTTATTGGGTGCACCACCATTTCTCGGGCGCGATCTACCGCACGACCGGCCATCATTTGCTGCTCGCCACCATGGTCTTCCTGATGACGATCGGCTTCATCGCCTTTCCGACCCGCGCCTTCGCCGAGCATCTCCACGATCCGCATGCGCGCGAGGCGGCGGCGATCTTCTATGTCTGCGCGCTCGCCGCGATCGCCTTGACCTGGCTGCTCAAGTGGAAGACCGGCTGCGCGACCGGCGACGTCGACGACCGGCTCGAGCCCGCTTATGTCGCCAGGCTCACCCGCAGATATCATGTGACGACGGCGCTGATGGTCGCGGCGGCGGGCCTCGCCTTCGTGCGCTGGGAGGCGGGGCTGGCGCTGGCCGGCGCGGTCCTCGCTTCCTACCTGCGCGCGCCGGAGACCCCGGCCTATGTCGCGCGGGCGCCGGTGGTGGAGGGGGAGACATAGCCGGCGATTGGGGCAGGGGTCGAGCGGCCGCCGCCGGTCCGGATAATGTGTCGCCCAATGCGGAGAGCGGCATGGTCGTGGCGGCGCGGATGAGGGAATTGGGGCGTAGATGCGCCGTCTCCGCAATCCGGCTATCCCGAGCCGGTCGCACCTCATCTTCCACGGATCGCAAAGGACCCGCCATGCGCACCTTCTTTCATGTTGCCGCTTTCTGTCTGGCGGCCCTGACGGCTTTGCCGGCCCAGGCCGCGCTGCCGCCCCAGTATCAGCGCCTCGCCGAGCTGCGCGCCGTGCTCGACCATCAAGGCGTGGCCGCCGCGTTCGGCGGCACGCCGATCGGGCGGATCGAATATGTGCGGACCGACCTCTACCGGGTGAGCGCCGGGCGCTGCCATGTCGATGCGCGGATCGTCGGCCTGCCGATGCCGCGCGGGATGGTCGGGGCGCGGCGGTTCGAGGTGCGGGTGGGGCAGCGGCTCTGCGGACGCTAGCCGCCCTCAACGGCCTCAGCGAACGCGGGAAGTGTCTCAGGCGCCTTTGCGGCCGAACCCTGTCGGTCCCGCCGGCCTGCCGCCCTCGTGCGCCGCAAAAGGGGAGGCTGGGCCGTTCGGGCCGGAGGAGCGCTTGGCCATGTAGCGGGCGATCGCCGCGTCGGGATCGAAATCGCTCGGCTGGTCCTGCGGCGCCCGATCAACCGGGCCGCCGCCGCCCCCGCCGCTGCCCGCGCCGGGCGGGGCGGGCGGGGCGGGCGGTGAGACCAGCCGCCGGATCTTCAGCACGAGCGGAATGAGGAAGAGCAGGCCGATCACGCCGAGACCGACCATGGTCGGGCCCAGCTCCCTGCCCAGCATTCCCCCGAACGACCTGTTGACGCCGGCGAAGTATATGACGAGGCCGCCGCAATAGAGGACGGGAATGGCCGCTCCGATCAGGCCGAGTGTCGATTTCATCGTTCGCATGCCGCGCCTCACGCTTTCGCGGCGGCGGTTATGGCGGGAAATTGGCAAGGAATTGTGAACGGGGGCCGGCCGGCGAGCGCTTCGGGCCGAAGAGTCAGCGCCCGATCCGGGGCAGCAGCCGCGCTTTGGCGTCGGCGAATTCGGCGTCGGTGAGGGCGCCCTGCCGCCAGAGCTCGGTGAGACGGGCGAGCTCTTCGACCGGACTGTCCCCGCTCTGCTCCGCCGCGGCCCCGGCGCCCGCCCGGGCGCGCTCGAACATTTCCTTCACTTCCGCCGGCGCGCGCTCGTCCATGTCCGTCGCGAACATCCATTTGTCCGGATCCGCGCGGTCGAACCAGGCCGGATAGCGTTCGCCGGCCCGCGGCACCGCGACCCGCGACACCGTGACTTTCTTGCTGCGCTCGACCGCAAGCGAGCCGTCGAGCGGCTCGATGCGCATGCGGATGACGATGCGGGGATTCTCGTTGATGGTCATGCCGGTGTCGCCGACCTCGACGATCGTGCCGATGCCCTTGACGCCGGTCTGCATCAGCTCCCCCGCCATGACCTGCTTCGCCGCGATGCGCCGCCGGAGCACGACGCCGCCGAAGAGCGGGAGCAGCCCGAAGAAGACGAACAGGCCGCCGAACAGCCAGGGGAAGGTCGGCATGTCGGGCATCAGGCCGAGCGCCCCGACGGCGAGCGCGCCGCCGCCGATCGCCACGAACAGGGCCGAAGTGATCAGCAGACCGCCGCCCATGAACATGCCCGCCATTGTGAGGAGGATGCCGAGGACGAGCCAGGCCGGAAAGCCCGGGAGCGGCGGGCAGGATGCGGCCCCGGTGCCGACGCAGCCGGCGGAGGAGAGCAAGGCGAAGAGCGCGTAGCCGGTCAAAGCGGCGCCGCTCAGGCCGACGACCAAGCCTGGCGTGCGCTTCCCTCCACCCATGGGGGCGAGCGTAGGGCAAGGGTTTCGGGGCCGCAAGGAGGTGGGGCGGACGGTGACGGGTACAGACCTGTCACCGAAACTCGGCACGCGGGAGGGAAAGCAGGTGGGGTTTCACGCAAAGACGCAAAGACGCGAAGAGAGGGGCGCGCGCGAAGCGAGCTGGCGCGGGCAATGGGGACAGGTCCCTACCTGTCCCCGCCTCCCGCTATCGGTCTCCGATCCCGCTAGCGGCCCAGCTGTCCGCGGATCGCGCCGGCGGGGAAGGCCGCATTGTGGACGTTGACGTAGAAGGCGCCGGGGTTGTGGATCAGCTCCTGGGCAAGCGCCCGCTCGACGGCGGCGCAGCCGCTGCTGCGGCCGCTGGTCGGGGCGGTCAGGCCGACGACGACCGGCCCGGCCGCGGCCGGCGGGGCGCGGTGGATATGGGCGGCGGTGGCGGCACCGATATTGCGGACGCTCAGCGTGTAGCAGACGCGGCCCTGGCCGGCATTGACCCGGAAGGTGGCGGTGCCGGTGCCGTCGGGGTCGCCGGGGCCGGGCCGTTCCGCGGCGCCGGTCATCTGGACGGTATAGGGACGGCCGCCCTGCCCATGCTGAGCGGCGGCGGTGGCGGCGAGGGACGCGGCTGCGACCGCAGCCAAGGGCAGCGTGATGCGAAAGTTCATGGCGAAGCTCCTCTGTGGCGCGCGCGCCGGGCGCGACCGTGGGTGGCGCGGAGCGGCGCTGCCGTGAGAACAAGCGGCGGGGCGGCCGGGTTCCGGGGATTTGTGATGGGG
>JBKJZJ010000217.1:0-4562 GCA_046715355.1 Allosphingosinicella sp. | reverse complement strand
CCCACGCTCCTTGCGCCTCTATCTCGCCGCGGGCGGGCTCGAGCTGGCCGAAGGCGCGGCCGGCACGGCGCGGCTGGTGCCGTTCGGAACGCCGGAGGCGGCGGCGAGGGCCCTGGTCGAACCGGTGACCGGCGCCCCGGCCGCGCGCACGGACGATCCCGATTGCAGCGTTCAGCCGAGAGTTCGGCTCGATTATCCGGGGGGCCTCGCGCTCAGCTTCGAGGCGGGCCGGTTCGCGGCCTGGGAGCAGGGCGCGGAAGCCGGCTACCGGATGCGGAGCGGGATCGCGATCGATTCGACCCGCGAGGCGCTCCGCGCGCTCGGCCCGGTGACGCTGCGCCGGGTCGGGATCACCGACGATCCGATGGAGGAATTCACCGCCGGCCGCGTGCGCGGCGTGCTGCTGGGCGGCAAGGTCCGGGATTTCACCGCCGGCGAAAGCGCCTGCCGATGATCGCGCAGGCGCAAGCGGCCGACGAAGCCGCGGTGATCGCGCTGTGGGAGGCGTGCGGCCTTACCCGCCCGTGGAACGATCCCGCCCGCGATTTCCGCCTTGCCGTCGAAGGGGCGACCTCGGCCATCCTCATCCTGCGCGGCGAGGCCGGGCTTGCCGCCAGCGTCATGACCGGCTTCGACGGCCATCGCGGCTGGGTCTATTATCTCGCGGTCGCGCCCGAGCGGCGGCGCGGGGGGCTCGGCGCCCGGATGATGGCGGCCGCCGAAGCCTGGCTGCGCGCGCGCGGCGCCGCCAAGATCCAGCTCATGGTCCGCGACGACAATGAGGCGGCATTGGGCTTCTACGAGGCGCTGGGGCTTGAGCGGCAGGAGGTGGTCGTGCTGGGCCGTTTTCTGAACGAGGGCGGGGCATGATCGCCGTCCGGATCTTCGCCGCGGCCCTCGCCTTGCTCCTCGCCGCTCCGGTCTTCGCGCAATATCCGGGCGGGGACCATCGCTGCTTCGACGATCATGTCAGCGAGCGCTGCCGGCTGCGGCGCGTCGAGATGCAGCGCGAGCTGTACGATCTGCCGCCAATCGAGGCCTTGCAGCGCGACGGCGTCCAGGTCCGCCGCGCTTTCTATGTGATGGGGGGGCATCCGGCCAATATCGGCGCGCTCACCTTTTCCCGGCATCCCGGCCGGCCGCCGCGCGTGGAGTTCCGCACGCCGCGCCGCGGCGGCCGCATCCGCATGGTCTCGGCCGAGGTGCCCGAGGACGTCTGGCGCGACGTGCTGGAACGCTCGGCGGGGTTCGAGCGGATCGTTGGCGGGCGCGATCCGGAGGAAATCTGCATGCATCCAAGCTTCTACAATGTGGAGGCCGCCGATCCCCCGGCACAGGGTCAGCCGGGAGCCGTCGCCGTCCGCCAGGACAGCATCTGCCCGGTCACCCGCGCGACCGAGGTCGCCTTCCATCTCGCCGATGTCGCCTTGCGCCATATTCCCCGCTGCGCGCCGCTCCGCGAAGCGATCGACATCACCTTCTCGGCCCTCGCTTTGTGCGCCCGCCTGCCAAGCGCCGCCGCGGCCGAAGCCTATGCCGCGCTCGTGGTGCTGCTGCAGTGGGGCAATGACGATGAAGCGGGGGTGCGCGCCGCCTTCGCCGAGACGGTCGTGGTCGATTGGGCCGGCGCGCGGCTGGAGGGACGCGAAGCCGCGGCGGCGCGCTGGCTCGAACAGATCGCCGAGGCCGGCGGCCTCTTGATCTGGGACCGGATCGAGGCGCGAGGCGACACCGTGCGGGTGACCGGTCATGTCCGCTACACGCGCATCCACGACGACGGGGAGACGCGCCATCGGGTCTATCGCGCGCGGATGACGGTTGAGCTTGCGCGCGGCGCCGACCGGCGCTTCCGAATCATCCGCGCCCGCGTCGGCCGCTTCGGTCACTACGCCGACGAATGATCCTGACTCTCACTCCTCCGCCCAGCGGAACACCTCGTCCAGCGCCACGCCGAAAACGTCGGCGATCCTGAACGCCGTCTCCAGCGTCGGCGAATATTTGCCCTGCTCGATCGCCGCGACGGTCTGGCGGGTGACTCCGATCTTCTCGCCCAATTCGGCCTGGGTCATCTCGCCCGCGTGGAAGCGCAGCGTGCGGATGAGGTTGGTAAGGCGCCGCTCACCCATGCCAGCCTCGGCGGTAGCTGAGCAGGACGACCGCCGCATGCACCGCTTCGGCCAGCACGATGGCGAGCAAGGCGGTGTTGACGATCTTCCAGGGCGGCTCGCTGAACGGCATCACCACGCCGACCAGGATCATGCCGGCGATCAGCACATAATAGCCGATCGTCGCGCCGCGCCGCGCGATCGCCCGGTCGCGTTCGTCGGACCGGGCCTCGGCCTCCTTCACCGCGGTCACCGCGATCGCGATGGCGCCGACGATCATCGCCACGCCATGGGCGGCGGCGACCGGGCCGAACGACCAGATGATATCCAGCATCCGCCGCTCGCCGAAGCCGGCGGCCGGTCCGACGATGCCGAAATAGACGCTGTAGGCGATCAGCATCGTGCCCAGCTCCAGCCACGCGATCTTCTCACGAAAAGCCATATGAATGTCCCTCTTGATGTTCCCGATTCGCAACTCCATGTACGCTGAGTCGAACTCTATGTAAAGTAATATTAACATGGTGCCCAAAATATTCGCCATCGTCTTGATCGGCGCGGCTTGACGGGATGGCGCCTTCGTTCTGTCTGCGGGGGCGGGAGGCGCTGATGATTCTCTACGGCATCAGGAATTGCGACACGGTGAAGAAGGCGCGTGCCTGGCTCGACGGGCGCGGCATTCCGTACGATTTCCACGACTACAAGCTCGCCGGAATCGAGGAGCGGCGCCTCCGGGCATGGGCGGCGGAGCTCGGCTGGGAGAAGCTGCTCAACCGCGCCGGCACGACCTTCCGCAAGCTGCCCGAAGCGGACAAGGCCGATCTCGACGCGGACAAGGCGGTCGCGCTGATGCTGGCGCAGCCGTCGATGATCAAGCGGCCATTGCTCGACCTGGGCGGCCGGCGGCTGGCGGGCTTCGATGAAGCCGCCTGGGCGGCCGCGCTCGCCGGAACGAATTCCGCCTCGGCGGATTGAATCCGGTTCCATCGGGAGAGGGGGCGCGCAGTGTCCGAAGGGTCCGAATCGAGCAACGCCGGACCCGTCCCCGGCCACGACGATGACGGCCGCCTCGCCGCGCTCGAGGCCGACAATGCCCGCCTGCGCGCCGCGCTCGCCGACGGCGAGGCCCGCTTCCGGGCGATGGCCGACAGCGCCCCGTCCCCGGTCTGGGTGACCGACGCCGATGGCATCGAATTCGTCAACCGCGCCTTGATCGACTTCGCCGGCCTGCCGCTCGATAAGCTGCGCGGGACCGGCTGGGCGGCGATCGTCCATCCCGACGATCTGCCCGAGGTAATGGCGCGCAGGGCGGCCGCCTGGGCCGGCCACGAAATCTACGGGTTCGAGGCGCGGATGCGCCGCCACGACGGCGAATGGCGCTGGCTGCGCGCCAGCCTCAAGCCGCGTTTCGACGGTGCGGGCGCGCCGGCGGGCTTCGTCGGCATGGCGATGGACATCACCGACACCAAGCGCGCCGAGGCCGAATTGCGCGAGAGCGAGGCCCGCTTCCGCGCGATGGCGGATTGCGCGCCGGCGCCGGTCTGGGTGACCAATGCGAACGGCATCGAGTTCGCCAACAAGGCCTTCGAGGAGGTGGCGGGGCGCCCGGCCGCGGAGCTGACCGGCGCGACCTGGATGGAGATGATCCATGCCGACGATCTCGCTCATGTTCTCGCCGAGCGGGACCGCGCATGGGCGGCTTGCACCGCTTACGGCTATGAAGCGCGCTACCGCCGCGGCGACGGCAATTTGCGCTGGATGAAGGTCAGCTGCCGGCCGCGCCTCGACGCCGACGATGCGCTGATCGGCTATGTCGGCATGGCCATCGACGTCACCGAGGCGAAGCAGGCGGAAGAGGCGCTGAAGGAGGATAAGAGCTCGCTCGAGACGCTGAACCGGATCGGTGCCAGCCTCGCCTCCGAGCTCGACCTCCAGCGCGTCGTCCAGATGGTGACCGACGCCGGCGTCGCCTTGTCGGGCGCGCAATTCGGCGCCTTCTTCTACAATGTGCTGAACGAGGCGGGCGAGAGCTACATGCTCTACGCCATTTCGGGCGTCGACCGCAGCCATTTCGACAAATTCCCGATGCCCCGCAACACCCAGGTCTTCGCCCCGACCTTCAGCGGCGAAGGCGTGGTCCGCTCCGACGACATCACCAAGGACCCCCGCTACGGCAAGAGCGACACCCATCACGGCATGCCGAAGGAGCATCTGCCGGTCGCCTCCTATCTGGCGGTGCCGGTGACCAGCCGCTCGGGCGAGGTGATCGGCGGCCTCTTTTTCGGCCATGAGGACCCGGCGCGCTTCACCGACCGCCACGAGCGGCTCATCGTCGGCATCGCCGGCCAGGCCGCGATCGCGATCGACAATGCCCGGCTCTACGAGGCCGCCCAGCGCGAGATCGCCGTGCGCAGCGCCGCGGAGGAGGCGCTGCGCGAGCTGAACCAGTCGCTCGAGACG
>JBKJZJ010000216.1:0-11392 GCA_046715355.1 Allosphingosinicella sp. | reverse complement strand
CCCCCGGGGGGGGGGGGGGGGGGGGGGGGGGGGGGGGGGGGGCGGCCCCCCCCCCCCCCCCCCCCGCCGGCACCTTCAGGCGGCGGCGGCGGCGGCGCGCTCGATCTCGGCGATGTCGATCTTCTGCATCGACATCATCGAGTCCATCGCCCGCATCGCGCGCGCCCTATCGGGATCGGCCATCAGCTCAAGCAGCCGCCGCGGCGTGATCTGCCAGGAAAAACCCCAGCGGTCCTTGCACCAGCCGCAGGCGCTCTCCACGCCGCCATTGTCCACGATCGCCTTCCAATAGCGGTCGGTCTCCTCCTGATCTTCGGTATGAACCATGAAGCTGACGGCCTCGTTGGGCTTGAAATTGGGCCCGCCGTTCAAGCCGACGAAGCTCTGGCCGAGGACTGTGAACTCCACCGTGAGCTCATTGCCCTGCTTGCCGCCTGGAAAGTCCGTGGCCGCTTCGTGCGCCGCGCCGACACGGCTGTCTGGGAAGGTCGCGGCGTAGAATTCCGCCGCCTTGCGCGCTTCTCCATGGTCGAACCACAGGCAGGTGGTGAGCTTGTTACCGGTCATCTTCTCTCTCCTATTGCCGGCTGGACCCCTTCTCATCGGGTCGCCGAGGCGAGGGCGAAATGGGCGCCCTGGGGGTCGGTGCCCTGGACGATCCAGCTGCCATCGGGAACCTCGTGCGGGCCCATCAGCACCTTGCCGCCATTGGCATTGAGCCGCTCGACCGCGGCGTCGAGGTCGTCGACGGTGAAATAGAAGGCCCAGGCGCCGACCGGCATGTCGGCGGGCTTGGTCATGATGCCGCCGGCCTGGTCGCCGCCGGCGGCGAAGATCCGGTATTTGCCCATCGGACCCATGTCGAGGCTGGTGGTCTCGGTCCAGCCGTAATGGCCGGCGTAGAAGGTGAGGGCCGCCTCGGCGCCATTGGCCGCATAGAGTTCGTGCCAGCCGACGAAGCCCGGGGTCATGCGCGCAACGGGCTCCGGCTCCTCCTCGCGCGGCAGCGGCGTCATGATCTCGTAGACCGTGCCGCCCGGATCGGCGACGAAGGCGAAGCGGCCGACATTGGGAATGTCGTCCGGCCCCATGATGACCGCGCCGCCATCCTGGGCGATCCTCTTCGCCTCGGCGTCGGTATCGGCGACGCCGATCACGCCGACCCAGGCGGGCACGGCGCCGCCCGCCTTCATCTCGTCGGTCAGCGCCATCAGCCCGGCGACGCCGCGCTCCCCGACCGACAGGATGGTGTAGCGGAAGTCGAGCTCCGCCATGGTCTGATCGGCGGCCGTCCAGCCGACCACTTCCGCGTAGAAAGCGGCCGCGGCGTCCTGGTCGGACGTCATCAGCTCGTACCAGATGAATTGATCGGCCATGGCTCGGGCTCTCCCTAGGCGTCGACGATGGGCGAAAAGCCGCCCCAGAACATGCGCTTGCCGTCGAACGGCATATTGTCATGGTCGGGCTTCATGCGTTCGTCGGCCATGACCTTGGCCCAGCCGGCGACGCGAGCCTCCCTCGACGGCCATTCGATGAAGGAATAGACGACATTTTCGCCCTGCTCGGCCTTGGTCGCGCGCCGGTAGTCGGTCACCTTGCCGTCCGGGACATCGTCGCCCCAGGCCTCGACGACGCGGGTCGCGCCATGTTCGCGAAACACCTTTGAAGCCCTCTCGGCCATCTCGCGATAGGCCTCCTTATTGCCTTCCGGCACGGGGAGGACGAAGCCGTCGGCATAGCCCATCCCGCCGCGCTCGCCCACCTCGACGATGCCGTCGAAGCCGCCCATGATCATGCGCTTGCCGTCGAACGGCATGTTCGCGCCCATCTCCTCCATGCGGGGATCGGACATCATCTTCGCATTGGCGGCGTCGCGGGTCGCTTTGTCCGGATATTCGAACCAGGAGAAGACGACGGTCTCGTCATCCTTCGCCTGCACGGCGCCCTTGAAGTCGGTCACCTTGCCGTCCGGAACGTCGTCGCCCCAGCCTTCGACCATCCGCGTGACGCCGAATTCCTTGAACAACGGCGCGGCCTCGGCGGCGTGGCGCACATATTCCTCCTTATTCGCGGTCGGCACGGCGACGACGAAACCTTCGACATAGGTCATTTACTCTCTCCTTGCTTGGCAGGCGGTTGATCCAGGAACGCATATTCGGGCGGCGGCTTTGCCGTGAAGCCCGCCATCTGGGCGGCCAGCGCCCGCTGGAAGGCCGGCCGCGCCTCGCCCCGCGCGACATAAGCGGCGAGATTGTTGTGCGCCCCCTCGAGCGGCATCCCCTTGAGCTGACGCAGCACCGCGATCATCAGCAGGTCACCACCCGAAAAGCCGCCGTCGAGCCACTCGCTTTCGCCCAATCGCCGGGACAGTTCGTCGAGCCGCTCGGAAATCCGCGCGACGATCGAGGGCAGGCGCGGCTTCGACCAGGGCTCGTGCGCTTCGAACAGGGTCGCAATGGCATAGTCGGTGATCGGCGGCTCGACCGTGTTGAGCGCGGCGAACATCCATTCGATCGCGCGCGCGCGGCCGCCCGCATCCTCGGGCAGCAGGCCGCCATGAGCCTCGGCGACGTGCAGCACGATCGCGCCGGATTCGAAGAGCGCCAGGCCGTCTTGCTCATAGGTCGGCACCTGGCCGAAAGGCTGGACCATGCGATGCGGCGGCTGCTTCTGCGTCCCCTGCGGCAGATAGTGGACGTCATAATCCTGCCCGGCCTCCTCCAGCGCCCAGCGCACGCGCAGGTCGCGGACCTGGCCCCGGGCGAACCAGGGCACCCAATCGAACGCGGTGATCACCGGCTTCATCATGCTCGGTCCTTATCGTTATCGCGGCCAGCCGGCGGGCGGATCGCCCGTCTGGCCTGCCCTCAGCGCTTCGAGCGCGCGGTTGAAGGCGGGCCGCGCCTCGCCGCGCGCGACATAGGCGGCGAGGTTCGGATAGGCCTCGAGGATCCCCGAAGCGCTCAGATTGCGAAGCACCGCGACCATCAAGAGGTCCCCCGCGCTGAACGCCCCGTCGAGCCATTCGGAGTCTCCGAGCCGGGCGGACAGCTCGTCCAGCCGCTCGCGCAGGCGCGCTTCCACCGCGGGAAGCCGCGCCTTCGACCAATCCTCGTCGCCTTCGATCACCTTGGCCATGACCAAGTCCCAGACGACCGGCTCGACGGTGTTGAGCGCGGCGAACATCCACTCGATCGCCCGCGCCCGGCCCGCCTGGTCCTCGGGAAACAGGCCCGGACCTTTCTCCGCGATGTGGAGCACGATCGCGCCCGATTCGAACAGGACGAGCCCGTCCATCTCATAGGTCGGCACCTGGCCGAAGGGATGGCGGGCGCGGTGCACCGGCTCCTTCTGCTGGCCCCAGGACAAATAGCGCACGTCATAAGGCTGGCCGACCTCCTCCAGCGCCCAGCGCACGCGCATGTCGCGCACGAGACCACGGCCTCGGTCCGGCGACCAGTCATAGCCGGTGACGATTGGCTTGGTCATGGCGCGCTTCCTCTCCCGTCAAGCGGCGGGGGTCGGCTCGGCGGCCTGGCCGCACATCGCGTCCTTGGCCGCCTCGCGCAGCTCGTCTTCGCTCATCACCGTGTCCCTGAGCGGGTGCGCCATTGACCAGCTGTGGCCGAAGGGATCCTTGACCTGACCGTAGCGGTCGCCCCAGAAAGCGTCGGAGGCCGGCATGGTGACGGTCGCCCCAGCGGCGGCGGCGCGCTCGATAGCGGCGTCGGCATTGGGGACGTTGAGATGCAGCGTCACCGGCGTGCCGCCGAGCGACAGCGGCGACAGCAGGCCCCAATCCTTGTTCTCGTCGACCAGCATCAGCATAGAGCCGCCGATGCTCAAAGCGGCGTGCATCAGCTTGCCGTCCTCGCCCGGCACCCTGATCATCTCCTCGGCGCCAAACGCCTTCTTGTAGAAGAGGATTGCGTCGGCGGCGCCGGCGCAAACGATGTGCGGGGTCAGGCTGGGCGTGGCGTTTGAGATCTCGGCCATAGTCTCTCTCCTTGTTTCGGCGCCGTTCAGGCGTCCGTCGTCTCGGGTTGATTGTGGGCCATCGCGGCCGTCGCGGCCTCCATGTCCATGTACATCGGCTCCCAGATATGGCCGTCCGGATCCTCGAAGCTGCGCGCATACATGAAACCATAATCCTGTTTTTCGCGCGACTCGCGGCCGCCGGCAGCCAGCGCCTTCTCGGTGATCGCATCGACGCCCTCGCGGCTGTCCTCGGAGACGCAGATCAGCACTTCGCTCACGGCATTCGCATCGGCGATTCTCTTGGGGGTGAACTGGGCGAACTTCTCGTGGGTGAGCAGCATGACATGGATGATATCGGTAAGCACCATGCAGGCTGCGGTCTCATCGGTGAACTGCGGATTGTTGGTGAAGCCGATCGCCTCGTAAAAGGCCTTGGCGGCGGCAAGGTCGGCGACGGGCAGGTTCACAAAAATCAGCTTGGGCATGTCATTCTCCTGGCAATGAGAGAGGCGGGTTAGGGTTTCAGGTCGAGCGCGGCCTTGTCGCTGCCGTCCATCAGGAAGGGCACGGACTCGTGTTCATGCGCGATCGACCATTCGCCATCGCGACGCTGCAGGATGATGGTCGTGCGATACCAGAGCGCATTTTCGTTCCCGTCGGCCTTGGCGCCGCGCATGGTGGCCAATCCAAAGACGACGCCCAGATCGCTATCCAGTAGGATCGTCGGCTTGGTGAGCTCGATATGCGGCGGAGTCTCCCAAGTGGCGAGCCAGGCTTCGACCGCCTTAACGTCGCGGGCCTCGGCGCCTGAATAGGCGAGCGGCGGGGCGAGCGCGTAGGCTACGATGTCCTCGCTCATCGGAGCAACGATCGCCTCCGCATCGCCCCGTGCGACGGCGCCGTTCCGCTGGTCTATCAGGGCCAGAATGCGATCCTTGTCGTCCACTGCTGCTCTCCCGTGAGATTTCGTTGTCAGCGGCCGTCGCCTGGATAGGCCAGCTTTGGATACCAGTCGGTCTCGCGCCCCTCGGGCGTCCAATCGAGAATATTCCAGAGCGGCGTCGGATCGGGCGCGAGATGCGGATCGAAGCCGGGATCGGCGGTTTCGGCGCCGCCTTCGGCCGCCCAGAACAGGCGGACCGCGTCGCCGTCGCGCGTCCAGACCGTCACCGCGGCCCCTTCGCCGTCGTCGGTCAGCGCGTGAACGTCACGGCCGAAATCGTCGCCGACAATCTGATAGAATTTGAGATTGCGCCAACCGCGCTCGCGGGCGAAGGCGAGCTGGCGTGCGACAGGCGACCGGCCGACGATGGCGATCGCGAGCCGCTGTTCGATATCCGGCGCGGGAATGTCCAGCGAGCCGACGAACGAGGTACACATCGGGCAGGGCCGCGGCCGCTCGGGCCCGTACATCCAGAAATAGGTGAAGAGCGTGTCGTGCCGGCCGAACAGATCGACCAGGGCGATCTCGTTGCCCTGCTCGTCGCGGAACCGATAATCCTTGGCCGCCGGCCCGGGCGGCAAAGCGCGGCGCTGCTCGGCGACGCGCTGAATGCGGCGGCGGAGGTCGATTTCCTCGGCGAGCAAGGCGGTCCGCGCCTTCCTGTAGTCCGCGCTTTCCCCAAGCCAACGTGTCGGGAGCGCCTCGGCCATTTCGCGCGCGGGCTTCAACGCCTCCTGGGGCGGCAGTGTCGCGGTATCGCTCATTTTTCTCTCCATGCCCCGCCCTTTCGCTCCCGATTCGCGAATCGGGATTTGACGCTGATGCCCCGATCAGTTATAAAAGGCAACTATGGAGTCACAAAATCTAACCGACTCGCAGAACAGCCCGTCGCGGCGCCGCTATGAGGACGGCTGCGGCACCGCCCATGCGCTCGACCTGATCGGCGAACGCTGGGCCCTTCTGGTAATGCGCGAGCTTATGCTCGGGCCGAAACGCTTTAGTGACATCCGCGCCGACCTGCCCGGAATCTCGGCCAACACGCTGACGCAGCGGCTGGAGGGGCTCGAGACCGCGGGTCTGGTGGTGCGCGAACAGCTGCCGCCGCCCGCTTCGGGCCAGGTCTATGCGCTCACCGAATGGGGCTATCAGTCCAAGCCGATCATGGGCGCGCTCGGCCGCTGGGCGACGCGCTCGCCGGGTCACGATCCGCGCCAGCATTTCAGCGCGGTCTCGCTGATGCTGTCCTTTCAGGCGATGAACCAGCCCGCCATCACCGGGGCGGTGGAGGCGGTGATCGGCTTCCGGCTCGGCCGCGAATCCTATGTCCTGCGGTTGAAGGACGGCGCCATCGACGCCGCACGCGGCGATCCCCGCGGCGCGGACCTGATCTTCACCGGCGCGCCGGGTGTCGTGGCGGCGGCCGTCTATGGCGGTGTGCCCCTGGCGCGGCTCGATCAGGACGGCCAGCTCGGAATCGAGGGCGACCGCGCGCTCGCCGAGCGATTCGTCACCCTCTTCCCGCTGCCGCCCAAGGCTCGGGTGCCGGCCCAACCCGCCTGAGGCGGTTCGATCGGCGCCGTCGCTTTTTCGACGAGCGACATTTGCGCGGACCGACCCCGGCGATAGGATGCCCGCCCAAAAGGGGACGAGAGATGCGCTTCATGATTCTCGCGGCGGCCACCGCTCTGGCCTCGGCCACACCCGCCGCGGCCGCGCCCGCCGACGATTTCCGCGCCCTGCTCGATGAGCATTACCGCTGGCTGCTGAGCAATGCCCCGGTCTATGCGACCGCGCTCGGCGTGCGCGACTATGACGACCGCATCCAGGACCTTTCGCCCGAAGCGCGCCGGCGCCAGCGCCGCGAGGCCGAGGCCTTCCTCGCCCGCGTCGACCGCATTCCGGCCGGAGAGCTCGCGCCCGCCGACCGCGTCACCCGCGGCATCCTTCGCCGCTCGCTCGCCGAGGCGATCGAGGCCGACGATTTCGGCCAGCGCGACATGCTGTTCACCACCTATGACGGTTGGCACCAGAATTTCGTCGGCATGGCCCGCAACCTGCCCTTCCGCACCCGCGCCGATTACGAAAGCTACCTGACCCGGATCGCCCTTTATCCGCGGCTCAACGATCAGGCGCTGGCGATCACCCGCAACGCCGTGCGCGGCGGCTACGTGCTGCCCTGCTCCGTGCTCGGCGGCCATGAGCGCAGCATCGCCGGCGTCATCGCGCAGGACCCGGCCCAGTCGCGCTTCTACGAGCCCTTCGCCGGCGCCCGCCCCGCCGCGATCCCCGAAGCCGACTGGACCCAGCTCCAGGCGCGCGCGCGCCGGACCATCGCCGACGTGCTCAACCCCGCTTATCAGCGCCACCTCGAATATTACCGGACCGAATATCTGCCGCATTGCGCGCGCAGCGACAGCGTCTCCGCCCAGCCGCGCGGCGCCCAATACTACGCCTTCCAAGTGCGGCTGCAGACCACCACCGATCTGACTCCGCAACAGATTCACGACATCGGCCTCCGGGAGGTCGCCCGCATCCGCGCGGAGATGGAAGCGGTCGCCCGCGAGGGGGGCTTCCCCAGCCGCGAGGCCTATATCCGGGACCTGCGCACCAACCCGCGCTATTTCGCCACCGAGCCCGAGCAGCTGATGCGCGAGACGGCGCGCGTGCTGAAGACGATCGACGGCCAGCTGCCCGCTTATTTCGGGACGCTGCCGCGGCTCAGCTACGGCATCAGGGAGATCCCGGCCGAGACCGCCGAAGGCACCACCACCGCTTATTACAATCCGGGCGCGCCCGAGAGCGGCATCGCCGGCACCTATTACGTCAACACCTCCAAACTCGACCAGCGCCCGCTTTGGGAAGTGCCGGCGCTCAGCCTGCACGAGGCCGTCCCCGGCCACCATTTCCAGATCGCGCTGCAGCAGGAGATGGACATCGCCCCGTTCCGGCGGAACTTCGCCTTCTTTACCGCCTTCACGGAAGGCTGGGGCCTCTATGCCGAGAGCCTGGGCGGGCCGATGGGGCTCTACAACACGCCCGCGCGGCGGATGGGCGAGCTCTCCTATCAAATGTGGCGCGCCACCCGGCTGGTGGTCGACACCGGCATCCACGCCTTCGGCTGGGACAAGGCGCGCGCGATCGCTTTCATGCGCGAGAATACGGCGCTGACCGACGCCAATATCGAGGCCGAGGTGAACCGCTACATCAGCTGGCCGGGCCAGGCTCTGGGCTACATGATCGGGCGGCTGAAGATCCTCGAATTGCGCGCCCGCGCCGAAGCCGCGCTGGGCGCGCGCTTCGACGTCCGCCGCTTCCACGACGCGGTGCTGAGGAACGGCTCGGTGCCGCTGGACGTGCTCGAAAGCCAGATCGACGAATGGATCGCGGCGGAACGGACGCGGCCGTAAATTCCACGTCATCCTGACGAAAGTCAGGATCCATGAACACGCAAGAGCCAGGTTTGCGAAATCCGTGTTCTTGGATCCCGGATCAAGTCCGGGATGACTCCTGTGAGCGCTAGCCCGCGCTGAGGCCGCGCTGGGCGGCGCGCCACAGCCGGCCCGCCCGCGCCTTGAGGCCGCGCCGCGCGCTGGAGCGGTCGGGCGTCGGCAGCAGGCCGGGATCGGCGGCGCGGGCCGCGCGCGCCTCCTCGGCATAGAGACGGAGATTGTCCGGCCGATTGGCACGCAGGCGCAGCCCCTCGCGGCCGCGCAGAATATCCTCGGCCGTGTTGAGCGCGCGCACCAGATCCTCCTCGGTGAAGGGCTTGACCAGGCAGCCCAGCGCCAGGTCCGGCATCGGGAAGCTCGGCGCCATGCCGGTGGTAAACAGGCAAAGCACGCCGAGATCGTGCAGCTTCACCGCGACCGAGAAGCCGGTCGTGTCGTTGGCGAGCTGGAGGTCGATGAGGGCGAGGTCCGGCACCCTTTCCTCGACCGCGGCGAGCGCGGAGGCGCTGTCCTCGGTGACGGCGGTGACGCTGTACATCGGGTTCAGCTCGACGAGATATTTGAGCGTCTGGGCGACGAGCGGCTCGTCCTCGACGATCAGGATGCTCAACATGACGGCCACTCCCCCGCAAGCGTTTCGATTCTTTACCGAAAAGGAAGACAAGGGAATCCCGGAGAGGTGGATTTGCGGCGAGTGATTCCGGAGGCGCGCCGAAGCGACTAAATCCGCATCGTCCCCTCGACGACCGTCACGCATTTGCCGCCGAGGATGACGCGGTCGCCGTCGAGGCGGCCGGTGAGATGGCCGCCGCGCCTGCTCGCCTGGAAACAGGTGAGGCTGTCCTTGCCCAGGCGCTCGGCCCAATAAGGCACGCTGATGCAATGGGCCGAGCCGGTGACCGGGTCCTCGTCGATGCCGGCGCCGGCGGCGAAAACGCGGCTGACCATGTCGGTCGCGCGGCCGGGCGCGGTGACGATGGTGAGGATGTCCCCCTGCGCGGCCAGGGCGCGAAAATCGGGCTCGACGGCCAGCACCTCGGCTTCGTCGTCGAGGACGATGAGCGCATAGCGGCCGGGATGCCAAAGCGTCTCGCGCGCTTCGCAGCCCAGAGCGGCGAGCACGTCGGGCAGCGGCCGGGGCTCGGCCTTCCAGGCCGGCAGCGACATCTCATAACCCTCGCCGTTCCGCGCGACTTCGAGCAGGCCGGCGCGCCGCGTGCGGAAGCGGATGCGGGCCTTGTCGCCGATCAGAGCGTGGCCGCTGGCGAGCGTGGCGTGGCCGCAGAGCACGACCTCGGTGGTGGGCGTGAACCAGCGCAGTTCGTAATCCGCATCGCCGCCTTGCGCGGGAATCGTGAAGGCGGTCTCGCTGAGATTGTTCTCCAGCGCGATCGCCTGCAGCACCTCGTCGGGCAGCCATGCCTCGAGCGGCATCACCGCCGCCGGATTGCCGGTGAAGGGCCGGTCGGCGAAGGCGTCGACCTGGACGAGGCGGAGTTCGGTCATTCCATGGCTTCCCTGGTGATGTCGGCTTCCACCAGGTCGTTGCCGGGGCAATCGACGCGGCCCTCCGGATCGAGGTGGATGAGGACCTCGCAGCCGGGGAATTCCTCCTTCAGCCCGGTCTCGATCTCCTCGATCACGCGATGGGCGGCGGCGACGGTCATCGCCGGATCGACCCAGATGTGGAACTGGGCGAATTCGTGGGTGCCGCTGGAGCGGGTGCGGAGGTCGTGGATGCCGCGGCCGGCGGGGTGGCGGGCGGCGACCTCGACGAAGCGGCGGCGCTTCTCGACCGGCCATTCGCGGTCCATCAGCTGGTCGAGCGCGTGGCTGGAGGCGGACCAGGCGCCCCAGAGCAGCCACAAAGCGATAATGATGCCGAAGACCGGGTCGGCCCCGGTGAGGTTCAGATATTGGTCGAGCACCAAGGCCGCGATCACCGAGACGTTGAGCAGGAGGTCGCTTTGATAATGGAGAAGGTCGGTGCGGATCGCGACCGAGCCGGTGCGGCGGATCACGGAGCGCTGATAGGCGAGCAGGCCGAGCGTCACGGCGATCGCCACCGCCGAAACGGCGATGCCATATTCGGCATGGGCGGTGCGGTCTCCCTCCATCAGCTTGGTGATCGCCCGCCAGCCGATGGCGATCGCCGAGATGGTGATGATCACCACCTGCACCAGAGCGGCGAGCGCCTCGGCCTTGCCGTGGCCGAAGCGGTGATTGTGATCGGCGGGACGCGCGGCGACGCGGACGCCGAACAATGTGACCAGGGAGGCGAGCAGATCGAGGCTGGTGTCGGCGAGCGAGCCGAGCATCGCCACCGAGCCGGTTTCCATCGCGGCGAAAGCCTTGAGCGCGAGCAGGAAGAGCGCGGTGCAGACGCTCGCCACCGCTGCCCGCGTGGTCAGCGAGGAACGATGATCATGGTGATGATGATGGCCGCCGCTCATGGGTAGAGCAGGCCCTCGGCCCAGCCGTGTTCACCCAGAGTGAACAGGCGGCGCTCGTGCAGCCGGTGCGGGCGGTCGGTCCAGAATTCGATCCGGTCCGGGACGATCCGATAGCCCCGCCAATAAGCCGGGCGCGCGACGTCCCTGCCCTCATGCTCGGCGACCGCTCGCGCGTAGCGCGCCTCGAAGGCGGCGCGGCTCTTAAGCGGACGCGACTGGTCCGACGCCCAGGCGCCGAGCCGCGCGTCGCGCGAGCGGGTTGCGAAATAGGCGTCCGCCTCGGCGTCGCTCGTCGGCTCGATCCGCCCCTCGATCCGGACCTGCCGGCGCAGCGCCTTCCAGTGGAAGAGGAGGGCGGCGCGCGGATTGGCCGCGATCTCGCCGCCCTTGCGGCTCTCCGCATTGGTGTAGAAGGCGAAGCCGCGCTCGTCATGGCCCTTGAGCAGCACCATCCGCACCGAGGGCCGCCCTTGCGCATCGGCGGTGGCGAGCGCCATCGCTTCCGGATCGTTCGGCTCGGCCGCGCGCGCCTGCGCGAACCAGTCTTCGAACAGCTGATGCGGATCGGC
>JBKJZJ010000215.1:0-3980 GCA_046715355.1 Allosphingosinicella sp. | reverse complement strand
CCGTCGCCCAGGCTGTAGGCGATGTCGTAGGCCTTCATGATCTCGGTGATCTCGTCGAAGCGCTCGTAGAGGAAGCTCTCCTTGTGGTGGCTGAGGCACCACTTGGCCATGATGCTGCCGCCGCGGCTGACGATCCCGGTGACGCGCTTGGCGGTCATTGGGACGTAGGGCAGGCGGACGCCGGCGTGGATGGTGAAATAGTCGACCCCCTGCTCGGCCTGCTCGATCAGGGTATCGCGGTAGATCGCCCAGGTGAGGTCTTCGGCGACGCCGCCGACCTTCTCGAGCGCCTGGTAGATGGGGACGGTGCTGATCGGCACGGGGCTGTTGCGGATGATCCACTCGCGGGTGTCGTGGATGTTGCGGCCGGTGGAGAGGTCCATCACCGTGTCGGCGCCCCAGCGGATCGCCCAGACCATCTTGTCGACCTCCGCGGCGACGTCGCTGGCGACCGCGCTGTTGCCGATATTGGCGTTGATCTTGACCAGGAAGTTGCGGCCGATCGCCATCGGCTCGCTCTCGGGATGGTTGATGTTGGAGGGAATGATCGCCCGCCCGCGCGCGACCTCCGAGCGGACGAACTCGGGGGTCACATAGTCCGGAATCTCGGCGCCGAAATCCTGCCCGTCGCGGGCCTGGGCCGCCATGCGCTCGCGGCCCAGATTCTCGCGGACGGCGACATATTCCATCTCGGGCGTGATCAGCCCCTTGCGGGCATAATGCATCTGGCTGACGTTGGCGCCGGCGCGCGCGCGGAGCACCGTGCGGCGGACATTGGGGAAAGGCTGGACGCCGCCGCTCCGGTCGGGGCCGAGCTGGCCGTTATCCTCGGGGCGGACCTCGCGCTGCGTGACTTCCTCGACGTCGCCGCGGCCGCGGATCCAGTCGCGGCGCACTTCGGGCAGGCCGGCCATGATGTCGATCTTCGCCTGCGGGTCGGTATAGGGGCCCGAGCAATCGTAGACGCGCAAGGGCGGCTCGCCCGACGAAGGCTCCAGGTCGATCTCGCGCATCGCCACGCGGCGCGCGCCGACGTAAATCTTGCGCGATCCGCGGATCGGGCCGGTGGTCACCTGAAGCTCGGTGCGGGCAGGCCCTTCGACTTCGCTCAGGACAGGGGCGTCGGCCATGTTGCTCTCCTCAAAACGGGAGAGCGCGCCTCGCATAAGCCGCTCCCTCCCTACGGGCCCCATCAAAGTGGTACTTTGATGGGAACCCAGCGCCGGTATCAGCCGGATCAGGTTCGGCGGGTCGCGGCCTCAGCCGCCTCTCAACCGCTCGGAGCACCCATCGAAGCGGGCTTCGATGGGAACCCGGCTGCGCGGTCCCCCGGGGAATGGGTCCACTCTAGGCCCGGCGCGCCTTGCGGGAAAGCGCCAATGCGATAGTTTCGGCCGAAACAGGGAGCGGACGGGGATGCGGCCCAATCTCGACGATCCGGCGGCGCGCGAGGCTTATCGGCGCGAGCTGAGGGGGCTGGCGCGGGTACCGCGATGGCTCGGCTTCGTGCTGGTGGCGCTCGGCGCGGGCGGGCTGATCTACGCCCAGTCGCGGGGGATCGCCAGCGGCCCGCTGCGCCCTGTCGCCTGGGCGGCGATCGCGGTCGGCTGGCTGAACCTGTTCGCGGCGATGATCTACCGCACCCGCTATCACAGGGCGCGGATGGGCGAGGATTAGGCGCGATGTGCAACGAGCATCGCCGCACCGTCGAGCTGGGCCGGATCTCCGACGCCTTCGCGCAATTGCGCATCCCGCTGCGCTTTCCCGAAGGAGCGCCGAACCTGGCGGCGCTGGAGAGCATCAGGATCACCGACCCGACCGCGATCGTCCGCGCGCGCGGCGATGACATGGAGCTGGTCCAGCGCCGCTGGAGCTGGCCCGGGCCGGCCGGCAAGCCGGTGTTCAACTATCGCGGCGAGGGGCGGGAGTTCCGCAACGGGGCGAGCGGCGGCCGCTGCCTGATCCTCGCCGACGGCTTCTACGAATATACCGCGCCCGCGGGCGGCTCAGGCAAGGGGCGCAGGAAGGACCGCTGGCTGTTCACCAAGGCGGGCGAGGATTTCTTCTGCATTGCCGGGATCTGGCGGACCGATCCCGGGGTCGGCGAAGCCTGCACCATGCTGACGGTGGAGCCGGGGCCGGATGTCGCGCCTTATCATGGGCGGCAGATCGTGGTGATCGAACGCGGCAGTTGGCGGGACTGGCTGGACGCCGGCGTCGCGGCGGCGGAGTTGCTCAAGCCCAGCCCGGCGGGAACGTTCGAGGTCAGGGCCGCTTGAGCTAGAGCGGCAGCTCCAGCTCGAGCGGCTCCGCCTCGGCGCCCGCGCCTTCCGTCAAATTCGAGAGCGTCAGCCCGAGCAGCCTGATCCCCTTGGCGACCGGCAGCAGGGTGCCCAGCAGGGCAACGCCGATCTCGAGGAACTCCTCGCGACCGGCGACGGCGCGGTCGAGACTCCTGGCGCGGGTGACGATCTGGAAGTCGCGATATTTGACCTTGAGGGTCACCGTCCGGCCGGCGATCTCCTTCTCGGCGATCCGGCGCCAGACCGTGTGGCTGATCCGGTCGAGCTCGGCGAGGAGGTCCGCCTCGTCCGTGAGGTCGGTCAGGAACGTGTCCTCCGCGCCGATCGACTTCCAGGGGCGGTTGGGCTTGACCTGGCGGTGGCAGATGCCGCGGGCGAGGTCGTAATAACAGTCGCCGGAGCTGCCGAAATTGTGGGTCAGGAAGGCGCGGCTCTGCGCCCTCAAATCCGCGCCGGTGACGATGCCCAGGCCCGCCATCTTCTCCGCCGTCCTGGGGCCGATGCCGTGGAAGCGCCTGACCGGAAGCGCCGCGACGAACGCCTCGCCCTTGGCCGGCGGCACCACGCACAGGCCGTCGGGCTTGTTCTGGTCGGAGGCGAGCTTGGCGATGAACTTGTTGTAGGAGACGCCCGCCGAGGCGGTGAGGCCGGTCTCGGCGCGGATGCGGGCGCGGATCTCCCGCGCGATCAGGGTGGCGATGCCGATCCCCTTCAAATCCTGCGTGACGTCGAGATAGGCCTCGTCGAGGCTGAGCGGCTCGACCAGCTCGGTATAGTCGGCGAAGATGGCGCGGATCTGCTGCGAGACCGCGCGATAGGCGTCGAAGCGCGGCTTGACGAAGACGAGCTCCGGGCAGCGGCGCTTGGCGGTGACCGACGGCATGGCCGAGCGGATGCCATATTTGCGAGCCTCATAGCTCGCCGCCGCGACGACCCCGCGCACCTGCCCGCCGACGGCGACGGGCTTTCCCCGCAAAGCCGGATCGTCGCGCTGCTCGACCGATGCGTAGAAGGCATCCATGTCGACATGGATGATCTTGCGCTGGGGCGAGGCAGGCACCGCTTCGTTCACCCCCTGTTCCTACCCCGGCTCACGCCGGCGTTCAACGGGCGTCGCGCCGCCGGTAGAGCGCCTCGGCGCGTTCGATCGCCTCGGGCAAGGCGGCTTCCAGCAGCCGCGCGCGGAACGCGCGGCCGTCATTGGCGCGCCACGGCAGCAGCGAATCGGGGATGATTCCGCGCACCTCGTTCGAGCCGTCGGCGCGGAAGCGGACGCAATCGGGGAGCTTGAGCGTGGCGCCGCTGTTGGTCAGCCGCGTCGGCGTGCCGCCCCAGGTGTGGCCGCAGCCCGAGCCGCCGGTGCGCGCGCCGAGGATCAGAGCGGCCCCATTGTCCTGGAGCAAAGCGGCGAACTGCTCGGCGGCGGACCAGGTCTCCTGGTCGGTCAGCACGATCACCGGGCCGTCCCAGGCGCCGTCGCGATAGAGATGCTGGGCCGGGTTGAAGACGTGGACCGCCCAGTCCTTGCCCTCGAAGTGACCCGAGGGCGCGCGGCCGACCAGGCCGGTCGAAAAGCCGGCGCGGCCGAGCCAGGGGCAGGCGGGATCGCCGGTCGGCGGGCAGCGGCGCCCGGCCTCGGCGCGGGCGGCGTCGGCCTCCGTCGCCCAGCCGAGCAGG
>JBKJZJ010000214.1:0-60111 GCA_046715355.1 Allosphingosinicella sp. | reverse complement strand
GCACAGCCAGGAGAGGCTCAACGAGGTAGCCAGAGAAATGAACCAGCGGCCAAGAAAAACTCTGGACTACGAAACCCCCGCTGAGCGATTTAATGCCTGTGTTGCGACGACCGGCTGAATCGGCAGTGGAAAGCGGACGTTCCATATCCGGGCGGCCCCTGTAAGATGCGGCCCACCCAAGCCTTCCGCCAGGGGCGCGACATGACGGCAAGCGAGGATCGGAATTACACTGTCGGGTGCCTCGCGCTTCTGCTTGTCGCCGGCGGCATGTACTATCTGGCGAGCGACCCGCGCGCGGGAGAGCGGCGTGACAGGGAGCTCGCGCTCAGGGAAGAGTGCATCCGGGCGGGCAGGGCGGCTTTTCGGGCGCGCAACCCCCGCGCCGAGATGACTCGCGAGCAGGCGGGGGACCTGGTCGGCGGGTGCTTCAGCGAGGCACGGCGGAATTCGAACTAGGACGCGGCCGGGATGCCGCGCATGACGGCTTGCTGAACCGCCGGCGCTGCGGCCCGCCGATGGTGCCACCGCCGTATAGGCTGTGTAACGCAGAAATCTGCGGTTTTCGGGCGAAACGGCGCGTCGCATTTGCCTTGGGCAAAGTCTGCTAGGGGTGGAAAGCGGACATCCGCACCGATCGAATGCAGGACCGCGATTGGCCGCAAGCGGACGGGCCGCTTTCGGCAACAGGCGCATAAAGTGTCGATTTTCGGCCGCGCCCTACCCCAGGACGAAGTGGTCGGGCAGCAGAGTCGAGGCGTTCACATTGACCAGGATCAGCTCCGCGCCGTTCCAGGAGATCATGGTATCTGCGCCAATCTGGCTGACATGTTCGGTAATAAACGCCGCGAGGGTCCCGGTTCTCAGACCCGGCAAGGCGATCAGATCATGGTCGGACCCGGCGACGGAAAAGTCCATGATGCGATCGGTGCCCGTGTCTTGCGAGAACAGGAACGTGTCGCGGCCGATCCCGCCACGGAGAATGTCGTTGCCGGTGCCGCCGTCGAGAATGTCGTCGCCTTCATTGCCGATCAGCGCGTCGTTGCCCGCGCCGCCTTCAAGCCGGTTGGCGCCGGCATTGCCGTAGATCGCGTTGGCGAGCTCGTTGCCGATCAAATTGATCGCATCGAGTCCGATGTGGAGGGTCGTCGACATCAACTCGATCTCGGCGCCGGCCGACAGCGTGTAGCTCGCGCTGGCGAACACCCGGTCCAGCGTTCCCTCGCCAACTGCTTCGATCAAGATGTCACCGGCACTATCGACGAAGTGCCAGTCGTCGCCGATCCCGCCACGGAGAATGTCGCTGCCTGTGCCGCCGTCGAGAATGTCGTTGCCGGTGCCGCCGTCGAGAATGTCGTCGTCTTCATTGCCGATCAGCGCGTCTTTGCCCGCGCCGCCTTCAAGCCGGTTGGCACCGGCATTGCCGTAGATGGTGTTGGCGAGCTCGTTGCCGGTCAAATCTATCGGTTCCAGCCCCGCGTTGAATATGGTGGTCAGGATTTCGACCTCCGCGCCGGCGGCCAGCACGTAGCTGACGCTCGCGAAGATGCGGTCCTGCGAACCCTCTCCGATGCTCTCGCTCACGATATCGCCGACGCTGTCCACGTGGAACCAATCGTCCCCGCTTCCGCCATGGAGGATGTCATCGCCCGTACCACCATCAAGGCGGTCATCGCCGGCGGCGCCCTCCAGCCTGTCCGTCCCGAGACCGCCGTTCAGCGCCTCGTTCGCGCCGGTCCCGATCAGGTGGTCGTTCCCCGAGCCGTCGTCGAGCGGAAGTCGCGCACTAACCTCGACGGCAAAGGAGGCCGTCCTACCCGGCTCGTCGTCAAGCGTGACGACGAGATCCCGCGTCGCGCCGGCCCCCGCGTCATTATTCCCGTAGGCGATAGCGTTGATGACGTCGCTGATGACCGCCGAATCCACCGGCGCGGTGATCTCGATCAGTAGCGCGCTGCCGTTAGACCCGCCCGCGACGGTCCCGATCTGCTCTGCACCCAGATAAAGGATCCCGTCGACAGTCGTAAGATCGCCGCCCCCCGGAAATGCCAGGCCGAGCTCTTCGCCGGAGAGACCCACCCCCTGATAGCCGACGGACAGGCGATAATTCTCGAACGTGGAGCTGTCCGGGTCCGTTACCGCCACATCGAGATGCAGGGGCTGCAACCCTCCGGCCAGCGCCTCGGGAGCGAATTTCAGTCTGATCACATCGCCATGTGACAATACGACATTATCGAGCCGGATCAGGCCCGAGGCGGGAGGACCCGACGGTTCGTTGCCCATGAAGATGACCAGGCCCAGACCGACAGGAATCCCGGAAAGGGCTGTGACGATCGAGCTGGATTGGGAATAGACGCCCTCGCGGTCCAGGCTCGAACCCAGCGCCAGCCAGTCGGCCTCGACCTGCGACAGGGTAATGCTGACATGCGCAAACTCGCCGTCGATCAGCAATTCCTCGACCGGGACGCTGACGTTAACATAATTCACATATTGGCCGACACCCCAGGGCAGGGTCGGGTCCATTGCCTGGAACCAGAGGTAGATGTGAGCGCCTTCCGGTATCTGCAGCCCTTCCGCCTTGATATCGAAACTGAACGTCAGATCCCGGAAGTCATCGATCACGATGCCGCCGTTGCTGCCATTGACGTACAGCGTCGACGGAAGATGCAGCTGTCCGGTGCCCGGAGTGACGTGGTTGAGGTCGGTCCACCATGGGCCCGCTGAAACCAGGGTCATGTTACCGGTCCCGTCATCTTCATGCGGGAGCGGGATGGGCGAGTCGCCGCCGATCGTGGTGAACCACAGCGCCTCGTCGGGGCTTTCGAAATCGCTCGCATAGATCGGGGCCAGGGTTACGACCGGGCCGTCGTTGACCGGGGTGATCGACAGCGAAAAGGGGCTCGAGGTCGCGCTTTCGCCGTCGCTGGCCGTCACGAGGATCGAGAGCGCGCCGTTGAAGTCCCGTGGCGGCGTGCCGGTGAAGGTGCGGGTGCCGGCGTCGAAGGTCAGCCAGTCCGGCAGCGCATCCCCGTTCGCCAGCGTGGCGGTAACAATCAGCGGATCGCCGTCGGGATCGGTGAACGCGTCCTTCGGGAGCTGGAAGCTGCAGGCCTGGTCCTCGGGGGATGCCCGATCCGGCAACGAATTGGCCACCGGGGCGTCATTGACCGGTAGGACCGACAGCGAAAAGCCGCTCGAAACCGCGCTCTCGCCGTCGCTGGCCGTCACGAGGATCGAAAGCTGGCCGTTGAAATCTCTCGGCGGCACCCCTGTGAAGGTGCGGGAACTGGCGTCGAAGGTCAGCCAGTCGGGCAGTGGGTCGCCCGTCGACAATGTCGCAGTGAGGGTTAGCGGGTCTCCATCAGGGTCGGTGAAAGCGTCCACCGGGAGCTGGAAGCTCCAGGCCTCGTCCTCAAGGAACGTCTGATCCGGTAACGGGTTTGCGACCGGGGCACCCGCAGCCTGGCCGGGTGGGGCAGCGGCCGCAGGGTCGGCCGCTTTGTGGCCGGAGACCGGACGAGCCGCCGCCGCGCCGGTATCGATGGCGGGGAAATCTCGCCCCATCCAAAGTTGGTCGTCGACCGACCAATTGGCGGCTTCCCGCGTTCGCCTGCGACATGCAGGAAGGCTGTCAACATTGCCGACGGAATTGGAAAACTGGGCGGTCCCGTCCATTCGAACTCTCGATGCTATGACTAGCTATATGCTCAATAAACGGCTGGTCCAGATTAATCCTTCGTTACAGCAGCATGATGATTGCTCGCCTGCTTCCGTGCCAGTCGTGTGCTCCGCCACGAGTGCGGCGATCATGCTCGCAATCAGAATGCTGGTCGACGCGACGGGACACAGGCTCGGTGGGCGCGCCATGACATCAAGATAGAGGAGGAGGTCATGGTTCGAAATAGAGGAGGGGGTCATGGTTCGAACCTCTCGCCGAAGGTCCGGTTCTTGGAAGACATCCGGCTTCGATCTGCGTCCGCCATGGGCGCAAAGTCGTCCGAACGTCCGCAAGGGGTCGAGAGCGGACCGTCCTCTATGGGTGGAAAACTGACACTCGGGCCGATCAGCTCAGCGGCCGCATCTGGCCGAAGCCAGCCCGCCGGCCCGGCCAACTCGATGTGGAAATCTGGACATTCGCGACCCACGGTAACATCGCCCGGGGCCGACCAGCTCATCGGTATGTACAGTGCATAAAGGGACTGAATCGATCATCCCGCCAAATGGCCTCCCGGCATCGGTAAATGTGGTCTAGGGGCTAGGGATGCCGACCCTTCGACAGCTCGAATATCTGGTGGCGGTTGCTGACTTCAAGCATTTCGGACGCGCGGCGCAGGCAAGTAACGCCTCGCAGCCGACGCTTAGTCAGCAGCTGCGCGCTTTGGAGGGGCGGTTAGGCGTCGCCCTTGTGGAGCGGCGCCTGTCTGGCGTCGAGTTGACGCCGATCGGACGCGAGGTCGCTGATCGCGCTCGGCGATTGCTGGTTGGCGTAAAGGATATCCGCGACTTGGCCAAGCGTGCCGGCGAAGGCCTCGCGGGCACAATACGCTTCGGCGTAACGCCGACGTTGGGACCGTATCTCATGCCGGGGATCATCGCCGCGCTTCACCGAGAGCAACCAGATCTCAAACTCTATATTCGGGAAGGCATACCGGATGATCAAGCGCTCGACCTGTCCCGGGGCCGGCTCGACATGTTGCTGGGTCCGTTGCCGATTCACGGCGACGCATTGACGGTCGAACCGCTGTTCCGCGAGCGACTGTTTCTCGTCGCCCCGCCCGAGCACCCGCTAGCCACGAAGCCTCGTCTCACCTGCGCAGACCTTCAGGGGGCGGAGGTCCTCAGCCTCGACCCGCGGCACCACCTCCACCGGCAGGTCGTCTCCGCTTGCGAACGTCACGGGATGATATTGCTTCGAGACTATGAGGGGACGAGCCTCGATAGCCTGCGTCAAATGGCCGCTTCCGGGCTCGGACTCGCGGTCCTTCCGGAATTTTACGTCCGCTCCGAAGTCGGCGGCAGCGCGGGCATCCGGGTGCTCGATGTGTCGGGCTGGTCCGAGAAGCGCGGCATCGCCGCAGCATGGCGCTCCGGCGCCGCCTATGCCGAGGCTTACCTGACCATAGCGGGTCGCATCCAGCGAGAGGCGCGCCGCCTTACCGACTGACTAGCGATAGACGTTGTCTATCGTGAGGAGCCTCTCTTTTAGATTTGGCCATAGTCAGCGGCACGGTTAGATTGGCGATGCGGACCGGGCTCCTCTGGCGGTTGTTCTCCCCAACGACGGTGATGTCGGACCGCATCGGGTTGGCTCGATGCAGGCACAGGCCTTTGTGCTGCTTCGCAGCTGGCCCGATCGGTGAAACCATCGATCTGGAGAGTGGTTATGAGTGCATTGATGTATAAATTGACCGTCGTTCATCGCAGACTGGACGACGAAATCCGCCGCGAACTCAAGCTGCGGTTTCCGGACGGCTTCCGGCTGGTGCGGCTGAAGAAGCTGAGGCTGGCGGTGAAGGACCGCCTGCATACACTCGTCCGCTTCCCCAAGCGCGTCAGGAATTAAGCGGTGCGCAGCGAACAAGCCGTCGCGGTGATGCCCTGCCCGGTCTGCAAAACGAGCCTGACAATGTCAGAGCGCCAAGGCGTCGAGATCGACTGGTGTCCGACCTGCCGTGGCGTTTGGCTCGACCGCGGCGAACTCGACAAGATCATCGAGCGTGGCACCGAAGGCGCGACAGCCGCCCGCCCGGCGCCGGGGCAAAGGGACTCCTGGACGGGGGGGCGCGGCCACGATGATGATGACGACGATCATCGCCATCATGGGCGCCGGCATCGGAAGGAGTCCTTCCTGTCGGGGTTTTTCGACTGACAGCGACCGCCGTCGGCACAAGGCCGGCGGTGGCTTGACGCGCACAGCAAGGGATCCGGGCCCCTCTGGCAGCCGAGCAATCGGCCGCGATGTCGGATCAAGAGGAAACCGCTCGCATAAGCGACGCTTTTGATCGGATCTGACACATGGATTTTCTGTTTCTCGATTTCCTCGGCAAGCCGGCTTGGATGTGGCTGGGTTTTCTCGCCATCGTGATAACGCTCCTCGCCCTCGATCTTGGCGTGCTGCATAAGAAGCAGCGCGAGATCGGTGTGACCGAAAGTTTGGTGTTGTCGGCCGGGTATATAAGCCTGGGCCTCGCCTTCGGGGGCTGGGTGTGGTGGTATCTCGGTGAAACGGCGGGACTTCAGTTTGTCACCGGCTTCGTCATCGAGAAAAGCCTGGCAATGGACAATGTGTTCGTCATCGCCATGGTTTTCACCTATTTTGCCGTCCCCCGCCGCTACCAGCACCGAGTTCTGTTCTGGGGCATACTCGGCGTGATCGTGCTGCGCGCGGTCATGATCGGCATCGGATCAACCCTGGTCGAGCAGTTCGGCTGGGTGCTGTACATCTTCGCCGCCTTCCTGATTTTGACCGGCGTCAAGATGTGGAGGACCGCCGACAAGGAGTATGATGTCGGGTCTAGCGGCGCGCTCAGCTTCATACGCAAGCACCTTCCTGTCACGGAAAAGCTTCATGGCGACCGCTTCTTCGTGCGGCAGCCGGACGAAAAATCGGGAAAGCCCGCGCTGTTCGTGACGCCGCTGTTCCTTGCGTTGGTGATGGTCGAGATCGTCGATGTAGTGTTCGCGGTAGATAGCGTTCCGGCCATCTTCGCGATCACGACCGATCCGTTCATCGTCTATACGTCGAACATCTTCGCGATCCTCGGCCTGCGCGCGCTCTATTTCGCGCTGGCGGCGATGGTTCACCGCTTCCATTATCTCAAATATGCGCTGGCCGTGCTGCTTGTGTTCATCGGCTCCAAGATTCTCGTCGCCGATGCGTTGGGGCTGGCGAAGATACCGCCAGCGCTGTCGCTGTCGATCACCTTCGCAATCCTGACAGCTGGCGTCGGCTGGTCGCTGTGGAAGACCCGCGCAGGCCGACCAGCAGTGGCCGGTGTCGGATGATCAGGCTCGGTCTGGCGGCGTGGTTACTGCCAATCGATCCGACCATCGAAATCGCTATCGCCAGTCAGGGTATTTCGAAGGGACTGCGACAGACCGAGGGCGTGCAAGTGTCAGCGCGGGCGGAGGCCGATGTTGGCGCTATTTTTGGCGGCGCGTCATACAAGAACGTCACTTCACCGACAGCGGATGGGGAGGCCAATCTGTTCGGAGGCGTTAGAGGGAACTTTGGCGTGCTCGATCTGCGCGCTTCAATTGCCTACAAGCGGAACACCAGCGCAGCGTTGCGGTCTGACCGGGATGCGATTGAAATTGCCGCCACGGTAAGCAGGACCTTCGGCAGGATCACTCCGCGTCTTTCCCTTACCTACAGCCACGATGACGTCGGGGCGACTGAACGGTCCCTGTTTGTCGAGGTGAGCAGTACGGTCAGTTTGCGATCGGCCCTAACGGCGAGTGCCAATTTCGGGTGGCGCGAACGTGCTGGGGGCTCCGACTACATGGCATTCAACACCGGTCTCACATACGCCCTCAACCGCGAATTTTCCGCCGACGTCCGTTATTACGATACATCGCGCAGCAGTTTCGGCGAAATCTACCGGCACCGCATCGTCGCTTCGCTGCGTGCCCGTTTCTAGCTACTGCCAACTGATGTCATCTTTGGCCCGCGCCGCTCAAAGGCCCGACACCCGACGTAAACCGCCGCAATCATGACAAGGGTCATTACTACGCCGAGCGCGGCGGGGATTGTCCGTTCACGAATGCCCATCTCAGCATCAAGCTTCCGAAATTCCAAGCATTTGAGACTTTTTCGCATTCCATCCGGCCGCAGGCAACGTCCGCAAATGGGTCGAAAGCGGACATTCAATTGCTCAGATTGCAGAGCTCCCGGCGCGCCTGTGATGCCAGGCGAACACGGCCGCCGCGCCGCGGTGCGGGCGCCAGGGTTCGGCGAGCGCCCGGATCGCCTTCTCCGTCGGCTTGCCGTCGAGGCCCAGGATCACGCCGATCTCGATCTGGACGGCGAGGTCACCGGCGGGGAAGATGTCCGTGCGGCCTTCGGCGAAGAGAAGGTAGATTTCGGCGGTCCAGCGGCCGATGCCCTTGACCGCCGTGAGATGCGCGATCGCCTGCTCGTCGTCGGCGGGGAGCCTGTCGAAATCGAGCCGGCCGGAGAGCACCTCTTCGGAAAGGCTGCGCGCATAGCTCATCTTCTGGCGGGAGAGGCCGGCGCCGCGCAGCGCCTCGTCGCTCGTCCTGGCCATGTTGGCGGGATCGGCGGCGCCGCCGGTCGCCGCGTCGAGCCTGGTCCAGATCGCATTGGCCGAGGCGACCGAGACCTGCTGGCCGATGATCGCGCGCAACAAGGTGACGTAGCCGCGCTCGCCGGTGCGCGGCTCGGGCAGGCCGGCGCGGGCGAGCGCCGCGGCGAAGGCCGGCTCGATCTCGCCCAGCGCCTTCAGGGATGCCGCCAGGTCTTCGCTCGTGATGCCCAATGTCCGCTCCCGTCTTGCGTCAGGCCGGGCGCCTAGCATAGGGCGCGGCGGACGCCTCCCGTTTCTTGCTCCCAAGGATGCCCATGCCGAGCCTCACCATCGTCACCCGCGACGGCACCGAGCGGACCGTGGAGGCGCGCGCGGGCTGGAGCGTGATGGAGAATATCCGCGACAACGGCTTCGACGAATTGCTCGCGCTTTGCGGCGGCTGCTGCTCCTGCGCGACCTGCCACGTCCATGTCGACCCGGACTGGATCAGCAGGCTCAAGCCCCGCGGCGAGGACGAGGAGGATCTGCTCGACACTTCCGATCACAAGCTCGAAACCAGCCGCCTCTCCTGCCAGATCCTGTTCAGCGAGGAGCTGGACGGCCTCAGGGTCGCCATCGCGCCGGAGGATTAGGCGGGGCACTCCAACAACGTCATCCCGGACTTGATCCGGGATCCATGAACACGGAAGACGCAGGCTCTCGCCCTCCGTGTTCATGGATCCTGACTTTCGTCAGGATGACGGATGGTGAGCAAGCCCGCGCCTCCCGCGGCGACGCCTGCGATCAGGCGGCGACGCTCGCCGCATAGAGCGCCACCGCCGCGGCGTTGGAGACGTTGAGGCTTTCGATGCCGGCGATCGGCAGGCGCGCAAGAGCGTCGCAATGGCTTTGCGTGTTGTGGCGCATGCCCTCGCCCTCGGCGCCCAGCACCAGCGCGACGCGGGCGGGTCCCAGCGCCTCGGCGAGCGTCATCCCGGCCTCGCCGGCGAGGCCGATCCGCCAGAAGCCCGCTTCGGCGATGTCGTCGAGCGCGCGTGCGAGGTTGACGACGCGGACCCAGGGCATCGTCTCGAGCGCGCCGCTGGCGGCCTTGGCGAGCGCGCCGGATTCGGGCGGGGCGTGGCGGTCCTGCGTCACCACGCCGAGCGCGCCGAAGGCGGCCGCCGAGCGCAGGATCGCGCCGACATTGTGGGGATCGGTGACCTGGTCGAGCACGAGCAGGGGACGGTGGTCCTCGGCCCGGTCGAGCAGGTCGGCGAGCAGCAGATCCTCGAGCCGCTCGACCTCGGCGACGATGCCCTGGTGCGGCGCGTCGCCGGGCACCAGCCGGCCCAGATCGGCGACGTCGGCGAAGGTGACCGGGATCGACGCGTCGATCTGATAGGCGGCGGCCGCCTCGCGCGTCGCCCAGATGCGGTGGATCCGCCGCTCGGGATTGGCGAGCGCGGCGGCGACGGCGTGGCGGCCCCAGAAACGGGGCCTGTTCTCGGGCTTGGAAGCCTGGCGGGCCTTGCGTCGCATGGCCGCTCAATGGCCGCCGGCAGACGCGGTGGCAAGCGTTGACAGCCTCCCCCGCTTTCGCCATTGGAGCCGCCTTCCTCTATCGCGCTCCACTGGACAGGTGGCCGAGTGGTTAAAGGCAGCAGACTGTAAATCTGCCCGGGTTTCCCGTACGCTGGTTCGAATCCAGCCCTGTCCACCAGCGCGATATCTTATAACTCACTTTTGAACGCCTAAACAAAAGGCGGTTGGCGGGCGCGACGAACGAGAAGCCGGCAAAGCCCTCCGACCGTCTCTTTCCGCACACGCACCTCGACCTCTTCAACAAAGTGCTCGATGAGGAGGGCCTCAAGTTCGATCGAGAGGGACAGCGGCGCACCGCCTACAGCCTCCGGCACACCTACATCTGAATGCGCCTCATAGCGGGTGCCGACATCTACTAGATCGCCAAGAACTGCCGGACGAGCGTCGAGATGATCGAGAACTTCTACGCCTCCACATCAGGACCAGCCTAGATGCCGCCGCCATCAACGTGCGCCGTCAGCCTGTCCACAGGGCCGTCATTGACCGCGTGGGGGAGAATTCGGTCTAATGATAGAGGAGGGCGGGAACCTGGGGGTATGTAGGTGTTTCGCTCTGGCACAATGCGTTCCGTTGCCAAGGCGCCGGAGCGCTCGCGCCGATGGCGCCGCAATCGAAGGTGGCGCCGACCTTCGCGGACGACCCGATACGTCTCTCGTCCAATGTTGAGCAAAAGGAGGTCGCCGAGGGGATCGGTGATCAGCTTCTCGAGCAGCTGCAGCGCGAAAGAGCCGAAGAACTGGCCTGCCATCACCTGACACGATGACGCGTCTCTCATGCAATCCACGGAAACATTCGCCATCGACAGTTCGTGCAGGATTCGTGTAAGATAGACAGCCACAGCCGCAGCGGAGATTGTCCACCAGACGGCCTGCCAAACAGCTTTGGAACGCGGTGACCCTCGACGTCTACCCATGGCGTCCTCCCTCGGGAGGTAGTGGGGTCGCCGCTCTGGGGCGGAGAGCACTGCTAATGCTCTTCGCCCCTTTTGTTTTTGGCCTCGGAGGGCAACACGGCCCGGGCCAAAATCCCCCGTTCAATCCCCCTTCAAAAACAAAGGTCGCGGATTTCTCCAGCGACCCTTCAAGGCACAGATTCCACCCGTCACGTGAGTCGCCTGCGCGAGGCGACGAACGCTTTGAGACTGATTAGGCAGGGGGACCGCGTTCACTTGAGTCTCCGATGAGGCCGAAGGTGCGCCTTTCAGAAAGCCCGATTTGGTGTGCCATGGTGTATCCCCTTGCAAATCTACCGCGCGAAGCGTAGAAGCCGTTCTTTCGGAATTCTTACATGTGCTCGAAGTGCATTCGCATTTCTGAGACCAGAATCCCTAATCCCGTATTTACCGCATTCGTCAATAGAATCCGAGTCGTTTTTCCACAGGCTAGCTCGTTGTGTAACATAGCTTTTTTGCATTCCGAGGCCGTGGTACCTCAGTTAAATGTTCACAAAAGTGACCAATCGGTCGGTTAACTGGTCGAGTCGCTAGGTCGGCGACTCGGCGACTCGCGCACTCTACCTAGGGCGATGACGATCCGCTCTTCCCTGCGACCGAAGTGGCGCTGGACGCCGAGCGGCGCTTCGCCGCGGTTGGTCTGAAACGCACCATTTGGGCCAACGCGGACCCGATCAGGAAAATCTTCCGTCGCGCCTTTGCAGCGGCCGTCCAGCCCTCCTTCAACCCGCACAGCTTCCGAATAACGCTTGCCCGCCTGGGTGAGCGGATTTGCCGGACGCCGGAAGAGTTCAAGGCATGGAGCCAGAATTTGGGCCACGAGCAGCCGTCGACGACCTTTTTAAATTACGGAGAGGTCGAGACATATCGCCAGGGCGAGATCATGAGGTCGTTCCCCGCAGCTGAGCAAGCGCGCGCTCCGACAACCGAGGAACGACTAGCCCGCATCGAAGCGCTACTTAGCCATGAGTCTGTGGCTTCCTGATTCCCGGTTCGGCGGACACATCATCCACAGCATGGCTGAGCCTAACCAGTTGATAGTCGATGAAATGTTATGCTGGTTTGTCAGCCTCTCCCACACTATGACCCACAGAGGAGATTGGTCACCCGCTGCGAACGTCTGATTTGCGCCCAAGTCGGACATGAACAGGACATCGAATGTGCCGAACGGGGACGCCCGAATAATTGCGTTTGTTGAACTCGATTTCCGCTGTCAGTCAGGCGCGTGCCGCCGGAGATGGCGGTCGATGGGAGTTGAAAAAAGCTCCCCAACAGGAGATTCCAATGCGCGATCTTCACGACTTCGAGCTCAAGCTCGTCAGCGGAGCCGGCTCCTCGTCCTGCACACGCAGCAAGAACAATAATGGCTATGGCAACGGTGCTGAATCGGGTCCGCCTCCCGGCAATTCCGGCGCCCACAACCCTCAATTGACGACTTGGAACTCCGGGCCCAGGGGCCCTCGCTGATCAGCGCGGTATTTCCAGTCACGTGAGCCGGCGCAAGCCGCGTATCAGGAAACGCCTCGATCATTGCTGATCTAGGCGCTTCCGTGGGCTCGCCGGCACGCAAACCTTCGACGCCTATCCCCTTCCGACATGTGGGGGCCTTGCGCCATGGCCCGTCTGCCAGCTAGGACGCGGGGAGATGAAGGGGGCATTTTCGGCAAAGGGTCCCGCCCCGTCTGAGGGGGATCGAGAGAGAGCGATGGACCAACTGACGCCGAAACGGCGCTGTGGCGCGGCGGCGCTGAGCCGTTAATCGAAACACAGGTTTTTCCGCTTAAGGCGAGCGTTCGCCAAGGAATGAGCTGAAGGTTTCGCACCATGAATGTCGAGCACCGGCGAGACAAGCGCGACCGTGTCTTTCTGACCGCTATGCTGAGTTGGGATTGCGGCGACGTCGAGGTGAAGCTCACGAACCTGTCCAGCCTGGGAGCGTGTGCTGAATATCCCGGGTTCGTCGCGCCAGGCACCGAAGTCCAGATCTCTCGCGGCGATCTCAGCGTATCAGCGCGGATAGCTTGGGCCGATGACGGAAGGATCGGCATCGAATTTGTCGACCCGTTGAATCTCCATGAGTTCCGAACACCAGGCCAGACTTCCGCCGGGTCCGCCGCGACACCCTTGCACAAGCCGGTCAAGAAGCTTTCTCGGCAGCTGGAACGCCATTGGGCTGAGTTTCTGAATCGATAGGCGCGGCAGTGCGCCGGCGCCATCAACTGCGAACGGTTGCAGGATCAAAGGCGACTCTTGACCGCCTCCCGAGCTATCACAAGGTCCCCGTCGAAGACCTGAAGAAGGCCATTTCCGCGGGGGTGATCGCTTAGGTGTTAGTGGCCACGACGGCCATGTTGCCGCCTCGATGCATCACGTTGTTCCATCCACGACCGTCGGGCGGCGAACCATTCGGCGCGTGTCATATTGGGCCGGGCGCCTCGCCGGCCAGATCGCGGGGCGCGAGCATCTGGTGCGCCAGCTACTCGCCGAAGGGCATTGAATCGGCAATCTTCGTGCACGCCATGTGCGAACGTTCAGCGGGCGGCAGTCAGGGTGATTTAGGGCCTTCTCATAACCTGGCACGCGGTTGGCGATCATTTCGGCGGGAATGGCAGCCTCCGGTCAGGTTGCGCCCCCGACTGGCAGCCGCCGCGGCGCGGGCCGTCCGATACAGTCGCACGTTGGCAATGCGCGCCGCGCCTCCTCCTAACCATCCGACGGTCGAAGAATAGTGCATCGTGGGTGGACCCGCGGGCCGCCCGCACCCTGTGCTGGGGGACTGCCGACTATTGCTACGAATTCACCATCGCGCAACGGCTGCAGAAATTGGCACGTCAAGCAGCCTTCTGATTCCGCGAATGCCAATACCTTCAAGGGCTCCCGTCCGGGTAGTTTCAACCACACCTGGGCAGCTTGGCTTGGCGGCTTCCCAAACCCCACAATAACGGAGAAGTTCGGCGTTATATCGATAACACGGACCGCGCTCTCGGTCGCGCCAGCTATGCCCTGGCCAAGAATCAACCTGCGCCGGAACTGGGCATTCGCGCCAGGTTCGATGCTGATCAACACCGCAGGGATTGGACGCAGATTTTCCACCAAGGGCGCTTACGCTGCCGCCGTGAAATTCGGGTGAAGACCGCATCTCATTTTGAAACACCCCGTTGGAGAATGGCCGCGCTTGCGTCCACCCACTGCCAGCCAGTCAGCATGATCACTACCGCGCCCGCAATCACGCGGAGCGATGATCAGACCCTACCGCGCCCCAGGCGCGCCCGCGCGAAGCCAGCCCGTGACGGCGTAGCGGCGAGCGGGCGCGGCCGGGGTCACGATCGACACGCTGTGGCGCCGCGGCACCGCGAACAGGTCGAGAGTGTTGAATCCGGGCACCTGGCCCGCCACCGTCCTGTCCTTGTCGTCGTGGAACAGTAACAGCCCACCCCATTCCGGCCGCCAATTCCGGGTCAGGCCGAACACGTAGGCGGCCCGCCGATTCTTGCCGGCGACATCGTCGTCATGGCAGGTCAGGAAATCGCCCGGGCCGTAAGCGGTCGCATGCCCGTCGGTGAAGGTGAGGTCGGTGCAAGCGGTGATCGCCCGCAGCACATCGAGCATCGGCTCGGACGACATCAGCTCCGCGAAGTCGGACAACGCGTCCTCGCCCTCCGCCTCTTCGTCCTCGTCGTCGGGCACGCGGAGCGCCTCATAACGGTATTGGAACCCGGTGCGGGCGCGGGCGTGAACTTCGCTGTCGAGTGCTGCCAGGCGCTTCGCGCTCATCCTGGCGCGGGCGGCGCGATCGAGCTCGATCATGCCGTCGGGCGTATTGATCAAATGCCACCAATCGTCCCTGGCGGCCAGATCATCGAGCAGCGCGGCGACATCGTCATTGGCGAGCAGGCTATAGACGCGGACACGACCATCCGCCGCATAGGCACGCGCGAGAGATTCCAGGTCGAGATTGGGGTTGATACGAAACTCGATCACGCTCGTCCCTTCGGTGGCTCGCGCATTCGTTCTGCGCGGAAGGCGGGGGCCCTGATCGCCTTCTTTAGGTCAGCATCCTTTTCGGCTTGGTTAAAGGCTTCCGCGCGCTGGCAAATGTGACTTCAACAACTTTTGGAGCAGGCGGTGTACCAATCCGGGACTGGGTCTTTTTCGCCACTGGCCAAGGCCCGCGCAATTCGAGATGGTCGAGTGTCGGCGCTCTCGTTCGCTCATCCGCGCCGCGAGTCGTCGTAAACAGGAGATGCGAAATGCGCGATCTTTTCAAAGAGGAACTGACCCAGGTCTATGGCGCCGGCGGCAAGGGCAAGTCCCCCCGGCCTCCCAAGCGCAAGAACAAGTGCAAGGGCCGCAGCGGTAGCGGCAGCGGCCGCCGTGGCGGCAGCAGCGGCAGCCGCGGTCGCGGCCGGGGTGGCAGCAGCTAAGGCCGATCCACCATTGCTCTGGGTTATGCGCGGGGTCGCCGGTAGCGGCTCCGCGCAAGCCTGCGCGGGGCCCGCGCTTTTCGGTGAATCAATCCGTGCCGCCGAAGTCCCTCGTCTTCTTTAGCTCTTTGACCTCGATCGAGACCTCGACCACGTTCGCCATGCTGCGAACCGGCACGATCTTGCGGATCCTGGGGTCGAAAAAATCCTTCAGGAGCGGCGGGCGTTTCGACCGAAAATAGAAAGCGGGATCGTCCAGAACCGAGCGTGAGGCAACGAGTCTGAGCTCGTCGAGCCGGGTCACGCTCTGCACGATGCAGGGCGCGTGGGTGATACCGAGCGCGCGCAGCGCGCAAACCCGATGGTGGCCGTTGTGCAAAAGCAGCCGGTCGTCGGACTGGATGGCGTTCACGAAGTTGGAGCCGAATCCGACCATAACGCCGACCATTCCGCCGAGAGGCCCGAGCGGTTCGTATCCGGCAATCTGCGCCGCGCGCAGGAGCTCGGTCTCCTGGTAGCGGAAGTCGCTGGACGCCGACCAGAACATATAAGAATGGGCCCCCGTCTTGCGGACCTGCACCGGAGCCTCGACGCGGTCGAGCGGCTGGCAGAAATGAAACAGTGCCTCCGGGGTCGGCGCGGAACCGATCCCAGTGCATATCCTGTCGATATGATCCCGGCTGACATACGGATGACCGACCACCAGCCGGTCGATCTCGACCATCGCGAAGCGGGTCGGCAGGGTGTCGAATGCGCGGCGGAATCGAGGATCGGCCGCGACCGCGTCCGCCAGCGGCTGAAGGGCTGGATCGATGTCGAATATCTCCACTTCGTCCGCGATGCCGGCCTCGGTCTCTTCGAGCTCCCCGTAATAATCGTTTGCCGCGCGCCATTCGTCTACGAGGGTAGCACGGGCGACCGACCCGTCGGCGATCGCCATTTCCTCCACGAACTCGAGATAGCCCTGCAGCGGCGGCTGGCCCAGAAGCCAGATTTCCTCATGCTGCGGAATGTCCCGCGCATGGCGGCGGCTTGGAATCGGTTGCGCGTTCATTCTCTTATGCTCCATCCGGCACGATTGCTCGCCCCGCTGGCAGGGCATTCGCCGGCCGCGCTTGGGCGACCAGCCGGCCCTGGTCGAGGCGCAGGACGATATCGGCGCGCTCGATCATCGCCGGCCGGTGCGCGATCACCACGCGGGTCGACGGCAGCGCCGCGATCATGTGTACGATCCTGGCCTCGGTCTCCTCGTCCAGATTTGCCGTTCCCTCGTCGAGAAAGAGGGCGTCGGGGTCGCGATAGAGGGCGCGCGCCAGCAAGATCCGCTGCCGTTGACCCGACGAAAGCGCCACCCCCATGTCGCTGACCAGGCTCTGGTAGCCCATCGGCATCTGGAGGATGTCGCTGTGGATCCAGGCCAGCCGCGCCGATTGCTCGATCTGCCGATCGTCGAGCTGCGGATCGAAGAAGGCGATATTGTCGGCGAACGTCCCGGTCAGGAGGTAATCGTCCTGCATCACTGCCGCGATCCTACCGCGCCAGGCGGCCATCGTCGCCGGCCCGAGCGGAACGCCGTCGATCAGAACCTTTCCCGAGCTTGGCGGCAGCAGGCCGAGCAGGACGCGCATCAGGGTTGTCTTGCCGGCGCCCGACGGACCGACGATGGCGACCATCGCGCCCGACGGTATCTCGAAACTCAGCTTCTCGAAGATCGGCGCCTCCGAGGGGCCGTAGGCGAAGGTCAGCTCCTCGATCCGCAAGGCCGGCCCGGGAAGGAGCGCTTGACGTGGACTGACGCGCACATCCTCGCGCTTTTCCCCGACAATGTCGGAGAGGCGCTCCAGATGGACACTGAGAAGACGCCATTTCTGCAGCTGCCGGACCAAGGACGCGGCGCTCCCGGTGAAGCTGCTCCGGTAGGCGAGGAAGGCGAGAAGCAGGCCGACGGTAAGGCGCTGGTCGAGAACGGCCAATGCGCCCAGGTAGACAATCAGCAACAATTGCAGACCGAAAAGCAAGTTCTCGGCGAGGGTGAGCTGGATGTCGTAGATTCGCGAGCGGTAGGCGGCGGAAATGACTTCGGCGTAACGGTTGCGCCAGCCGCTCTCACGCGTCGCCTCGTGGCCGTGGAGCTTGATGGCGCGGATCGCGCGTATCGTCTCCATCAAATAGGTTTCTTCGTTGGCGCGCGCCATGATTTCCTCTTCGGTGCGCCGCCGCAAGCCTGGATAGAGGAGCAGGCTGAAGACCAGATAAAGGACGGTGAGACCAAGGACGAGGAGAGCCAGCAGCGGGCTGATCATCGCCATCACGAACAAGGTCGTGAGCATCAGGGCGGAATCGATCAGGACGTTGACGAGGCCCTGGGTAAGCAGCGACTGAATCGGCTTGATCGAATCGACCCGCGACAGGAGATCCCCGACGTGGCGCCGCTCGAAATAGGCGAGCGGCAGGCGGACGAGATGGCGGACGACATTCCCGCCCATTTGGAAGGTCAGCGATTCGCCGAGCGTCAGCACCACCCATTCTCGCAAGGCGCGGGTGATCGCCCCCAGAAGGTAGACGACGCCGAACCCGATCAGCAGGATGAGCAGCAGGCCGCCATTGCCCTGGCCGATCGCCTCGTCGACGACCAGTTGGAGATAGAGGGGCGCGATGAGCGCGGTGAGCTGAAGCAGCAGCGACAGCGACAGAATCTGGATGAGCGCGCCACGATAATTGGTGAGCCGGCTCCACAGATCCTTCAGCCGGGTACGCGTGCGCGCCTCGATCGGCCGGAAATCCGAGGTCGGCGTCAGCTCGAGAGCCACACCGGTAAAGTGGCGGCCAAACTTGGCAAGCGAGATCCTTCGGCGGCCGACCGCGGGATCGAGGATCACCACATCCTTGGGGCCGGCGCTTTCGAGCACCACGAAGTGGTTGAGATCCCAGTGGAGGATCGCGGGTTTCCGCAACTTGCCGAGCTCGTCGATCTCGAGCCGAACGGCCCTCGGCGCCAGCTCCAGGTCCGAGGCGACCGCCATGAGCTGTTCGAGCGTGGTGCCCTTGATAGAAGTGGGGTAGCGCTGGCGCAGGCCGGACAGGTTGACGCGGTGGCCGTAATGGAGGGCGATCATAGCGACCGACGCCAGGCCGCATTCCGCCGCCTCGGTTTGGAGCAGCGGACGCATGCGCTGCGACCAGGGCCACTGGATCGCGCTCACGAGCTCAGCGCCCCCATTACCGGCCCAAACAGCACCTGCCACAGGCTGCGCCGCTCTTGCACGAGATGGGCGTTGAGCGTCATGCCCGGCCGCATCGCGCGCTGGTCGGCCGGGACGCGCGGCGCCATCTCGTCGATGCGGACTCGGATACGGAAGACCGGTTCTTCTATGCCGAGGTTCGTATCGAGGTTGCTGGGCTCGGTAGACACCCGAGAGACCGCGGTCACGGTGCCCCGCCCGGCGCCGTATTTCTGGTAGGGGAATGCATCGAACAGGAGGCGCACCTGCTGACCTGGTCGTGCGAAACCGACAGCGCTCGACGGCGCGTAAAGCCAGACTTCGAGGCGGCTATCGCGTGGAACGATCGTGACCAGCGACTGATCCGGCCTGGCGCGCTGACCGACCTCGACGCTGACATCGCCGACCTCGCCGGCGATCGGCGCGGTCAGCACCAGCCGATCGGTGCGCAAGAGCTCGGCGCGTTGCTCGGCCAGCGCCGCGCGCTGGGCGAGCAGAACGGAGCGCGTGCGGCTGGTCTCCAGCGTTCGCTGCGCAATTTGGGCCTCGGTCGTTGCCAGGGCCTCGCGCTGGGTGATCAGCCGCTCGGTGAGCGACTCCACCTCGGCGCGGCGCGCCAGGAGCGCCGAGCGGCTGTCCTCGACCTGGCGCTGCGTGCCGGCCCCTTGTCTCGCCAGTTGCACCGCACGCCGCGTCGCGGATTCGGCAAGTCTGATTTGGCCGGCGGCAATGCCGCGCTGGCGTTCCAGGGACGAGAGCGCTGCGGCGAGGCTTGTGCGTTGCTGTGCAAGCCTTTGACCCTCGGCAGTTCCGATGTCGGCGGCTAGATCGATCTGGCGGGCCAGTTCCGCGTCCTGATTGTCGAGCTGAGCCAGCTGACCGGAGACGCCGTTCATACCCTGGGCGAGAGAGAGAGTAACGAGCGGCGCGCCCGCAGGCACTATTTCCCCGTTGCGAACGTGAATCTGCCGGATCTCCGCGGGCGTCGAGGGATATACGCGCGCGATCCCAGTGTCATAGGCGACGATTCCCCGCACCCGTGCGCTGGTCGCGTAGCTGCCGAAGATCAGGATGGCGACGATTATCGCGGCGACGCCGAGCAGCAGTCCTGTGTAGAGACGGGACGACGGTGGCACCGCCGCAACCACGGTGCCGGCCAGCCGCTCGCGGCCCGCATCGATCACTTCCATTCGGAAAAGCTGTTTGTTCATGCCCCGCAACACGTTCGATCAGTGAGCATCGGCAGGTAGCGGCGAGACATAAAAAGCCGGTTAATCGCATCCGAACCATTGGGTGCGGCGATTCGGGCCGGGCGGGATGGCTTAGCCAAAATTAACCGAACGCCGCTAGTTCGGGGCCGATGGGCAAGATGATCGAAAGCCGCCGCGCTGCCATGCGCTTCCTCGTGCCGCTGGTCGCGGCCGGCTGCGTTCCGCACGCCCGACTGGAGGTCGCGCCCGAATTACTGTCGACCCAATGGAGCCGCGCGGAGGGAGTGACGTCGGCCGCGCCCGACCTGGTTTCCGCATCACGCGCCCCCAATCTCGGAGCGGCGCTCGGCTCGGCCGAGCTCGAAGGCCTGCTCGCGCGCGCGTCGACCGCCAATACCGACATCGGCATCACCCAGGCGCGTATCCGCCAGGCCCGTGCCCTCTTTGGTGCCGCGCGCGGCACCATGCTTCCCGTCGTCACCAGCTCCGCCGGCCTCAGCGGCACGCGAACCCAGCGCACCGGCGATCCATTCGACTTCAGCGATGCCTTCGGCGGGATAGATATTTCATTCGACATCGATCTGTTCGGAGCCGGCCGCGCCGAGCGCCGCGCGGCCCGGCATCGGCTGCGTGCCGCCGAGTTCGACCGCGACGCCACCTTGCTCGTCGTCCAGTCCGACGTCGCGCGCGTCTACGTCCAGCGCGCCACGCTGGCGGCGCGGATCGCCCTCCTGGACCGGAACGTCGAACAAGCGCTCGAGCTTGAGCGGATCATTCGTGCCCGGCTGAACGCCGGCGACGCGACGCGCGTGGATCTCGGCCTGCAGACGATCCAGGTGCGCCAGCTGCAGACCGAGAGGCTGCGCCTCGATCAGTCGCTCGACCGGACGCGAACCGCTCTGGCGATCCTCGTCGGCGAGGAAGCGCCGCGCTTCCAGCTATCCCCGGCCTCGCTCGACTCCCTGACGCCGCCGACCCTCGCGACACTCCAGCCGAGCGAGCTCATCATACGTCGGCCAGACATTCGCGCCGCCGAAGCGCGGATCGACGCCGCGGGCGGCGACGTCCAACAAGCACGCGCCGCTTTCTTTCCGCGCATCCGGCTGAACGCGAGCGCGCTCGGGCAGGCGGCCAGCCTGTCCGGGCCGTTGAGCAGCACCTTTGCGATCGGCGCCGACCTGCTTGCGCCGATCTTCAACCGCGGGCGGCTGCGGGCGAATCTCGAGCTCTCGGCGGCACGCCAGGTGGAGAGTGTCGAACTTTATCGGCAAGTGTTGCTGACCTCGCTTGCCGAAGTTGAAAACGCACTGACGGCTGTCGACCGATCGCGAGCCAGAGAGATTTTGCTAATCGAGGTCCTGGAGGAGGCGCGACTGACAGCTCGGCTTGCCCGGCTGCAATATATTGAAGGTGAAGCGGATCTGCAGCGCCTGTTCGATGCTGAGCAACGGCTTGTCGAAGCGGAGGATGCAAGGGCCGTGGCGCTTCAGGAGCGGCTTGAAGCTGCCATTGACCTTTTCAAGGCGATGGGCGGGAATCCGTTAGCCAACAGCTCGCGCTCGGGCGCTTCGAGCTAGAGCGGGGCCCACCCGGTGCTTGCGTGCAGCTCGTGGCGGTGTTGATAAGGGTATGGCTGGCGGGAGTGAGCCATCATCATCTGTCAGGACTATCGACCGGACAATGGCTGGCCCCGCCCTTCTGGCCCGATGCGGAGGACAACCGAGCTGTTGTCGCTTGCGCGAAGGTCCGGAAGCGGGGCCTCCCGCCGCTCCGGGATAGCGAGCTGACGCACCACCTCCTCAAACGTGCCCTCAACCGCCACCTGCTGGCCGTCGAAGAAGATGTCGGTGAAGGCGCCGTTGGCTGAGCGAACATATGTCACCAGCTCCGGATTAACCGCGACCTTGCCGCCGCCGCCCTTTCTCATTACGACTAGTCGCACGACCGGCCTCCCTTGTCGGGGTGTTAGCCCAAATTCCTTAAGCGTGGGTTTCCGCCAAGCGGCCACTGGCGCTGGCCGCATGATAACGTCTGTGTTCCGTTGACGCCGCCCCAAAGCTGCCGTTCCGCTATCGGCCAATTGCGGTCATTCGTGCGACCTTCGTCTGGACACCGGTCCCCCGTCCGGTGGATATATCATCCACCTGACGAATTGGCTTAGCTCCATGAGGTTACAGGACATATCGGTTCGGTCTGGCATTCAATCCCACATTCTAACCCACGACCCACTTGGCTTGATACCGACTAACGCCTCCTCACCCGCCATCGGCGCCCGTTTATCCCCTCAGGTCTCTTAGAAACTCAGATCCTGGTTTCACGCCACAAACCAGGAGCCGATCGCGAGCCCGTGTGCAGGCCACGTACAGGAGCCGGCGCTCCGTTTCGTAGATGTCGTCCAGCTCTGCCTCGTCCGCGGCGTCGGCGACCCGCTCGTCGAGCGGAAGCACGCCCTCGTCGCAAGCCATCACTGCCACGGCTCTGAACTCGAGCCCCTTGGCCAAATGCATGACGCTGATCGCAGGAGCCTCCTCCAGGCCGGCACATGCGATTGCCGCCTTCGCCCGCTCAACCTGCTGTGGCGTGCGAACGAAAACCCCGGTCTCCTCGGCTGCGACCCCGTCGTCGCAAACCGACTTGAGGAAGGCGGCGACAACTTGCGTTTCAGCTGCCTCGTCGGCGCAAAGCTCTACCTGGGGCGGCGGGCCGTCGAAGACCGAGATCGTCCCGAGCCGCTCGTCCTCCAGTCCGTCCACGTCGCGCAAGCGTGGTGGGAGGAGGCGGTCGCTGGCCGCCCGGATCTGCTGAGACGTCCGGTAACAGACCTTCAAGGTCGACGATCGGCCGCGCACGTCTACGCCGAGACTCTTCCAGGAATAAGGATGTTGGAAGATGCGCTGCCCCAGGTCGCCCGAGAAGAACAAGCCGTTGTCGCCACTGGGCGCGATCGCGGCAAAGAAGCGAAGCTCGGCCGGTCCGAGATCCTGCGCCTCGTCGATAAGGATGTGATCGAATGGCTTTTCGGTCTTCTCGGCATAGGACTCCGCCAGCTCAGTGAACACTCGCGCCCAGCTTGTGTGCCCCTGGCCATCGATCTCGCGTCGCACGGAATCGAACACGGGCCATAGTCGCGCGCGCTGACTGGGGCCGAGCCGGCTCTTACGGCCCATGCGCTGCACCTGTGCATAAGCTTCGCCGCTGCGGATTTCCCAGGCATCGATCACGTGCGTCCATTCGGACAGCAGGAAGCGCTCCGAGAAACCGCGCACGCCGACTTCCTCGGCGAACCGGCACAGCAGTGGACGCAACAGCGTTTCGGGCGCGATCCGCGGCCGTCGTCCGTGGGTGAGCTGGAAGAGCTGCTCGGCGATGCCACGGAAGGATGCGACCGTGATCCGCTGGACGACCCCTCCGGTCTCGGGTGCCAGTACGCCGAGCTTCTTGCGAAGCGCGTCGGCGAGTGGATCGGAAAAGGTGGCGAGCAGGAGGCGGGCGCGCGGGTTCGCTCGGGCAAGGCGGACCGCGCGGTGAAGCGCGACGACAGTCTTGCCCGTCCCGGCCGAACCGGCGACGCGCGCCGGCCCCGTGTGATCCTGGTCGACCGCCCCACGCTGCGCGGGATGTAGGAAGACCCCCCATTTCTCCCAAGGGAACGACAAAGCCTGCTCGAGCTCCTCCTGGTCGGCGATCGGCCGGATCCGGCGGAGCGCGTCCGGATGCCGATAGGGGTCGGCGTGGGCCATGGCGGGCGGGACCGGCAATTGCCCACTCGCGGCATATTCCAGCAACGCCTCGGCAGCCTCGCCGGGAAGATGCGCGGCGAGCGCGAAGAACTCGTCCTCGCAGGCACGGCGGACATCGCCGAGCCAATCCGCAGGGACACCGACCGCTAGCAGTGATTCGTCATCGAGCGCAGCGAAGATCGGCTGGGGGGCTTGAGGGGCCTCGGCCAAATCTAGCGTTGGAGCCCCCGGCGCCGCCACCTCCTCGACCAGTTCGCGCACCTCGACGATCTGGATCGCACCGGTCTTGGGATGCGCCTCGATCCGGCGCCGCTCGGCCCAGGCATAAGCGGGATCGTGATGCCCGACATAGGCGACGAGCAGGCTGTCGCCGGTCTTGTGGACGATCAGCCGAAGGTCGCGATTGACGCGGACGGACCAGAAATTGGGGTCCTTGGAGCGTTCTATCCGGTGGAAGGAATGGCCTTTGCCGGTCGGGTCGAGCTGGAGGTCGAACACCGTCGTCTTCACCGCCTTGGCCTCCTGCGCCGGCAGCTTCGCGAGCGCGGCGGTGAAGGTGTCGGCGAGGAGGAGGTTCATAGAGGCGCTTCGGCCACTTTCCGCATCCGCCTGCCGACGATACGGACAAGCTCCTCAAGGCCTGCGGGATCATTTCGATAGATCAGCGCGCGATGATGGCGAAGATCGAAGGGCAAGTCCCCTATCGCTTGTGCAATTGGAATAACGACCTTGCCCATCGTATGCGCGATACCCGCTTCGTAGAACACATTCGCGTTCTGGCCTGAGAAATCGCAGACAACCATTCTGGAGCGATAGATTAGCGCAAATATGTCCTGGATCAGCTCCTCTGCATCCCAGACCTGCCGCGCATTGAGACTGTGCAATCCAACATCCGCTGCTGCTCGCTCCACGGCTGCAAACATCGCATCGAAACTGGCGTCGAAGGGACCCATGACGGCTACCAGAGTGGGATCGATCGGATCATCCGGAACCCGGAAGACCTTTGGCTGCACGGGTATCGCGACAGCCCGAGGAAGATCGGCCACCTCCTCCTCATTTTCGGGCTCACGTGCCACCTGCCCGACATCAACCCCGCCCTCGCCCAAGGCCTCGAGGAGATCGACATCCTTGACCGCCCAGTGCGTCCGGTAGAACTCAAAATCCTCAATATCGAGCTGCCACTTTAGAGCCTCGATCGTCTCATGCGGGATCTCTGGCAGATCGTCGCGGAATTGATATTCTATCTGGACTTCACGCTGCCTGATCCGGACTCTTCTGACATTGCCCACGCGAGCCGGCCGTTCCCTGCCGCGTTCATAGGCGAACAGAGTTGGCAACTCATAGAGATGTGCAAGTTGCTCGGCTGTAAGTTCTTTGAATCGCGCCGAGATCGCTTCATCTGTATATTCAAATATGCGGCTTCTGGGGAGCTGGTAAGGTTCTCCCTCCCAGGCGTCCGCTGCTCCGCTTATGATAAGATTGAACAATCTCGTATTCCCTAAACTGCGAACACCTTCATCACCTCATCGCCGAAGTGATTGATCACCTTGACCGCGATCCGACCCCCGTCCGGCCGCGCGAACGGCCGTGAGGTGTCGCTGTAGAGCGTGCTCCATGCTTCCTCGTCGATCTCGGCGCGGAGCGCGGTCTTGAGGTTCTTGTAGGGGTCGTTGGCGCCGAGGAAGTAAGCGTGGCGGACGAAGAAGCTCTCTTCGTTATAGTCGGTATCGACGAACCAGGCGGCGACGCCCTTGGTGTCGTTGGAGCGGATCTCGCCGGTATTGGGATCGAACACGTCGACGCCGTTGACGCGGACCTGGATGGTCTCGCCGCCCTCGTCCAATATGTCGATGTCGGGCTCGCCGAAGACGACGAACATATTGCCCTTGCCGGTATTCTTGAGTTCGCCGGCCATGTGCATGTCGGGGTTGATCCGCGCCTTGACGATGCGGAGCGCACCGAGCCCGCCGAGCTCGGACGAATGGGCGTCGAAATTGAACGCGCAGGCGATGACGAGGTCGAAGCGCGCGTCGACCGCCTCGCGCGCGGCGGCGACGAGATCGGAGCGGCCGACGGTGCCGAACTCCGGGCCGATGAAGATCGCGGCGCGGCGCTCGACCTGCGCGCCTTCGGGCCCTTCGAGGAAGGTCGCCTCGGCGCCGATCCAGTTGCCGGGCCAGGGCGCGACGCTTTCGAAGGCGATCCGGTCGCCTTTCTCGTGCTGGTGGACGCCGGCGGTCTTGAGATGCTCGATTACGATCTGGGCGAAATCGGATTCCGGCCCCGCCTCGCGGACGCGCTTGCCCGCAGCCGCATCGACCTCCTCGATCAGCTCGGCCTCGCTCGCCGGCATGACCCGGTGCGGCGAAAGGCTCTCGACCGTGAACGGCCCGGCAACGCGGACGCGGTTCGGATCGGGATAGGGCTTGTCGTAGAGATATTCAGCATCTGCCTTGGCAGCCTGAGCGACTACAGAATCAATCTCATTCTGGCGGGCGATGCGCGCCCCCCACCAGGCGGCGTGGTCGGCCTTAGCAGATGCTGGCCAAGCCTCATCCGCCTTGCGCGGAATCTGCCATTCCTCCCAGCTCTCGCCGAGCGCAGTGTTGACCGCCGCCTGCAGCGGCTCGAGGGTCACCTGCCATTCCTCCCAAATGTCGTCGATCCGACCGTTGTTGACGATCGATCTCAGTGTAATGTGCGGGACGCGATCATAGACGAAGCCTTGGCGAATATCGTTCGCGAAGGTCCGATCTTCAGGCGCGCGGCCAGTGAGTTCGCCTTCCTTGGCAGCGCCTTCCCGGCTGTCGGCGAGCAGATACCAGGGATAGCGCGCTGCCATCAGCCGAGTCCGCGCCAGCGCCAGCGCCACCCGGCTGGTGTCGATCGTGATCCAGCGCCGGCCCCATTGTTCAGCGACGAAGGCAGTTGTGCCCGAACCGCATGTGGGATCGAAGACTAGATCGCCAGGGTCTGTGGCCATCAGCAGGCAGCGCTGAATTACGTCCGAGGCGGTCTGGACAACATAAATCTTGGAATCGCCGAACCCGCCCGCCCGCACATCATCCCAGTAGTTCGTGACTTTCACGATCGGATAATCATCCGCATACATGCGATACCGGATGTAGTTGCCTACGACCGCGAGGCGGCTGGCCTTCTTTAGGCGGTCCATTCCTCCCGTCGGCGTCCTCCAGAAATATCCCGGAAGCGAACGAAAGGTCCTCCCCTCCAGCTCATATTCGAAGCTCGTCGTTTGCCCCCCGCTGTCAGAATACACAGACGATGGCATGAATCGACGCAACGACGGATCCAAATCATTCGGATTACCAATTTCATCTTTCGACAGTCGACGATACGTCAAATTGCCGATCGAAGCCATGTTGTACTGATCTTCGATGGTTTGGGCTGATCGTGTTTTATAGAGTGCCCGTACCTTGGCGGCTTGGGCATTCTTGGCATACCAAACAATATAATCGCCCGAGGCATCAACAAATTTACTTCCTTTTCCTGTCGTCTTTAGAAAGTAAATAAGGCCGGCGAAGTTCTTTTCGCCATATATCTCGTCCAAAAGCGAGCGAACGCGATGGACGTTTTCGTCGCTAATCTGCACAAAGATCGATCCGCTCTCGGTCAGCAAATCCCGCATCGCCGTCAGCCGGTCGCGCAGATAGGTGAGGTAGGAGTGGACGCCGTCCTTCCAGGTGTCGCGGAAGGCCTTCACTTGCTCGGGCTCGCGCGAGATGTCGGCCTGCTTGCCGTCCCTAACGCCGCGGTTCTGGGTCGAGACCTGCCAGTTGGAGGCGAATTTGATCCCGTAGGGCGGATCGAAATAGATGCACTGGACCTTGCCGCGCAGCGCCTCGCGCTCCGCGAGGCTCGCCATCACCTGCAGGCTGTCGCCGAGGATCATCCGGTTCGACCAATTCTGGTCGTGCTGGTAGAAGCCTTCCTCCATCCAGTCCTTGGGCAGGCCGTTGAAATCGGCGAACATGTCGGGCGCGTCGGTCGCCGCCTCGCGCGCGCTGTCGCTGCGGCGCTTGAGGTCGTCGATGATCGCCTTGGGGTGGACCTTCTCCTGGATGTAGAGCGGCGGCACCTGGACGATGAGGTCGGACCAATCCTGCGCGTCCTTGCCGCGCCAAACGAGCTGCGCGTCGCCGATCTCGACCTCGCCCTTATCGGCGAGTTGCGCGACCTGCGCCTTGGTCAGGCGGATGCGGGCGCCGTTCCAGACGATCTGCGGATCGAGGCTCTCATCGCGGTCGCGCGTCTCGCCCTGCGCCAGCGGCCGGGCGCGTTCGTAGCGGGCGGGTTCGCGCGGCGAGACGTCCTCCTGACGCAGGAAGAAGCTCTCCATCTCCGCGGTCGGAATATTGAGCCGCCGCGCCTTCTCATGCGTCAGCGTGCCGACCTTCTTCGGGCCTTTGGGGGTGCGGGCCATTCGTTATTTTCTCACTTGGGCGGCCTGGTAATGCCTGATCTTGTGGCGTTTCAATAGGGCGGCAATCTCGCCCGGAATGTCATCCTCGGTCACGAGATAGGCTTCGACGACGGCATCGTCCCGAACGTCCATGGCCTTCTTGACGGCGCGATATTTGATGCACTGATATACGCCGCGCTTCAAATCCACCTCGTTGGAAATGCGTGATTTTACCTCAAGGACGACCGTGCGGTCGGCGCAATAATAGACGGCGTCAATGCGGTCGCCGGAATCCAGATCGACCTCGGTTTCGGCGCGCGCGCTGGCGAAGCCGCGGCGCACCGCTTGCGGATTGTCCTTGACCCAGAGCCTCAGGGCCTTGTGGAACGGACCCTCACCCCCGCCGCGGCCATATTGGATCCCGTCCTTTTCACGACCTTGCTGCCGTTCCTTCCGCTCGTGCTCGATCTTGTCGATGGTCAGACGGCGCTTGAAAACGCGCCGATACAGATCCGCCCAGTCCTTCTCGTTATATTTGTAGGCCTCCCCGGCGGCGCGCTCGAAGCTACGCCTCCACAGCTTGGGATAGCGCTTCTTGGCCGATTTCGCGCGGAGCCGTTCGTTGCCAAACCGGTTTGCCATGAACGATCCCGCGCCTTTGCTCGGCTGGCGATCCTCCTGATTGACGACCAGAACGTTGATCAAGGGCGCGTTTGGCTCGACCGACTGGATCTTGTGCATCAGTTCGCCCGCCACCAATCCGATCCGCGTCGCGAAGACCGTCGAGAAGCTCTCCTCCGTCTCCAGTTTCTCCTTCACGTCGCCGTAGGTGATCGTCGACCCGTCCAAGGCAACCGCAATCAACCATCGCATCGCCGGTTCCAGCGCGTGGTTGAGCAGGTTTTCGTCGGTGGCAGAATATCTCGCCCGCTTCGCCATCATTTCTCTCCCACCAACCTCTCGACCAGCTTCGCGAAATCCTCGTCCATCAGCGCCCAGTCGCTGAACTCCGCGAAATCCCAGCGGCCGAAGCTGCCGAGCGCGTTGACGCCCTTCACCCAGAACTCGCGCATCGTCTCGGCCTTGGCCTTGGCGTTCTCGCCGCGGAAGCCTTTGACCTCGAGGACGAGGTTGAGCGGCTCGGCGCCGCCGTCGTCTAGGCGTACGATAAAGTCCGGCGCGTAGCGGCGCGAGAGGCCGCCGTCCTGATAGGGCACTTCGAAACCCATGCCCTGATTCTTTGCATAAGCGATCACGCGCGGATGGGTTTCGAACACGTTCGCCATCTGCCCCTCCCAGCCGCTGTCGAGCACGACGTGGCTGATTTGGCTCTTGGGCGGGGTCGCGCCGGTCGCCTGACACGCCTTGGAGGTGATGAAGTTGACGTGGCGGGTCGAGCCTCGCGGATTGTAGGGATCGAGGATCGCCTTGATCTGCGCACGCTCGCCGGCGCCGCGGTTGCAGGCCATGTCGATCCGCTCCGCCGCGCGGGAGAGCTGGTCGAGATAGAGGATCGCGCCGGCCGGCACCCCCTTGGTGACCAGATAGCCTTCGTCGATCCAGCGGCGGGCGATGCGCTGGATTTGCGGGAAGAGATGCTGCTTAGGTACGCCGTCCTCATCCTTGAAGCAGGTGTAGAGGAGGTGCTTGGCAAGGTTGAAGCTGATCGTCGATGGGCGCAGGCCTTCGAGTACCTCCGGCGTGATCACCACGCTCTCGCCGACGATGCCCTCCATGAAGACCTTGGTGGGGCCGATGTCTTCCGGCGTGATCTCCAGCGTCGAATCTTTGCTGAACTCGGCCGTCAGCCGCTCCTCGGGCAGATCGCGGCGATAGCCGGTGACGCGCGGGAAGGCGATCTCAAGCTCGGAGCGCTCGCGGATCGCGTGAACTCGGGTCACAGGCTTCGGTTTGGTCGGCCGCGCCACCTGCGGCTTGCCGGTGAAGTCGAACGGAATGCCCATGACGTCGGCATATTCGACGTCGAACAGGCCATCCTCGTTGAGCTCGTAGGACTGGCGGCGGAGGCCGCGGCCGACCACCTGCTCGCACAGCAGCTGCGTGCCGAACGCGCGCACGCCGAGAATGTGGGTGACGGTGTTCGCGTCCCAGCCCTCGGTCAGCATGGATACCGAGACGACGCAGCGGACCTGCTCGCCGAGCCGGCCCTCGCGGCCGACTGTGTTCATGACCTCGCGAAGCAATTCTTCGTCGCTGATCATCTGGCCGACGCTGCCGGCGCCGCCCCGCTGCGCCAGCTCGCGCTTGAACTGCTCGATCTCCGGGCCCGCCATCTCGCGGAACCTCGCATCGAGCGCGTCGCCGGCCTCGATCTGACGAGAGTCGATCAGGAGTGTCCGCGGCCTTGGCAGCCGGCCGCCATGCTCGTCATAATTGCGGAACAGCTCGAGGTGGCCGGTGTGGAAGGCCGCGCGCTCATCACCTTTCTCGCCGGGCTCGCGTTCGAAGCCGGAGATCCATTCGAAGATGAGGCGCGAGATCGCGGTGTTCTGGCAGACGACGATGAATACCGGCGGCACGCCGATCCCTTCCGAGCGCCATAGCTCGAAGGTCTTCTCGTAATGGCTGTAGAGGGCGTAGAGCGCGGTCTGCAGCTCGTTGGGGAGATCGAACGGGCTGAGCTTGCCGGCCGCCGCAGCGGTCTTCGGCATGTCCTTGCCGACATGCTTCCAGAGGTGGCGATAGACCAGATCCTCTCGGTTCGGGAGATTGTCCGCGACCGGGACGCGGGGGAGCTTCACGATCCCGCATTCGATCGCGTCCATCAGGCTGAAGTCTGAAACCACCCAGGGGAACAGATAGCCTTCCGGATAGCCGGAGCCGCGCAGGAAGAAGGGCGTCGCTGACAAATCGTAGACGCCCCGGACGCCGGCTTTGCGCTTCAGCGCTTCGATGCCGCTGATCCAGAGCCGGGCAGCCTCTTCATTTTCCTTCGCCTCCTCGCGCTCCTCCGCCGCGATCGCCTCTTCATCGCCGCCGATCTTGTGGCGATAGCAGTGATGGGCCTCGTCGCTGATGACGTTGACGTTGCGGAAGCTGAGCAGCTTCCCGCATGCGCGCTGGAGCATCTCGCCGTCACTCTCCGTCGTTTTGATAGGCTCCGGGTCGTTGCCTTGGAGGAGGCCCTTGGCGACCTTAGGCGCCTGGAGCGTCTCCCGGTGTTGGAAGGCGTGGTAATTGGTGATGACGATTTCGGCCTTGCGCACTTCGCCGATCACTTCCGGCGGAACGAGCTCGCGCGTTACGTAATAATTATCGGGGTCTTCCGGCATCAGCACCCTGAGGCGATCCTTGATAGTGATGCCCGGCGTGATGATGAGGAAGGCGCGGCTGAACTGGCCGGAATCCGGCTTCCTGACCGCATTCACCGTCTGCCAGGCAATCAGCATCGCCATGACCGTCGTCTTGCCCGACCCGGTCGCCATCTTCAGGGCCAGCCGGAACAACTCGGGATTGGCCTCCTTATTCGCCTGCTGGAGTTGATCGATCAGCTGCTTCGTCGCGGCGCGCTTCGGCGCCACCTCGGTGAGCCAGATGATCGTTTCGACCGCCTCAACCTGGCAAAAGAAGGGGCGGACGTTTGAGAAATCGTGGTTGCGCCAATAATCGAGGAGGCGGGCGGTGGGCGGCGTCACTCCCCAGTCCGCGGCATTGGGGATGTCGCGCCAGGCGCCGACATAGGATCGGATCTCGTTGATCAGGGCGTTTTCGGTGTAGCTCTCCAGGTCCAGCAGGCCCTGAGCGGCGGACGCCTTTTTTCGCGACTTCGGGACCGGGACGACGAACTTCGAGGGACGGCGCCCCTGAACCGGCGGCTCATCGATCGGCTGGCCGTGATCATCCAGAGGGTGGTGCAGAGTCGGAATCTTATATGGAGAATTGAGGATCGGTTGTTCGTAGAAACTGCCAGCCACTGTCGTCACCGATCCTTGCGGCTTGAGGCTAGGCCAACTGGTCGGGTACCCGCAACCGCGGAAACCTGGTCTGTCAGCGTTGCAGCTTACGAGCGTCGGTCGCGGCCGACGAGATTGGCGGAGGAATCCTCCGTCGAAACCCCACCGTCAGATTTATGGTACCGTGCGACTTTCTGTTGGATGGTAGTGCGTTCTCCCACATCTCCTACCACATGCGCTTTCATGTTTCGCGGCGATCTCCAAGTTGCAGCTCTGGAAGGCCCGAGGCCCCCTCCTTCGCGATGGGCAAACCGCCGCGATTGGTCGATACTTCTTGATTGAGAGGACATATCGTCCGCGTCCTAGTCGCATTATCCGATGCTATCACAAGAGATTTGGTGGAAGAGTCGCCGGCGTTCCCTCATTTGCACCTACATGTGCGCCGCTGGACGTCCAATGCGCGAGTCCGGGAAAGGGCCTCCGTCAGCCTCTATGTTCGCCAATATCAATTGTTGAGATGCCTCGTGCGTATCGATAGAAGTCGCGCTAAAGCCAAGACAGCTATGCTCCCCCTTTACGTGCACTCCAATTCAGGTTTATCTGCCATCTAGATTGACGAAACTGGAAGACATAGTGCCCTTTCTACGCCTTGGCGATTATCGAGGATGGACCATCAAGTGGGACGAGCGCAGTCATAAAATGTTCGTGACCCAGAGCGGTCTCTTCGGCGGTCATCACGACTTTTACGAAAGACCCAATGATCGGGTGACCGCGTTTGAAATCGCAAAGGCCTGGGTCGACCGGCGCTGACCCAACCTCATCTCCTCAACGCCGTGAGGAGTCGTCAAACATAGCCGAGCAATGCCGCGACGCCGAGCACGGCCAAGGCGGCGATGGCGAGCATGCCGATCACCCGCGAGGCTGTCATCGCGCGCCCGAGCGCCACGGCTCGGGCATCGCGCCGCCTTTGCTCCTCGAGGCTCGCTTCCTCCCTCGCCGCTGGCTGAAGCGCCCGAAGGCCGACCAAAGCCGCGCTCGACAGCACCGGGATGCTCGATTGCAGCTGCTCGTACCATGGCGGCGTGTACCGTCCGACCAGCCTGCCGGCCAGCGTCTGGTCGCGGAGCATCCGCGCCCAGCCGGCCTCGCCCGCCAACGAGGCCCGCAACCCGGCCGCGACCGCCATCGGCAGGGTCCGCTCAAGAATGCCGCGGTGATCGACTGGGACAAGCGGGGCGAGCCGCACATAGCCTCGAACCTGGCTCTGCCAGAGCTCCTCCGTTTGTATGTGCCAGGCCGCTCCGCGCATGGCGGAGTAAGTGGACATGCAGCCGAACTCGAATATCTCGCGCAAGACGTCCAGCGCCTGCGCGCCGCCCTCGAGCGCCTCCCGGGACAGCCGGGTCAGCCCCGTTTCATTCAGCGTGTAGCCGCGATAGCTTGGAGTGATCGCGGGATCGATTGCGATGATGGTGCGATACAGCGCATCGTTGAACGGATAGTCCCCGCGTCGCGATTCCTCGTCGATCTGGCGGACGGACGCCAGCATGGCCCCGTCGCAGGCCTGGTAGAGCCAGGCCTGAAGCTCGCCGCGACCGTAGCTCGTCACGCCCTGGGACCAATGTTCGGACAGGGCGCGAGCGACGTCCCGGAGCGCATAATGCTCGCGCCCGGTGCCGGCGAACACGAAGGCCGGGCGGCCGGGCGGGGCTTCGGCTTCGACGTTCGGATCGGGGCCTCCGTCGAGCCACTGGCGAACCTGTTTCGCGCCCCAACGGTTGCGTGTGTGCCGCCGGAGCAGGCCGCGACAAAGCAGCAGGAAGGCCTCCGGAACGCCGGCCACCAGCTGTTCGACATCCTGGTTCACCAGCCGTTCCCTGATCTGGACGCCCGAAATGAACCGCCGCCCTTCCTGCGCCGCGGCGAACGGGTGGCGGCCGGTGAGCATCTCGACCAGCAAGATTCCGACCGACCACCAATCGCTGAGCGGCTGGACCGTACCGTCCTGGGCCTCCGGCGAGGCATAGGCCTCGGTCCTGTTCTCACTGGTGACGTGCTCGCTGAAGCCATCGAGATAGGAGGCGATGCCAAAGTCGGTGAGAACCAGGTCGAGCGGCTCCAGGCCGCGGATGAGGATGTTCCCCGGCTTGATGTCGCGATGGACGATCTCGGCCGCGTGGATGTGAGCCAAGGCGCCGTGAAGCTCCTCGATCACGGCCCTGATCCGCTCCGGGCTGTGCGGCAGCGCCTCCGACAGCGCCAGGTCTTCCAGCGATCCATGCTCGAGATATTCGAGAATTTCGATCCATCGCGGCCCGAGCGCAAAATGCTCGTACATCCGCACCACGTGCGCCGGATCGAAGCGCGCGACGCGGTCGACCACCGCCGCCGAGGGCCTTATGCGCAGATCGTAGATCTTGATGACCCTCTCGCCCTGATTGTCGGGGTTCAGGCCTCGCACGAGGAACAATGCGGATTCACCGCCCGACTTCAGCCGTCGGATAAGTTGCCAGTTGCGCCGGAGGTCTTCCGGCCATTTGAACATCGGGTCGTCATCGTCGGCGTCGCCGCCGGGGCTGGCGGTCCAGCCATCCTCCTCGTCGCGCCGGGTCCTGCGCCTGCCGCCACCGGCAGCCGGCTCTTCCGGCTCGTCATCGCGGCGTGTCCTACGTGCCATTCCGTGCCTCCCCCGCCGGGATTTCATCGAGCGTGACGAGCAGGATCGAGAAATTGTCGGTGGCGCCGGCCTCCATCACGCCTGCAAACAAGCCCGTCCAGGCGTCAAGATCGTCCGCAGCCATCGCCTCTTCCATCTCGGCGGGGCTCATCATGTCGGTGACCCCGTCGCTGCACAGCAGCCAGCGCGAGACGGCGGGCGGCGGCTCCTCGACTCCGATATGGGGATCGGGCCGCCCGCGCTCGCGGCCGCCCAGCGACGCCGACAGGAGATGCGATTGCCGCGGCCCCTCGCGCTGCTGGAACCCGCCACCGGGCACGTCGTCGATGCTGAGCTGGCGCAGGAAGCCTTCGCGATACCGATAGAGCCGGCTGTCGCCTACATTGAACCAGATCAGCCGTTCAGGCGCCAGCACCAGGCCGACGACCGTCGTGCCCATGCCGGCCAGCGCCGGGTCGCGCCCGGCCCGGTCGTGAAGCAGGCGATCGGCGCCATCGATGACGCGATCGACGGCCGCGGCGTTCAACATCCGTCCGCTTGCCTCCGCGAGATGGCGGACAACGGCGGCGCTGGCGACCGCGCCGCCGGCATGACCGCCCATCCCGTCCGCGATGACGCAGAGCTGCGGCCGGTCGACGATGAGCCGTGCGCGCCAGGGCCGCCAAAGCGTTCCCTCGCCAACCCAGGCGCCGACTGCGACCGCGTCCTCGTTCTGGCCGCGGTCCAGCCCGGGATGCGTGAAGGCGGTGATCGAGGCGCGCAAGACCATGGCGCTATCGGATCCGCACGGTGAGATGAAAATGGCGGGACAAAGAGAGCCTCTGGCCGTCGCGCAGCTCCGCTTCCTCCTCGACTTCCTCGTCGTCCAGAAATGTGAGGTTGGTCGTGCTGAGGTGGCGGATGAAGAACCGGTTGTCGCGGCACCAAACCATTGCATGGGCGCCGGACACGCGGTCGCCATTGGCGGCGCCGTCGATGCGCGCGCCAAAGCGGGGATTGTCGACGCCAAGCAGCGTCTCCTCCCCGATCGTCTCCTCACCCCAAGGGAATATGAGAACCAGGACGGGTGGCTCGGTCGGCGCTTCGGTCGGCGTGATCGTCTCCTCGAGGCCGATTTCGGATGGTTCCCTGGCAATGACGCCAATCAGAAAGGCCGGGCAGTTCTGACATTGATCCTCCAGCTCCCCATTGTGGTGCTTGCAGACCGGACAGATTTTCACGCGCGCCACGATGCCGCCTCCATTGTCACGCCGCGCCGTTCGCCGGCTTCCAGCAGGCGATCGAGATCGCCGCGCCTGGGGATGCCGATCAGCCAAACCTGCCCCTCGGCGACGGCGACCTGCATCCGGCCTTCCGCCGCACCAGCCAGGGCGCCGTCGGCCCCGTAAAGCCGACGCCCCAAGGGAGAGAGGGGAAGGAGCGGCTGATTCGCCGAACCCCGCCAGGCTGCGTCGGTGGGCAGGCGCTCGACGAATGGCTCGGGGACGATGGCGTCGAGCTGGTCCAGCAGGGACGGGAAGTCGCGACGGAGCCTCGCCGCCGGCAACCCGCTATAGCAAAGGAAGTCGATGTCGCGCTGTTCGTCGCGGCGCCACGCATCGAGCGCGCGCAGGAGCTGCTCCAGCGCCTCTGGCTGTTCGAACGGCTCTCCGCCGCTGATGGTGACGCCATCGGCCTCCCCGCCTTTGGCGAGGCACCATTGCACGATAGCCGAGATTTCGACCCGCGTTTCCGCGGAAGCCGGCCAGGTGTCGCGTGACGCGCAGCCGCGGCAACCGATCGAGCAGCCCTGCACCCAGATGCCGATGCGACGTCCCGGCCCGAGCGCAGTCACCGGATAGTGAAGGCGGTTGATCGAGATATTCATGCCAGCCGCACCGAATATTTGCCGCCTTCGTGAACGAAGTCCGCGATGAGAACGTCGGGGCCGCGCGGCCGTTGCGCGAACAAAGCGCGCGCGAGCGGGTTCACCAGTGCCTGCTCGAGCTTGTTGCCGATGCCGCGGCCGCCATGGTCGAGGCTTTCCGTGCAGACGCCGAGCAGCTTTTCACGCACGCCCGGTGCGAAGCTCAGCCTGAGCTGGCGCGTTCGCGCGACTCGATCGAATACGTTGTGCACCGCTTTGTCGAAAATCTCCTCGGGGATGGGAGCGCGGATGAAATCGAACACGACAATGTTCTCGCCGAGGCGATTGAGGATTTCGGGGCGCCCGAGCACGTTCCGGAAATGGTGTTCGATGCCTTGCCGCACCCGGCTTTCGACCTGTTCATAGGAATGCACGTCGGGGTGGAGCGGGGCGCGCGCGGCCTCGTCGTCGCCGAGGCCGACGATGCCGAGGTTCGAGGTGAAGATCAGCACCGCTTCGGAGAAATAGACGGTGTCGCCGCGGCCGTCGGTCAGGCGGCCGTCCTCCAGGATCTGGAGAAACTTGTCGAGAATGCGCGGATGCGCCTTCTCTATCTCGTCGAACAGGACAACGCTGAACGGGCGCTGCCGGATCGCGTTCACCAATTCACCGCCGGCGTCATAGCCGATATAGCCCGGCGGCGCGCCGATCAGGCGCGCGTCGCTATGCTCGGACGAGAATTCGCTCATGTCGAAGCGCAGGCAAGCATCCACGTCTCCGAAGACGAGCTTGCTGACCGCTTTGGCCAGCTCGGTCTTGCCGACCCCGGTCGGCCCGGCGAAGAACAGCACGCCGCGAGGACGGTTCGACGAACTCGATGCCTGGGCGCCGTGCAGTCCCATCACCGAGCGGATGAGGATATCGAGAGTCTGCCGGACCGCGACCTCCTGGCCCTTTACGTCCTTTCGAATCTCCTCTTCGCCATTGGCGATTTTGGTCTGCAGAAACGGCTTGCTCCAGGGATCGTCGGTTACTCCGACCTTGTAGCAGCGGATCGCGTCGGCGATCCCCGCCATCGGCACCCCCTGATCGCGCGCGAGGCAGGCGACCGCCTCCATTTCCTTCAGGGTCAGCCCTTCCGTGCGTGCGGCGAACTGGTCTGCCGCCTGCGCGGCTTCCTGTTCGTCCAGCCTGGGCTCCACCAAGCGCGCAAGCTGCAACGCAGCGACTTGGCGCGCCTCGGTGTCGGGATGCGCCACCGAGATCGAGCGGCTCCGTTCGCCAGCCGCGGCGAGCCAGGGCGGCAGGTCGCGCATCGCGTCCACCAGCCAGAAGACGGGATTGAACAAGGGCTGTTTCTGGGGAGGCGCGACCTGTCGCGGCACGGCGGCCTGGGCATATTGCGCGCACGCGGCAAACAGGTTCAGGTTGTCGGCCGAAAGCTCGGCCGCCGACTGCAGCAACCGGGACGCGTTCTGGAGGACCAGGCCGCATCGGCCCGACTTGTAGACTGCCTCGATCAGGCGGGCGATCTGGCCCGGCGCGACATCGTGGCCGCCCTCCCCGCCTGGCGAACGCTCCCGTGCAGTCACCGCGGCAAGAGACAGCGTCGGCGCCGCCGCCGCGGCAGCATTGGAGGGATGAATCGAAAGCCCGAGCGTGGGATCGTACAGCAGCAGAAACTCGTAGCCGCGCGACCGAAGCCGCGCCCACAGCGCGTCGACCAGCGAGGCTTGGGCCAATTGCGTGTCATCGATCGGAATGAGGTACCTGTCGCGGATGTTTCCATAGAGCAAGAATTGCGGGCAGATCGACAAGGTCTGGTCGATCTCCTCGAGCCAGCGCGGCCAGCGCGACGCCGGAGCTGGATCGGGAGAGGCGCCGACATCCATCACGATCTCGGAAGCGGCGCGGCGCGCGGCTGCTTCTTCCTGGGGGCGACGTCCGCCTTGCGCCCGGCCGCCGGCACGAGCGTTGCCACGGCGACCTCACCGGCGCGCTTGTGCTCGGTCAGCCAGCTTTCGATGCCGGCCTCGCGCATTCGATCGCGAACCCGCTGCTGGCTTTCGCAAAAACGATCCTCCACCCCCCTGTCGCGCTGATCGCGCAACGGCGACCAGGGACCCGGATCGTCCAGCCTAACCACCCTCATCTCAAATTTCCTGGTCTCCGGGTCGGCGTTGATCTCGACTGCATAGCCTGGGTTGCGTTCGTCCGCAGCGACGATCTGGCCCCCCCGAGCGAACGCGGTCTCGACGCTATCGTCGGCGACGAGATAGTCGCAATTTTCGAGTTCCTCCCGGAAGACGCGCGCGACATAGTCCCGGTCCGACCGCGCTATCTCCTCATCACGTGCGCCTTCCACGGCGGCCTCGATTTTCGCCGGTAGCGCACGACCGCCAGCGGCGCTTTCCTCCAGCCGTCCGCGCAGGTCGGCGATTGCTTCGCCTTCAAGCCCCCTGATCCGGCTGAGCAGGGCTTCGGCGCGTGCGGCGTCGGCCCGCCTCGCATCCCCCGCGGCATTGGCTTCCTGAAGCGCATGGCGCAGTTCTTTCTCCACCCTGTCCGCGACCACGGTGTCGTCGCAGTCCAGCAGCGCCTTCGCCAGAGTCATGACCCGCTCGGATTCCTCGGCCGTCGCCTCCCTAAGCCGGCCGAGAAGGCGCGAAACGAGTGCGTGCCGCGCCTCGCGCTCTGCCGGAGTGCCGGTCGGCGACCGCGAGGCGGCCGTTTCCTGTGACGAATGCGACGCGTCCGCCGCCGGGCCGCTCCAGGTCCCGGCGTCTCCTCCGCCCGACTCCGACCGGAGTTGCTTCAGCGCCTCGCTATTGGCGATCCGGTGCTCGAGCGTCACGCTGAACGCATTGGCCGCAGCGACATAGGCATCGAGCATCTCGGCCGTGACGTCCGGTGCCGCGTTGGGCGGTTGCTCCCCCGCCGCCAATGTGGGCCCGCGCGCAAGCGCCGCCTCGAGCCGCTTGCGCGCGGCGGCGGCCGCTTCCTGGGCCTCGCGCAGGCGTCTCGCTTCCCGCTCGGCGTTGCGATTGACGCGATACTGGCCGCATTTTTCCCCGCTCATCCGGTCATCTCCTCATCGACCCATCACCGCGGCGCCAATGCCGACGGCAATCGCCGCCAGGATCATGGCCCATAGCGCGCCGAGCCGTTGGACGGCGCCCGCGAAGAGGCTCAAGACGGCGATGCCCACGATCGAACCGAGCACCGTGCCGGTCGCGGCGCCGATGACGAGCCAGCCCATGCCCCCCTTCGCCCCCACGAACGCCCCCACCACCAAGCCCGCGACGCCCCCCCATCCGGACGCCAGCCGCGCGTGCCGGAGATCGAAAAGCGGCGGCGCCGGCTCGCTGGCGACCGCGTCGCCGTCGCCTTGGGTCGTTGCGTGGGTGCCGAACATCTCCTCAAAGGTCTGGCCCTGCGGCGGCGCGGGCTGGAGGGACGGATCGTCCGGCCGGGCCGAGGCGACCGGAGCGTCCCGGATGCTCTTCAGCAGGCTCTCATAGCTGACCCCGGCCATCTACCGGGGGCTCCCATCCGGCCCGCCTTGACCTTCTCCAGCGTCGCGAGGTGAGGATGCCTCGCTCCCGCCCCCTCCCGCGTTCCCGGCGCCAGCTGGCTCCGTGACAGGATCGTTTTCCGCCTCGTCCTGGCGGTACGAGAACAGGCGCTGCAGCGCGAGCACGAGTTCCGCCCTCATCCGCACCGCCGACACGCGCTCCGGAGCGAAGCCGGCCGTCGCGGCCAGTTCGGGGTCGCCCCCGGGCCCGCCGCCGGCCTGGGTCAAATGGCGCTGGACCGCCGCCAGCGTGGCCGCCCTGTCCGGCGTCCATCCTCTCGGGCCCGACAGCGGAACGAAGGCGACCTCGCCCGCGGCCAGGAGCACGGTCTGCAGGTGTCGGATCGGATCGTAGCGCGCCGGCAAATCCTCGCTGGTCACCAAATAGAGGCGGTCGCGAAAGCGAACCACGGACCTGTCGAACAAGGCGCGCAGCGCGCCGCCCTGCGGGTTGATCTGGCGCTGGAGCCGCCGCAGCAGCTCGGAATCGACGGACGCCCCGCGGAGCAGCCTGGCCAGGCTTCCCGTCGGGTCGCTCCGCCGGCCAAAGACCGTCAGGAAGAAGATGACGATATCGACGACGATCGCGGCGACCAGCGCCTGGAGGTCCCTGTCGGTCAGGCCACCGCCCTGCTCGACCTGGTCTCCGGGGAGGATGGCAAAGGCGTTCTTCCAGAGCCTGTTGAACGCGAACTGCGTCGCCCGCGCCCCGAGCTGCGGGTCGAGGTTGGCCTCATTCAGGGAAATCGGCGCCAGCCTGCCCAGCTGCCCTGCCGCGCGGTCAAGGCTGTCGGCGAGGGCGCTGTCCTTGCAACGATGGCCTGCCGCATCGAGATAGCCCGCCCTGAGCCTTCTCGACAGCGCTCTAAGGCTTGCAATATAGGCATCCTTGCCGTTGATGATCGCATTAGCGCGGCCGAGGACGCTCCTCGCCTGGTCGCCGAGATTGGCGAGCCTGCGGCGCATGAGGGCCGGATCACGCGTTCCAGCGGCGAATTCCGCCTGATCCCTCGTCGCTTGCACGTCGAGTGCCTCGATTTGAGCGATCAGGGGATCCTTGACGCCCTCACGGATTTCCACCCCGCCGCCGATCCAGATGCTCATCCCGCGAATGAGCAGGTTGACGTCGTTGGACATCTGGGTCCGAAGATTCCAATAGTCGCCTTCGCCCCGGCCAGTGTCGACTCCGTCGCAGGCGTCGCCCTGCCTTCCTTCCTGGCTCGCGCGTGCCTGCGTATCCTCGGACAGGGCACGGAGTTGCATGCGAATGGTCGTCAGGTTGGTCGCCGCCGTGTCGAGGCTTTCGTCGACCCGCCGCATCATGGCGGTGGTGTCGTCCTGCGCGATTCCAATCGAGGCCAGGTGCCGCCAGTAGAAGCCGAAGCCGAAGCCGACCGACCAAAGAACCAGCATGACATAGATGAGCAGCGCCAGCACGCGGCGGCCCCAGCTTTGCGCTTCGATCGCAAATTCGAGCGCGAGCCACATCGTCAGGATGGCAGTGCCCGCCAGGGCCCCAACGACCACGGACTCAATCGGGCCAACCTCCCCGGCCTCGGACGCCGCGATCAGGTCGGTGAGCCCGAGCGCCGTCGCCACCATGGTGAGGATCAGGGCGCTTATCAGCCCGAGGTTGCGCATGGCGTGCCGGCTCACGAGCCCCCGCGCGCTGCCAAAGGCTTCGGTCATGTGGTTCGGCAGCTGCTGAATCCAAACCGATAGGCTCATCGACCAATTCCCCCTTCGCACGCCGGCCTTGCCGTCATGCGCGACCCCGACCGCGCCCCTCCCATGTCCGGGCCCGGCCCGAAGATGGGCCCTGAATGCGGCCCCTTTCCCCCTCGTCGTCCTGCTCCGGACGGGTCCTCAAGCTTGGCCGGACACTTCCGCTCGTTGGTTTTCGGGCTCGAGAATCCGGTTAATCGCAATCATGAGTTCGACATCCTGCCTGACGGACATCATGAAGTACACGAACAGCGGCGCAAAAAAAGCCGCCGCGATCACAATAGAAGGCGTGTTGATGGCGGAGAACGTTACGATATATCCACAATGGAGGAACACGAAGAGCGCCAGTGCTAAGGGGTGGTGGAACGAGTAGTTCAAGTAGGCGAGCGGAATGTCCACCTCTTCACCCCTGCCGAGAGATTCCAGCCGCTCGACGAGAATGCGCTTCCTGTTCGCGGTTTGCGCCGCGTCCAGCCCCGGGTCGGCCTGAACCAGCGCATGGGCTAGGCCGGTTTCCAGAAGTTCCCTCACCTCGTGCGGGGCCAAATGCCGCGAGGCCATGTAGTCGGCGACGAGTTCGGCGTGGAAATGCTCGTCCCGCCGATAGGCCTCGAACACGCGGGCGACGATTGCGCAGGCGAGGAGCTGAACGAGCGTCCAGGCGGCAAGCCACCAGGACCAGGCCGCGTTGACCAAAATCCAAGCGATCGAAAAGTAGACGCAAGTTAGACCAATGAGGTTGCGCTGGGCGGTCGCCGTGTAGATGCCCGATGCGTGCCCCAATTCGTGGGCAAGGCGAAAATGGACTTCGGGCCTGGCGTTTGCGATCTGATCGCGAAGGAAGACATAGGCATCCAGCGCGATCGCAGAAACGTAGGCGCGCGGGGCCGTCGGCCCGCTCCGGCCTGCGGCGCCACTCTTCACCGTGAACACGCGGATTCGCCGGGCCATCCGCACTGCAAGCCACCTCTTCCCAAAGAAGGATGGAATCAGGAACCTCAGGTCGAAATGCCGGCCGAAATCATCCGCCGGAATCCGCACGAAGGTGGCCCCTTCGTAGGTCTTAAGGAAGGACAGGACCTCGCGCTTCGTGCGCGCCGAGTCGCGGAACAGAAGCTCGTTAGGAATGAAATAGGCTACCAGTACGGAAATCAGGAACACCGCGGCGCTTGACCAGGACCGATGGGTGACCAAGCCCACCAGCCCCGCCAGGGCGATGGGATTCCTCAGTGCCAGGTCAGCGCCGCCTCGAAAGTAGAGAAACAGCAGCGCGTCGCGTACTCGCTCCATCGTCACCGGCGAACGATGATCGCCGTGATCAGAGCGAGCCGCTTGTCACTCGGCAGGGCCGCGCTCTCCGGAAGCGCCGCAAGGACCTTGATATCGATTTGCTCGGGGCTTTGCGTCGGCTCCACTGCGGCCGCGCGCCCCGATCGGCGGCTGCCAATGAGCTGCCACACAAACGCAATCACTGTGACGGCATTGGCTAGAATGGCCAGCGATTCTCCTGCCGTCATTCGGAAGGCAGCGCTATGCTCTTCCAAATCGAGTCGGCCGGCACAGATATCATCGAAATTCTCAGTTCCGGCCAGCCGGCTTTCTACTGGGAACACCTCGATCAACAGGGATTCTGTTGTCTCAACCGGGATCCTCGTATTTCGCATCGTCACCTCTCTCTCGTGGCAAGGCCATGTTCCTTATCATCAGCTGGAACTCGATGGAAAGCACGGTAGATTGGATCTCCCCAATGGCGCTCTCTGGACCCGACGGCAGCTCGGTAGTTAGCGCAGCCGCCACATCAAAGTGCTTCGTGAATCTGCCGGCTAGTCAACTCAGCGCTCTGATTGGGGTCACGATGGTGCAAGCGCCTTGAGGGAACCACCTTCTTGACGGACATAAATATGCTTTTTTTAAAGGCATTATGTAGTCCAGTTCGACAGCCTCCTACTCCGGTCGTTGAAAAATGCGGACGGACGCGTCGTTGTCCTGCAGTGGGGCAAAGTGTGGGAACGAGTGTTCTTTCTCATAAGATCGTGTCGTTGAAACAGGTGCTTATACCTTCGAGTCAGGCGGAAGCCCTGTCCACCAGCGCGATATTCGCCGACATTCCGGATTGACCGAAACAGCCGGGGGGATTCCTGGGCTTTCGGCCTCAACGCGTTCGTCCAGGATGGCTAGAAACTCGCGTTTTCCATCGATAGGCATCGTCAGTCATCGCAAGCCCGATCGAAAATTCATTTCCGTCCAGCAGATCATTGTGGTTTCATTTCATTTCTGGCAGTCTTTCCCTCGGGGAATGAGGCGGGGCCGCGCGGCTTCGGCCGGGGGGAAGGACGATGGCAGAGCCTGCGCGTCCGGAGGTCCGCTACACGGCCTTCCTCAGCTACAGCCACAAGGACGCGGCCGCCGCCGGCCGGCTGCATCGCCGGCTCGAAGCCTATCGCATGCCCAGGCGGCTGGTCGGCATGGAGACCGCGCGCGGGCCGGTGCCGCCGCGCCTGTGGCCGATCTTCCGCGACCGCGAGGAGCTCCCCGCCGCCACCGATCTGAGCGAGACGGTGCGCGAGGCGCTCGCCCAGTCGGGCGCGCTGATCGTGCTGTGCTCGCCGCATGCGGCCGTCTCCTTGTGGGTCGCCGAGGAGATCGAGACCTTCCGCGCGCTCCATCCCGACCGGCCGATCCTGGCCGCCATCCTCGACGGCGACCCGCCCGACTGCTTCCCCGCGGCGCTGCGCGCCTTCGGCCAGGACGGCACCTGGCATGAGCCGCTCGCGACCGATTTGCGCAGGCATCGCGATGGGGCGCGGTTGGGACTGCTTAAGCTGGTCGCTGGGATTACCGGCGTGGGGCTCGATACGCTGGTGCAGCGGGATGCGGCGCGCCGGGTGCGGCGCGTAATGGCGATCACCGGGACAGCTCTGGCGGCGATGCTCGTGATGGCGGTATTGACATGGGTCGCGCTTGATGCCCGCCGCGAAGCCGAGGGGCAGCGGGCAGAAGCGGAAGGACTTGTCGAGTTCATGCATGGAGACCTTCGCAGGAGACTCGACGGCGTCGGCCGGCTCGATGTCATGCGCACGGTCAACCAGCGTGTCCTGGCCTATTATGATCGCCAGCTCGCAAGGTTCGATCGCCCGTACGACCACCTCATGCGCGCCCGGATCGTGCAGGCGGTTGGCGAAATCGAGATCGCCAGCGGCCGGCAGGCTGCCGCCACCCGCATGTTCGGAGAGAGCTACCGGACGACCGCCCAGTTGCTCGCGGCCAGCCCAGACGACCCGGATCGAATTTTCGGTCACGCGCAAAGTGAATTTTGGGTGGGATACGCCGACTATCGCCGCGACAATTTCTCAGCAGCGAGACGGGCGTGGCAAAGGTATAAGGACCTCGCCAACCGCTTGCGGACGATCGACCCGGGCAATCCCCGCTCGCTCAGGGAGCTGGGCTATGCGGAAGGAAATTTGTGTACGCTGGCCCTCGCGCCGCCGACGGACGCGGCGGAGGCCCGGCGCGCCTGCGCTGCGGCGTTGGCGGCGATGGAGGGGAACCGGCGCCTTATCGGGAACGATCCGGACCTGCTTCTCGACATCGCCAATCGACACGCCTGGGCCGCCGACGCCTGGAACCTGAGCGGACGGTGGGACCGGGTCCGGCACCATAGAGCGGAGCAGGAAAAGCTGGTGCGCCAGCTAATCACGCGCGAGCCCGACAATCTCAATTATCAGGACTTCTGGATGCGCACCCAATTAACCTTTGGCCGGCTTCTCGCACAGCATGGCGAACGCAGGAAGGCGATGGAGTCGTTTACCCGCGCCGCTGCCACCGTTGCCAGGCTTCGCGTCCATGACCCGGAAAATGCAACGTGGCGTTCCTTCGATAGGCAAATTGCCGAAGCAATGAACTAGGAGAGATTCGATGGCCGATTCCCAGATTGTCATGCAACAGCTGCCCATCGTCGAGCTGGACGAGGGCCCGGACCATGTCCCGACTATCGCAACCGTGCGGGAGGTGGATGTGGAAGCCGCGGGCAAGTGGGTGTCGTTCTTCTTCTCGCGCGCATATAACTTCATCGATCTGGCGACCTATACGGGCGGCTTCGACCAGCTGCTCAAGGACGTGCAGCGGCTCGATTTCCACTTTCCGGACGACGCGTCGAACCGGCCCGATCCGCCCATGACGCCATTGTCGCTCAACAACCAGTCGCTGACCTACGTGATCTACAAGCTGAGCGACAAGAACTGGCAATTCTGCCGCAATCATCCACCCTTCTCGATCGGCCCCAAGCTCACGGGGAAGAAAATCTACTGCGAGGCACGCCGCCTGGCGCCCTGGGGAACCAAGGAAAGGGTCCTCCAGGATCATGCCACCGGGGAATGGAGCCCGGTCACGGACGAATGCACGGTCGCCTATTTCATTGCCGACGGCCGGAAAGCGCTGGGCGCGACCGGATATTACACCCACGCGATCAACATTCATGTCGATCTCGTCTTCCCGGGGCAAACGCCCGCCTACACGCCGCTGATCATCGACCCGGACGTTCGGCACCCCGGCGGCTCGGGAGCCTAGCGCTGGGCACCTGCGTGAAGCGGCCCGGATAGCCGTTCCTCTTCGATGCCGCTCCTTCGCCGCGCGGGCGTGACCGGCGTCACGCGGAGTGGTGCCGGAGCGACGCTAGATACCCTTCTCGCGGCCACCGGCGCGATCCCGAAAATGCGAGTTGGCGGTCCTTCGAACGACAGGTCGCCGAAGCGCAGAACCCAGTGAGATAATGGTGATCAGGGTGATGCCACGGACAGGTTCCACAAGCCGGCATCTCGACAGAGGCAGTCCCGTGACGGCCGTCACGCTCGGTACCTCAATTGCTGCGTAAGTTCATCGTCGTGGCTCAGCAGCGCTCGACGACTTGCATATCGCATAGCTGCCCAGCCTCGATCAGGGCGATTCGGTCCCGCAGAGGGCCGAAGGCCGAGTTGAGTCGGCTTCTTCTTCGACAAGTTGCCGAAACAATGTGACGAGGAGATGACAAATGGAATACCAGATCCCGCTCGCGAGGCTCGTTGGACCTTCATATACTATCCAAGAGTATGCAGCTTCCGACCCAAAACCAAGTATCGCGGTGGTAAGGATACTCGACTTTCAAATGCTCCCGCAACAAAATCCAAACAGGCTGGAATTTTACTTCAACGATATTAACAAGACGATAGATCTATCGGAATATGCCAATGGCATTGATGACTTATTGCTTGCGTTGGCTGCAAACTCAATTACCTACCCAGATACAGTACGAATGACGCCGCCGTATGAAACGCCTCTTTCATTAAATAATGATAGGGACTGCTATGTTATCTATGTCCTTAGCGCCAAGAACTGGCAATTCTGTCACAAAAAGCCGCCATTTTCTATCGGAGACATAACCCTGACGCCCAGAATATATTCGGAGGCTCGCCGTGTCAGCAAAGCCGGCGTTGCAGAGCCGGGAACGGTTGGAGGCCCCGATCGATATGAGTGCAAGATCGCCTATTTTATCGCCCATGGGGCGAAAGCGGTCATAGAAAATCCGACACGCTATGTGCACTCGCTCAATATCCACGTCGATTTTATTTACGCCAATTCGCAGGGATACGATTCATATATGCCGGTGGACATCGACCCGGATGTTCGTCATCCCGGGGGATCAGGAGCCTAAGAATCAAACCTTGGGCTCGGCTTCGATCCTTTTGGCGACTATGTTCACCTTCGAATGCTGAATCCTGCCACCCCCCTCTCCACGATCATCGCCCTCGCTCGCGCGGGGGCGCTTGATCATGCCTGGGCGCAGTTTTGCGCCGCGGGTTACGATCGCGACGATCAGGATCCGGCGGCGCTGACGGTCAAGGGGCGGTTGCTCAAGGATTATGCGCTCAGGGCCTCGGACGAGGCGGACCGGCGGCGTTTCTATCTCCAGTCGGCCGAATGCTATCGGGCCTCGGCGGCGCTGCGGCCGGCGACCTATCCGCTGATCAACGCCGCCACGCTCTCGCTGCTCTCCGGCGACCGCGCGCGGGCGCAGGAGATTGCGCGCGAGGTGCTCGAGCGGATCGCGCGCGAGCCCGACGAGCCCGAGACGCCTTATTACCGGGCCGCGACCGAAGCCGAGGCGCTGCTGCTGCTCGGGCGGCGCGACGAGGCGCGGGCGAGGCTCGAGGCGGCGGTCGCGGCGGCGCCGCGGGCGTGGGAGGATCATGCCTCGACGCTCCGGCAATTCCTGATCATCCAGGAGCTCCTCGGCGGCGAGGCCGCCTGGCTCGACCTGTTGCGGCCGCCGCGCTCGCTCCATTTTTCGGCGGACAAGGAGGCTGGAACCGATCCGGCAGCGGCCGCGCCGGCCGCGCTCGACGCCGATATCGGCTTCGGCTTCGGCGCGCTGGCGGCGGGTTCGGAGCTGCTCACCGCCGAGGCGCTGCTGGCGCGCGGTGCCGAGCTCCACGTCGTCCTGCCGTCGGATGCGGCAAGCTTCGCGGCGCGCTTCGTCGATCCGTTCGGGGGCGCGTGGCGCGCGCGTTTCGACGCCGCTTTGGCCGCCGCCGAGAGCGCGCGCTGCGTGCGCCCGCTCGACCGCCCGCCCGACGGCGCCGCCGTCGCGCTGGCCGACCGAATCGCTTATGGCGCCGCCTTGCTCAACGCGGAACGGCTGATGGGCGAGGCGGCGCAATCGCGGCCGGCGGAAGCCGCCGCGCTTCCCGGCATCGCGTTGCTTGCGATCCGCGTCGGCGGCGGCACCGGGAGCGGCTTCGAGGATCGGCTCGGCGAGGTGCGCGAAGCCCTCGACGCCGCGAGCCGGCCCGCGCTCCCACCGCATCTCAACGGCGAAACCATATTGATCGGCTATGCCGATTGCGCGGCGGCGGCGGCGGCGGCGCGTATTGTGCACGCGCGCCTCCGCGACCGGCTCGTGCTGCAGATCGCCGGCCATTACGGGCTGATCGACAGCGTGCGCGATCCCTTCTCGCGGGCGCTGCGGCCGGCAGGGAGCGGCGTCGATATCGCCGAGGCCATCGCCGATTCCTCGCCGCCCGGCTCGATCTGCGTCTCGGACGATTTCGCGGCTTTGCTCGCGGCGACGGACGGCGGCCAAAGCGAGGCCAGCTGGATCGGCGAGATCAAGGCCTATGACGGCGGCCCGGCGATCGGTCTCTACGCGCTTACATCTTTCGCCGCTTCATAGCACCAGCTCCTCGAGGCGGTGCGGCGCGACGACGACGAGCGCGTCCGCATCGCGCCGGATGATGCCGCGCCGCTCGAGCGCGTTGACCGCGCGCGATGCGGTCTCCCGGGTCGTGGACACGCGCAACGCGAGGTCGGACAGGACCGGGGTGGGCCGGATCGCCAGATCCGCATTCTCGCGCGCACGGCGAAGCAATTCCGCATGCACGCGGCCCACCGCGGACAGGGCGATATGTTCGTACATCCGCGACGCCGTCTGCTGGAGACGCCCGACCATAACCTTGAGCAAAGCGAGGCCGATGCAGCCGTGCTGTTCGGCGAGCAGCGCCAGCACGCTCCCTTCGAGCAGGAAGGAAGAGACCGCCTCGACCGCGACGACATCGGCATCATTCTCCGCCGAATAAGGCGGGCTCACAACCCCGAAAAAGTCGCCCGATCGATATTCGTGGAGCAGAACCACCTGGCCATCCATCGAATAGACGATTGCATGCGCCCGGCCGGTAACGACGACATAAAGGGTCGATACTCTATCCCCCCGCCGCACGATCGTCGCGCGCCCCTGAAACTCGCGGAGCTTGCCGCGAAGCAAGATTTGGCCCGCTAACTCCAGTGGACAATCGAAGACACCGCCCAACAAGCGGCAAACCGACTCACTTGCCGACTCTATTCCCGCGTCTTGATCGATCCCGCCCATGTGATGATGATATACGAGAATTCGCGAAGGTCGGAACGCAATCTCGCAGCCACTGCGCAGTTAGCCGATCATCCGAGATTCGGTTGCTTCTAGCGGAGACCAGTTCTCGAGTGCCTCCCCTCCACCGGTGGACCGCTGGCCTTGCATCGATGGTGGCGTCACTCATCCATGCCACATCGCGTTCGAGCAGCGCCGCCGCGCGCGAAGGCGGCTACTGCTCCCTGAGCGCGGTCTCGCCGAGGCGGGTGATCGGGGAGAGGATATATTGGAGGATGCTCCGCTTGTCGCCGAGCAGGTCGACCTCGGCGGTCATGCCGACGCCGATCGGCATCTGCCGGCCGTTGGCGTCGCGCAGGAAGTTGACGTCGGTGCGGACCTTGACCGTGTAGAAGCTTTCTCCGGTCCGCTCGTTCACCGTGGCGTCGGGCGAGATGCTGACCACGCGGCCTTCGAGGACGCCGTAGATCGAACGGTCGTAGGCGGTGATGGCGACGCGGGCCGGCTGGCCCATCCGCACGAAGGCGATGTCGGTCGGGCTGATCTGGGCCTCGATCAGGAGGCTCTCGTTCGAGGGGACGATCTCGACCACCGGCTCGCCCGGGCGGATGGTGCCGCCGCGCGTGGTGATCAGGACGCGGTGGATGCGGCCGGCGAGCGGCGCGCGCAGCACGGTGCGCTGGGCGCGGTCGGCGAGCGCGGGCAGTGCGCGGCGGCGGGCGGAATATTCGGCCTGGGCGGTGGCGAGCTCGGTGCCGGCCTGGGCGCGCCATTCCTGGCGCTGCTGGGCCTGGGCCGCGCGCGCCTCGGCGACGCCGGCGCGGGCGCGGGCGATGACCTCGCCGGCCCCCTGCATGTCGCTTTGCGCGATGCTGGCGGCGGCCTCCGCCTGGACCAGGCTGAGGCGCGGCTCGATGCCGCGCTCGACCAGGGGCCGGATGGCGCGAGCTTCGAGGCTGCGCTGCCGATAGGCCGAAGCCCGCGACTGATAGGTGGATTGCGACTCGGCGACCGCGCGCTCGGCCTGGCTGATCCGGGCCGAGGAGGCGCCGGCGATCGCGGCGAGGTCGGCCATGCGCGCCGCGTGCAGCGCCTGCTCGATCCGGATCTGGTCGGCGAGGCCTGGGTCGCTCGCGGCGGGATAGACCGGCTCGCGGCCGGCGACCTCGGCCTCGAGGCGGGCGATCTTCATGCTGAGCGCCGAAAGCGTCGCCTCGCCGCTGCCATATTCGGCGCTGGTCTGGGTGCGGTCGAGGCGGATCAAGGGGTCGCCGGCGCGGACCTGCTGGCCCGAGCGGACGAGGATGTCCTGGACGACGCCGCCCTCGAGGTTGGAGACCACCTGGAGCTGCGACGACGGCACCACCCGGCCCTGGCCGCGCACCGTCCGGTCGAGCTCGGTCAGGCCCGCCCACAGGAAAAAGGCGGCGACGAAAGCCAAGATGATCCACAGCAGCATGCTCGACGCGGCGCGCGGCTTGATCCTGGTGGTCAGGTCCTCGAGATGGGTGCCGTGCATGTCAGGCGGCCTTCGGACGCATGATCTGCTTCAGCACATTGTCGCGCGGGCCGTCCGAGACGATCTTGCCCTGGTCGAGCAGGATGATGCGCTGGACGAGCTGGAGCAAAGGCGGACGATGGGTGATCAGGATCACCGTGCGGCCCTTCAATTCCTCCTGCATCCGCTGGATCAGGGCGCCCTCGGTCTGCGCGTCCATCGCGCTGGTCGGCTCGTCCATCAGGATGATCGGCGGCCGGCCGGCGAGCGCTCGGGCGACGGCGATCGACTGGCGCTGGCCGCCGCTGAGGCCCTCGCCGCGGTCGGCGAGCCTGAGGTCGTAGCCGTTGGCGATCTGCCCCATGAACTGGTGGGTGCCGGAAATCTGGGAGACGCGGACCAGCTCCTCGTCGTCGATCCCGGCGCGGCCGAGCTGGATATTCTCGCGCACCGAGCCGGTGAGCAGCACGCTCTCCTGCATCGCCGCGCCGATATGGGCGCGAAGGTCGGGGGGGTCGAGCTGGCGGATGTCGGACCCGTCGACCATGATCAGCCCCTCCTCGGGCGGATAGAGGCCGAGGATCAGGCGAGCGATGGTCGATTTGCCGGAGCCGACCCGGCCGAGCAGGGCGACATGCTCGCCCGGATTGACGGTGAAGCTCAGTGCGTCCAGCGCGCGCTCGGGCGCGCCCGGATAGCGGAAGCCGACATTGCGGAACTCGATCTTGCCCTCGACATTCCTCAGCTTGATCGCCTCGCCCTCGGGGCCCTCGGGCGGCATCTGCATCATCTCGTTGATCTGGCGATAGGCGGTGCGGGTCTGGGTGAGGCGCGACAGCAATTGCGAGATCTGGGCGAGCGGCGCGATCGCCCGGCCGGCGAGGATCGAGCAGGCGATGAGGCCGCCCATGGTCAGCTCGCGCTCGGCGATCATGCCGACCCCGACGATGACGACGCCGGCATAGGAGATGGTCCCGGCCGAGGTCGCGAAGGTGACGCCGATCGCGCCGACCAGGCGCTGGCGCAGCGAGCTGTCCGAATGCTGCTCGACCGCTTTGTGCCAGCGCTGCGTCAGCAAAGGCGAGGCGCCGGACGTCTTCACCGTCTCGAGGCCGCCGATGGTTTCGACCAGCACCGATTGCTTGAGCAGGCCTTCGCCCATCGCGCGGGCGGAGAGCCGCTCCAGCGCGGGGTGGGTGAGCCAGCCGACGAGGATGACCAAGGGCACCATGATCGCCGGGACGATCACCACCGCGCCGCCGATCATCCAGACCAGGAACAGGGTGAGGATGATGAAGGGCACGTCGACGACCGCGGTCAAGGTCGCCGAGGCGAAGAAGTCGCGCAGCGCCTCCAGTTCGCGCAGCAGGCCGGCGAGCGCGCCGGTCGAGCCCTTCTTCAATTCGAGCCGCATCCTGATCATGCGGTCGAACACCGAATCGCCGATGTCGCGGTCGATCTGGGCGCCGGCATGGTCGACGAAATAGGCCCTGAGCAGCTTCAGCACGAAATCGAAGATGATGACGATGGAAAAGCCGATGGTGAGCGCGATCAGCGACGAGGTGGCGTTGTTGGGGACGACGCGGTCGTAGACCGTCATCGTGAACAAGGAGGTCAGCAGGCCGAAGATGTTGATGAAGACCGCGGCCATCGCGACCTTCCAATAGGTCGCCTTGTTGGCCTTCATAGGCTCCATCAGCCAGGCGGCGAGGCGCGGCGTGGGGACCTTGATGAGATTTTCTTCGCTCACCCTTCACCTCTGAGCCGGTCCGGGTCGACCTCGAGCAGGTCGAGCAGCCGGCCCATGCGCGATAGCAGCACGTATCGCGCGGCGTCCAATTCCGACACCGCCTGGATATAGGCGGTGGCGCTCTCGAAATAAGCGTCCTCGGCGGCAACCACGTCGAACAATGTGCCGCGGGCGACGCGGAAGCGCTCGACGATGGTGTCGCGCGAGCGGCGGCTGGCGATATAGGAGGCCTCGAGCGCGGCCAGCTGCTGCTCCAGCGCGCGCACGTCCGACCAGGCGATGGCGGCGTCGCGCTCGGCCTCCACGCGGATGCGCAGCGCGCGCGCCTCGGCGCCGCGGGCGCGGGCGTCATATTGCTCGGAGCGGGCGTCGGCGGCGCCGAAGATGCGGTAGCGAAGCGCGATGCGGCCGCGAATGTCATAGTCGCGGTCATTCTCGATGATGCCGTAGCGGCCGGCGTCGACGCCGGCGGTGATCGCCGGCAGCCGGTCGGCGCGGGCGGCGCGCGCCTCCTGGGCGCTGGCGTCGGAGCTCGCCTGGGCGCTGCGCACGGCGGGGGCCGCGCCGGCAGCGAGCACGGCTTGCTCGCGGCTCGACACGATTCCGCCCGGGACGGGCGCGCGCTCGAGGCCGGCGGGGACGGCCGCGCCGGTCAGCTCGGTGAAGCGCGCCTCGGCGCTGGCCAGCTGGCGGCGGAAGCGGGCGAGGCGGGTATCGGTCTGGGCAATGTAGGAATCGACGCGGGCGAGGTCGCTTTCGGCCGAGACGCCCTGGCGGATGCGCATCTCCACCGCGGCGCGCAGCTCGCGCTGGTTGGCGGCGAAGGCCTCGGTCACGGCGACCAGCGCGCGAAAGGCGAAGACGTCGTACCAGGCGCCGATCGCATTCAGCGCGATCCGGTCGGCCTGCGTTTCGAGATCGGCGCCGGCGGCCCGGAGCCGTGCGCCGGCGGCGAGGATGCGCCGCTGGGTCGCTCCGAAATCGAACAGGGTCTGGGTGACGTTGAGCAGGACGTCGGTGCGCTGCCTGGGCCGCGACCGCTCGATGATGTTGAACTCGTCGTTGGAGAAATCGCGCGAAAGCACCCGGTAGGAGGTGACGTTGAGGTCGACCGTGGGCAGCTCCGCCTGCCGCGCTTCCTCGAGCACGCCGAGCGCCTCGTCCTCGCCCGCCGCCGCCTCCAGCGTGCCGGGGTGGTTTTCGACCGCATGCGCGATGGCGGCACGGAACGGCTCGAAGCGCGCCTGGGTGCGGCTGAGGCGCAGCACCGGATCGGCCTCGAAATCGATGCTCATCGGCGTGCCGGTCGGCGCCGGCAGCTCCTGTGGCGCGGGCGCAGTGGTCTGGGCGAGCGCGGACGCGCTCACCGCCAGACCAGCCAGAGCCGCACATCGAAAGGTGCCGCGCACAATCCTCCACATTAAAGCCGAGCCGCGCGATGTAGTCGCCGCCGCGCCGCAATACCAGTGCTAAACCTCTCGGGCTGGCGCTTTCGTGAACGAGGTCAATCGCTTGCGCCGGGCACGGCGGGGCGGCGCCGCGCCGGCGCCAGGCGGAGCAGGGCATAGCCCGCCAAAGCCGAGGCGAAAGAGCCGATCAACGTGCCGATCTTGGCCTGCTCGACCAGGGCCGGGTCGTCCGGAAAGGCGAGCGCGCCGATGAACAGGCTCATCGTGAAGCCGATACCGCAGAGCGTCGCCATCGCATAGAGCTGGAGCCAGGTCGCGTCCTGCGGCGGGCGGGCGAGGCCGAAGTGGACCGCGAGCCGGATCGCGCCGAATATTCCCAATTGCTTGCCGACGAACAGGCCGGCGGCGACGCCGAGCGGCAGCGGCGCGAGCAGGGACGCGGGATCGAAGCCGGCCAGCGAGACGCCGGCATTGGCGAAGCCGAACAGGGGCACGATCAGGAAGGCGACCCAGGGTGTCAGCTCGTGTTCGAGGCGGTGCAGGACCGAATCCCGCGAATCGGGCGCGCCCGGGCTCCTGGTGACCGGGATGAATGCCGCGGCGAGCACGCCTGCGACGGTGGCATGCACGCCCGATAGCAGGACAAGGTACCAGAGCAAGGCGGCGCCGATCAGATAGGGCCAGAGCCGCGCCACGCCGCTTCGCCCCATCAAGTACATGGCGAGCAGGATCGCCGCCGCCGCCGCCAGCGCCGTCAAATCGAGCCTGTCGGTATAGGCCAAAGCGATGATCGCGACCGCGCCGAGATCGTCGGCGATGGCGATCGTGGCGAGGAGGAGCTTCAGGGAGGCCGGCACGCGCGGGCCGAGCAAGGCGAGCACGGCGAGGGCGAAGGCGATGTCGGTCGCGGCCGGGATCGCCCAGCCGCGCGCGAGCCCGGGCGCGCCGCCGGCCAAAGCGAGGTAGAGGATTGCGGGCAGGACCATGCCCGCGGCCGCGGCGATCAGCGGCAGTCGCCTCTTCTCCCAGGTCGCCAGCCCGCCGTCGGCGAACTCGCGCTTGATCTCCAGCCCGACGAGCAGGAAGAACAAGGCCATCAGGCCGTCGTTGATCCACAGGTGGACGGTCATCGGCCCGAGCCGCGGCGACAGGGCGGGACCGGTTTCGATATGGAGGAGGTGGCGATAAGCCTCGCCCCAGGCGCTGTTCGCCGCCACCAAGGCGAGCGCCGAGGCGGCGACCAGGACGAGCCCGCCCGCCGCTTCGGCATCGAGAAACCGGCGCAGCGCCGAGCGCACGCCGCGGCGGGGAAGTTTTCCGATCATCGCCCCGGCTCTATCCCAGGCCCGGGGCAAAAGTAATCTTTCGCGACAAGGCGCTGTTCGCCAACGACTTTCCGAAAGAGGTCCGGATCGGCGAAAGATTTGCGGTTAACGAGAGACTATCGAAGGTGGAGGAGCATGCCGTGCGCCGCTACCGATACCGCACTTCCGTTCTCACCGGCCCATGGCGCGACACCGAGCTCGAAGCCGCCAAAGACGCCGTCAGGGCCAAGCAGGCCGTGAAGGACGTTTCGAAGGCGTCGGGGATCAAATGGACCGTGCCGGGGAAGATCGAGGAACAGGCAACCGAGGAAGCGCCCTCGCGGCTCAGGAACTGAGCGGCGCTTTCGTCCCGACCGCTTGACGCCGTTCGCGGCGCCGCCCCCGGTTCAACGTTCGATCCACGCCCTGCACGCCTCGATCCGCGCGCTTTCATGGGCGCTCATCCCCGCGACGAAGGCGTCGGGCGAGGCGCGTCCGCGCGCGAGCAGCTCGAGGCCGCTGTCGAGGTCGGGCGCGGCGGCGGCGAGCTCGCGCAGCGCGGCGAACTGGATGCGGTCGCAGGGGTGGCGCGCCGCGACGCTCTCGACCAGGTCGCGGCCGTTGCCGCCGCCATGATTGGCGGCGATCGCGAGCAGGGATTCGGTCGCGGTCCGGGTGAGGATGCCCGCGATCGTGCAGGTCGCCACGTCGAACCGATACTGGCTGAGGAAGGGCAGGCTCGGCGAGGACTCCATGATGTTGAGCGAGATGGAGAGCTCGTCGGCCGGGAGCTGGTTGTGCACGTCCTTATGGGCGCGATAGAGCATCACCTTGCCCGGCTCGAGCCGCGACTTCTCGACGAAGCGCAGGTCGACCTGCTCGCCCGGAAGGCCGACGACGCCGCTATAATCATATTCGTAATAGTCGCTCCAATAGCCGGGGCCGAGATAGCCGACGGTGAGGAACGAGAAATTATGGTCGTGCGGCACGTGGTAGAAGAAAGGCGAAGTGCCGCTCGCCTTGAAGATGCTGTCGCGGGGCGAGGGCCAGAAATTGGCGCGGATGAAGTATTTCTCCGAGGCGCGGTGCAGCATGATCACCTGGCTCGAATAGCGATTGCCGGCGCTTTGCCGGCCACACCGGTCCTTCAGCTCGGCAAGCGCGATGTCGGCGAGGAAGGAGCGGTTGTTGGCGAGCTGCTTCAGGAGCGGGCCGAAGGCGACGAAGCTCTCCTCGTCGCGCGGATCGAAGCGCGGATCGTTGAGCGCCTCGATGAGCTCGCCGAGCTCGATCGCGGTCTCGACCTGGCAGGGGATGATGCGTGGCATGTCAGGCGGCCCGCTGCTTGGCGGCGGGGGCTTCGAGCCGGTCGAGCACGGCGCGCGCGGCCCGGCGCGGATCGGGATGCGGGTCGCTCGCCGCCATTCGCCTGAGGTGGGGCAGCGCCAGCTGGACGTCGAGCCCGAGCATCTCCTTCATGACGTGCCAGCGCACGAAGAAGTCCGGATGGTCGAGCAGCTCGGCCATGGCCGGCAAAGCGGCGTCGCAATCGAGCTTCCTGAGGAGCGTGGTGATCATCTGGATGCGCGAGGCGGTGTCGTCGGCGGCGCTGCAGCCGACGAATGCGCCGCTCGCCGAATCATATTCGACGCCGAGCGGGGCCTGGTCGAGCGCGATCGAGGCCTGCAGGACGAAGAGGTTGCCGCGCAGCTTCTCGATCACATAGGATTGGCGGCGGCCGTCGATCTCAAGGATCTCGCCGTCATCGATGTCGCGCTCGCCGGTGCGCACGCAGGTCCCGGCTTCGGCGCCGGTGAAGCCGGCGGTGATCGGCGGCGCCTCCCAGAACGAGAAACGGGCGCCGCCCGCCTTGACGAACTTGAACACGCAATACTGGCCGTTGAAACCGACCGAGGTCGGCCCGCGGCGCGGCGCCGTCTTCTTGGCGGCGAGCTGCGCCGCGGTGCTGACGCCGATCGCGATCGACACGGTTTCGTGCTCGTAAACGAGCAGGCCGCTATGCACGTCCGTCATCAACGGCCGGAAGGGCGGATGGAAATAGGGGTCGGCGCGCATCTTGGCGGCGAGGCTCTCGACCAGGATTTCCACCCAGCCATCGTCGGCGAACAGTGCCGAAGCAGCGGCCGCGACCTTCTCGGCGGTCGGCGCGGCGATGGCCGAGAAGGCCTCGTCGAAGCGCCGGTGCACAGCGCTCAGGCCCCAGTCGCGGCCGAAGGCGTCGATCTCGGCCTGCGTCCGGCGCTGGCGCGGGCGGTCCGCGAGCCAGGCTTTGAGGTCCTCACCGACGATCATGATTGTTCCACCGGCCGCGGGAACGAACCGGCCCGGCGGCGGCGGGCTTCAACCCGTCTCGCGCGCCGGGCCGCGATCATGTTGAACTGGCTTAAAGGCCCAGCGCGATGCCGGCCGCGAGGCACAGGCACAGGAAGCCCCCGACCTCCTGCTGCTTGACCGCGCCGGAAACCGCGACTTCGGTCTCGAGCTCGGGGAGCTCCTCGACCGTCATCCGAATCTTGTCCATTGTCTCGCCTTCCCTAATTTTGCTTCGACGGGAGACATGTAGCGGAAAGGCGTTGAAACTTTGCTAAACCGCCGAACAGATTCCGTTTACCTAGAATAAAACGCAAATCACGGAGTCGTCGATTCATGCTCATGACGATAGGCTTCGCGCATCGTCCGCAGCCGCTCCAGCTCGCGGCGACCCCGCCGCATCCTGAAGGCGAGGAACAGGGCCGCGATCGCCAGCGCGAAAATGACGAGCCCGCTCCAAAGTGCGCGGGACAGGTTCAGCGCCTGCAGCGTCGGGAACAAGTCGCCGAGGGCGGAACTGTCGGCGGAGGCCGCGAACACCAGGCCGATGAGCAGATAGGGACCGCCGGCGATGAGGCTCAGGCGGTCGTGCTTGAGGGTGGTTTCGATGCGCTCGATGCTCTGGTCGAGCATGTCCTCGGTGCTCCCGGTCAGGCTCCGCAATTCGACCTGCCTGAGCTTGCGCAGGCGGATGTTGCTGCCGAGCAGGACGAGGATCGCCGCGCTGCCGATCACGAACGTCTCGGTCTTCGGATTGGTCAGCACGAGCAGGATCACGACCGCCGCGACCGCGAGCGTCGCGACCATGTCGATGACGCGCGAGCGCCGGGCGCGCCGGCTCACCGCGGCCGCGCTGCGCTGCAGCCGCTCCAGCTCGGCCGGGTCCGGCTGCTGGCGCCAGACATCGCCGAGGCGGTCAAGGTCGAGGTCGGTCATTCATCACGCTCCAGCATCGACTTGAGTGCCGCTTTGGCACGGGACAGCCTGAGCGCCAGGGCATTGGGGGCGATCTCAAGCATTTCGGAAATCTCTGGGTAAGTAAAACCTTCGAGAACCAGGATGATGACTTGCCGTTGCGGCAAAGGCAGCTTGCGGGTCGCTTCCATTAGCATCTCACGCTCATTCGATTCGATCGCATGCTCTTCGGGATTGGGCGCCTCGGCTTCCAGCTTCTCCGGAAGCTCGGCGACCGGCGGCTGGCGAACCTGCTTGGTGACGAAGGAGATCGAGCGGTTCTGCGCCACCCGGGCGATGAAGGTCTTCAGCGACGCGTCGGCGCGCCAGGAGGGCAAAGCCTGCCAGACCGCCAGGAAGATCTGCTGGGTGAGGTCCTCGCGCAGGCTGGGATCGGCCTCGTAGGAGGAGGCGATGCGCGAGATGAGCGGGCCGTAATCAGCGACGATGGTCTCGAACGGCGGCGCGGCGCCGTCGCCGCCGCTCGCGGCAATCGTCACGGGCAATGCCCCAGCCCTGTCATGCCCCCGCAAATCCTCATCGTCGCCCCACACCGCCTATAGCGCGAAGAATAAGCGAAGTCCCGCGCCAGTGCCGGCCCGGGCCGCATTGTCCCAATGGAGGCCAAAGCGACGGCGATGTCTCGCCTTTGCGTGGTTAACCCGATTTTAGACAGTCGCTTTGTATCGGCGCGGTGCGGCGCCCGTCAGCCGGGCCACGACACAAGGAACGCTATCGGTGCGCGCACTTTCGACCCGGCTGGTCTCGGCCGCCCATCATATCGTCCGCTCCCAGAACCGGCTGCCGGCTTTCGGCAAGGCCTATCTCGAAAGGGAGGGCCGGCCCGATCTGGCGCTGTCGCTGCGGAACGTCTCGCGGTCGGGCTTCATGGCGCTGACCTCGGAGCATATCCGGGCCGGAAGCCGGGTCCGGCTGCGCATTCCCCTGGTCGGCGCGGTGACCGCGGACGTGCGCTGGTCGCACGACAACCGGATGGGGTGCCGCCTGCACCGCGCGCTCGGCCTCGGCCAGATGGCGCGCCTGTTCCTGCTCTGCGCGCCGCGCGCGCTTCCCGCCGAGCTCAAGATCCTCGCGGTCACGCTCGCCGCGATGGCGCTGATCGCGTTCGGTTGACGCGGCGATGCCGGCTCTGGCAGGGAAAGCCGCGGCCGGGCCGGCCCTAAGCGGGTATAGCTCAATGGTAGAGCACTAGCCTTCCAAGCTTGTGACGCGGGTTCGATTCCCGCTACCCGCTCCAGCCCGCCCAAACCGGTGGTCGAACCCGCGAGTCCCTATCGGCACTCCGCCCTGCCGGGCTACGTGCTGGTTCGATTCCCGCTACCCGCTCCAGCCCGCCCAAACCGGTGGTCGAACCCGCGAGTCCCTATCGGCACTCCGCCCTGCCGGGCTACGTGCTGG